>JAGRAN010000114.1 GCA_020434585.1 Bdellovibrionales bacterium
CGGTACCCGATACTTCGAGCCTCTTCGCCACACGTCCTAACCGCGACAGAGCGGCATACTCGCCAAAGCAAGGCGTCATGCAGCACTAGCAGTTTACTCAAATCAACAATACTGCCGAAAGAAGCCGCTGTACGCTCTGCCAAGTCTTCAAAAAAATCCTCGTCAGTCGAAAGGCGTGAAGCCGTCTCACTCAGCGCTTCGTCCAAATTTGGGTTGAGCTCAGATCTAATTTGAGGCATCAGCGACAAGCGCAAGTAATTGCGTGTCCGAGTCAGGTCTGAATTGGACGCGTCCTGAATGAATTTTACGCTCTTATCAGCGGCATAAGCTTCAATTTCTCGATGGGAAATATTTAACAACGGACGCAGTAAACGTCTGTCCGGGCAGTAAGGCGCAATCGAATGCGCGTCGGTGACTAAACGACCTGAAATTGTCCGCATTAACACTGTTTCGGCCTGGTCTCGCCTGTGATGGGCAGTAAGAATAATTTCTGCTCCACACTCCACACGCATCTCTTCCAGCATTCGGTAGCGCTCTTGCCTCGCCCACGCTTCGAGATTGGTTTGCGGCGGCCGAGGTTCCAGCTGTCTGCACAGAAAACGCATACTCTGCGTTTCAGCCGCAGCGCGCACCAACTCTTCATCCGAACCGCTTTCTGATCGAAGACGATGATTAACATGAGCGACGGTACAGGTAAGCCGCCCGCCTTTCAAAAGCTCAGCCAGAACTTGCAGCAGTACCATTGAGTCCATACCGCCGGAGATCGCAGCAAGCACATGTAGCGAATTTCGGTCAGCACGCAGCATGTCGAGAAGTTCTCGAACCGCTTCAAAAATCTGAGATTGTCTGCAAACCATGCTGCTCAAGTTGACACCCTCCCCTGCGCCTGCCAGTATCTGACATAGTTTGTAGGATTAAAAGCCCGTGCGGCGGAAAACCCTCTATGCGTCCCCTTCGAACTGCTAATCCGCAGGAAATCGTTAAAGAGCTTGCCCGAAGTATTCTTGCTCCAGGGGAAGGCCTAAGTCCGTGGAAACGCCTGCTGGGCAAGCGTTCCAGCACCCAGCGTACGCTTCTCTTTTCCCTCGAACAGCCCACCAGCGGCACGGTGGTTAACGACCTTATCGAATTTAGCGGTTGGGGCACTTCATTTAGCTCTGAGGACATTCAAGCCCAAATCTACATCGGCGCGACTCAGATTCATGAAATTGATTTTACACCTGAGGGGGAAGACGAATCAGTCGTTTCCTTCAGTTTCGGAATTCCCTGGGAACAGGCGGTTGGTGAAAACACCACAGATGCTGAGATTGTCGTCCGGGTACAGCACGGCTCTGAAGAGTTAGTCATTGGTCCGCTGCTTATTTTGCGCACCGAGTCTCCGCTAATGCGTCACCTACGGGGAAGCTCGGTGCAAACCTGGGGCGAAACCCTCGAAGATGTTTGTTCAGCCGAACTTGGAGAACGCACTGCAACTGAAATCGCCTCAGCCATCGCGAAGCTCTTGGAGATTTCCAAAAACGATCGCATCCTTGAAATCGGATGTGGGCGCGGAGAAGTCGGCGCAAAGATTGCTCCATTGTGTGACCAGTGGGTCGGGTGTGATTTTTCCGGCAGCACGCTAAGCATCGCGATTCAAAACTTAAAACACCTGCCTAATCTTCAACTTGAGCAACTGTCTCAGCCGTCGTTAACTGAATGGGGCAATTCCTCATTTGAGAAGGTTTATTGCACGTCCTTGCTGATGTATCTCGACGAATGGGAGCGCTATCGCATCATTCAAGAGGCATTTCGGGTCCTTCGCCCAGGAGGCAGTTGTTACTTTGATGCAGTAAACCTTTGCGGCGACCTCGGCTGGCAGCAGTTTGAGGAGGAAGCCTCCCGCGACGCTGCCGGACGCCCGGCTAATATTATCAAAACTTGCACCCCCCAAGAGCTCGAAACGTATTTTCAGCGGGCAGGTTTTGAAAAGGTTAGACTATTTCCGGGAGAACGTATGGTCGCTGCAACTGCTGCTAAACCGCGCAGCTAGTATCCACAATTATGCGTTGCCTCCACGGGCGGCCCCGGATAAGCTCGCCGAGCAATGGTTGAAGCTACCTTACAACGCCGCATACGACTCGCTGTCGAGTTCATCCTGCTCTATGTCGGCATTCCGATGCTGTTTATACAGCGGATCCTCCCGCCAAAACCGATTCCCTTTCTCATTGCAATCAGTCTTGTCACGGCTGTATTGCTCGTACGCGACGCTGCGTTTGAGCATCGTTATACTTTCGTATTTACCGCCCCACGCGATCTGCTGATCCTCATGGCAAAACGCCTGCTATTCTGCGCTGCTTTAATGGTCCTAGGAACATACTTAATCTATCCCGAGCTGCTGTTCGCAATGCTGCGCACTCGCCCTGGAATCTGGCTGGCTGTAATCGTGTTTTATCCGATTTTGTCTGTGCTGCCCCAGGAGCTCGTCTATCGCACATTCATCTTCCACCGCTACCGCAAATTGTTTCCCTCAGATCGGCTTAGAATTGTCGCAAGCGGGCTCGCCTTTGGTTTTGTGCATTTGCTGTACGGGAATTGGGTTGCAGTCGTGCTTAGCACAATCGGCGGCTTCATCTTCGCCTACACCTATGCATCGTACAGGTCTTTATTTCTTGTGTCGCTGGAACACGCCCTATACGGACAACTTGTATTTACAGTTGGTTTAGGACAATTTTTTTATTCTGGAGTACTGCGCTAGTACTGACAGACAATAAACGCACCTACAGCGCAGAGCGCACATGATACTCCTCTACGCATTAGATTGTCCCGTTCGCCTAACATGGTCGCGCCAAACAAGAAAACAAACACTACGCTGGTTTGCAAAATTGAGTACGTAGTAGACACGTTACCTAGTTCCAGAGCCCGCACTAGCGAGTAGTAGTTCATCGCACTAACAAACGGCAACAGCAGCACCAGTCCACGGCTTCCACGAACAGCACTTGGAATTTCGCGAATTTTTTCAGGTTTAAGCAGCACGTAAAGCACCGCAGGGATATAAAAGCCCATAATTGCCACAAACATGCTGTCAATTTGAGTCGTCAGGTATTTAGTGAACAGCATATTCGCTGCTAGAACCGTGATTCCTACTAGTTTGTAACGCACCCCCGCTGAGAAGTTAAAGTTCGTCGGTGCTCGAGTCGCTCTTAAAGCCGAAGCAACAATTAGCGCCGCACCGAGCGCCCCGGGAACGGTAATGTGCTCGTCAAAGATAATTACACCGCCAACCACAATCAGGACGAAATTCAGCGTTGAAAGAATCGCTCCGGCGGCAACATCTAAATAGGCATGTGATTTAAGGTCGCACACGGAATAGAGAACCCACGCCGCGCAGCTAAACACCAGAAGCACAATCGTAGTTAGTGAAGCAGATTCAACAACCGGAACGCCGTTGATTGAGATCAATAGTATCGGAGCACCGATGTGATAAAGGATTAGAATCGGCCACTCGTCCTGACCGTCGCGAAGCGCCGCTCTCAAAATCACCTGGCGCATCGCAGTCAAGATAACTGCAGCTATCGCAAACGTGTAGGCAGACATCGAATCTCCTCCTCCTGCCCCACAAATCCGCCCTGCGTTTGATTGTACTTCCATGTTTTTTGGTTATTTACGAAGCATTTAGCGGCTATTTTAAGACTTCGAATGCGCATTCAGGCTAAAACCGACAAGTAAGCGCCAATACCCGCCGATACATTCTTCGGCGCAGACTGCGTGCGGTGAAACATTTGCGATGCAGCTGGTAGCGCTGTACCGCATTCGCTAACAGGCTTTCACCCGCGTTTTTCACATGTGCTGTTCAAGTGCCGAGAATCGCAGCACTGCTGCACTTTCATCACGTTTTCAGCAACTTGGCACACAATGTGAAGTAGTAGGTTAGCAGATCGTCTGCGTCGGTTTGGTTTTTTTGTAGTTTTTGGGGTTAGCAATGCAGTTGTTCGCACGCTCTTACCTGGGCGCTCTTTCGCTCCTTTTTCTCATCAATGCTTCAAATAGTTATGCTCAGTCGATCACAATGTCTGGTCCTTCGAGCACAACCGTAAAGGATACCGACGAGTACTTTACGGACGTTCAGGGGCATCCATATGACTTCTCTGACCCCTGCGATATCGGAATCAAGCAGTTTCAATTTAGTTCGGAAAGTCTCAGCGGCGGCTACTGGAGTGGTGTTGTCGGGCCGAACACAGGAACAGAGACTCTGATACTTCCTAACTCTGAGTCCATCGTTTCAATTCCAAACGCGACAAACCAGGACTGTTACCAGTTTGCTAACCATCTACCTGTCGATGCGAGCAAATATACTCAGGCTTCATGGCGAAGCTTTACGACTCAGGGCGATGGTTCCTTTCATTTTCTCTGGGATAAGAACAACGGCATCCCGACATCAGGCTGGCTCGCCAGCTACGGATATTTCCCTCCGGGAATCTACGTCCCATTCGGCACTGACTGGCAAATCTTCAATCAGGATTTAACGGAACTAAGCGTACCCGGAAACTCCTGGAGCGGCTCGATTAACAACATCATGCTGCGCTGGAACACGGCGGTCGGGCCAGGAGACACGATAGGCATGTCGTGGTTTCGCTTAGTCAACATGGACAATTCACCCACAGTCAACCTGTCCTGGAATTCTAGCGGCGGCGGTAGCGGTGCATACGTTCACTTGTACATGGATTATGATAATACCGACTACAACGGTCAGGCTGTCGAGCGCTTTCATCCAACAAGTTCATCGATTGCCTTTAAGACAGGCGTCCTACCACCGGGCACATACTATTTTTACACTGAACTAGCTCGCCGCAACGGTTCAAGTGAGCAAGTCCTGGCTCGCAGCAATCACATCGGGCCAATTACGATTAACGGCAAGGCTACAGCGCGCTTTCTTTCTCCCTCGCGCTTGAACTCAAGTAACCCGAATAACCAGGAAGAATATTTCCGTGATGTTGTCGGCAACCCGGCCGACTTTAGCGACGCGTCGGACCTCTCAAACCTGGATCCGAACCTTCCACAATCTTGGCGCTGGTTTCACAATTGGTCGTTCGAGGATGGGCTATTTATCGCAACGCCCGACACGGACCCGAATCCGGACCCAAATGTTGTCGACTCCGATACCCAGCTGCATCATACGATTCCAACGAACAAACCTATCGATCCGAGTCGCTTCTATATTTACTGTTTCCGCATGACGATGGAATGGGAAAAGGCTCCGCGCACCGGCGAAGCGGCAGACCTAAACGACTTGGCCCATCTAGTGCGCGTTGTCGCGGCGAAAACTGGAACAAGCTTCTACTTTCAATCAAAAGGCCTCTGGTTGGCGGAAAAAGGAGTCGAGTCATTTCCCTCTTCTAGTAATGGCTACGACCGTTCGTCGATGCTTACATACTGCACGGACCTTTCCGATCCTGAAACTGCGCATATCATTGGCGGGACCTCTCACTGGTATGAAGGCACCAGCGGAATAACGCACCTGCGTCTTGACCCGACTGAGACTCAACTCAGCGATCCGCCGCGCTTCGCAATCGACCAAGCCTGGCTGCTTGGCGCAAACACACCGGACGAAAGTGACAACTTTCCGATTCAATTTGTGTTCAACGACCCAGAAGCTAAACCCGCGAGCGTCCAGCTATTCTATGACACTAACAAGTCGGGCTATAACGGGACTCTCATCACAACCTTGACCGGTGTTACCAACGGTACGCGAACTTATAACTGGGACACCTCCGCGGTCGAGCCTGGAACTTACTACATCCATATCTCAATTTCAGATTCTGCCGGTAATTTCACGAGGTACTACGCAGATGAACCGGTCGTAGTTGGCGGCTCAACCAGCCCTGGCTCCTCGTTAAAAACGCTTGCCGATTTTGACGGAGATAATAAAACTGACTTTATTGTTGTTCGTCGCGGAACCGGCAATCAAGCGGTGTGGTACAAACGCCGATCCAGCAACGGCACTATGGTAACTGAAGTGCTCGGAAACACCACGACCGATGTATTTTTACCGATCGATGTCGATGGTGATAATTTAGTTGATACGTCTAATATTCCTGCGCGCTATTTTCCGGACGTCTCGTGGCACAGTCTACAGAGCGCAACTCAATCGCCGTTCTCTAAATACTGGGGTCTAAAAACCGACGTTCCTGTGCCTGCAGACTACAGTGGCGACGGCAGAAGCGATTACGCAATTTGGCGGCCGTCAGACGGCACCTGGTGGGTCTCTCTAGCTGACAACTCAACGTTGTTTGCGGGAGTACAATGGGGTCTCCCGGGCGATATTCCTGTTCCTGCCGACTACGACGGTGACGGTAAAGCTGACTTTGCTGTGTGGCGTCCCAGCACGGGTGAATGGTACGCTCGTCTCTCAACGACGAACTACAGCACAGCGCCTGGCCAAATCCTTCAGCGGCAATGGGGCCTGTCGATGGACCATCCGATGATAGGTGACCGCGACGGAGACGGCAAAAGTGATCTGACCGTTTGGAGACCCGACTTTGGAATGTGGTACACTTGCTACTCTTCCAACAATTTCAACTGCGCACTCGGCTCGGCTACGCAGTATGGACTGTGGTTCGATTACCCGGTTCACGGCGATTTCGACGGCGACGGCAAAATGGACATGGCTGTTTGGCGGCCGACATCCGGAACATGGTACTGGATTGACTCCTCCACCGATGAAATGAAAAGCCAGCAATGGGGGCTCTACGGCGACTTGCCGCTCTCAATCGGCAATCGTCAGCTAATGAGTTTGCTACCAACAAACTAAACCACCAAACCGGGCGGGCCTGCTCTGGTAGGCCCGCCTATTTTTTCGCGCATGAAGCTGCCCCCAGCTAAGCTATTGATAATATACGACGCCTCAGCTCAAGAGCTTGCAAGCTATCGCGCTGCATCCTAATATTGGCGGCGTTTGTAACTGCTGGATTTTTACTATGAAACGAGTCTTACTCGGTGTGCCCCTTCTGCTGCTTCTCGCTGCCGAGCCAGCGCGTGCTCTACCGACATACCGCGTGCGTGTTACGGCCGAACTCTGCCCAGAAAGTCAGAAGTATATGGGCACCCCACTGCAGACCCACAGCTATGCGGTGAAATTTCGCATCGGCCCGTATGGCGACGTTTTCGACGCCACAGTTTTAAATCAAGACATTGACGCAGACGCCAACACCGGAGTGTTCGATCTCGAACTCCCTACCGCCAACGGCAAGAGCCTACCACTGCATGTATTCATCGAATGCACCAGCAGCTTCGGAACCGGTCCAGAATCAAATTCTGGTGACACTTCCCCCTGTGATTCGCTTTCGATCAGTGACATTGACGGAGACGGCATAACCGACGTTTTGGAAGACGTAAACTGCAACGGTTATTTCGACCAGGGTGACACCAGTCATGCAGAAAACTATGACAGCGACGGAGATGGTGCTCGCGACCTGGTAGAGTACTATGCCAATACCGATCCGACCACGATGGCGAGCGCTCCTTATCCTAAAATCGTAAAAGGTGCCCCCTTCGACCCCGATCAAGATGGGATGGCCAACCACGTAGTTTGGCGCCCCGAAAGCGGAAACTGGTATGCGCGCGATGTCGGCACCCCGGGCAACCATGTCGTTACTCAGTTCGGGCTGCCCGGCGATATCCCATTTGTCTGGAACGACCAAGGCGTTGGCAGCAACTACGGAGTTGTGCGCCGCATACCGAATGGCGACTACCAATGGTATTTTCGTAGTCCCGGACTGCAGACGACGAGCGGTCCTGTCGAAATCCTCCCCTACGGTGGATTTGGCGATATCATTATCCCCGGTCCTTGGGAAAACTCCGAACGCACTAACCCTGCCTTTGCACGGCTCTACTACAACGCTTGGCAATTTTGGATTTACAATTTTGACGGAACTTCCCGAGTCCAGCTTTGGGGAAAAGCGGGTGACTTTCCTAAAGTAGCCGACTACGACGGTGATGGCTTATTTGATATTGCCGTTTTCCGCCCATCTGCTGCGGAAACTTGGTTCATCAGATCAAGTGATCAATCTGTCGGCGTCGTGAGCTTCGGTTCAGGCACAGCTGATCACACAGTGCGAGGAGACTTTACCGGCGACGGTATTCAGGACGTAGCTTTTTGGGAACCGATTGACGGAAGGTTCTGGACCGCAACCAGTGAAACTAATTTCGATCCGCTCAGCCCATTTACCATGCAGCTTGGCCTTTACGGGATTCATTTGCCGTTAAGTTACATGCGAGGTCCGGGAGACAAGGATATCTATATGGTAATTGACCATCAGTTCGGTCTCCGCGCCTGGCGTGATGACAACGACCCGATGGGAACGATCAATTATCTGCAGTGGGGCCTGTCTTACGACCATCACGGATAATGATAAGGCTCAAGTTTTGTTGCCAAAACCTAGGTCTGAAGCGTTGCTTGGCCTACCGCTACCGTGGTCATATTGAAAATTTCATCGACGGTGGCATGACGCTGCATTACGTACGCTGGAGCCTGTAGCCCAAGAATAATCGGACCGAC
>JAGRAN010000115.1 GCA_020434585.1 Bdellovibrionales bacterium
CGGCATCGTGTAGTCTTCGCGGCCTCGCGCAGCCTCTGGCACGTCAAGTTCTTCCAGTACCACACTTAGTTTCTCCGACGTGTAAGTTTCGGGGAACAAAGCAGTAACGTAAACCTCTCTACATGCACCGATTTGGCAGCACAGATCGATACCGGGAACCACTGTCAGTTTAGTTTTTTGGGCGCACTTAGCGACCACGTCGACGTAGTCAGCATTGTAGTAATCGGTAATAGCGATTAGATCGAGCTTCTTAACCCCTGCCAAGCGCACAAGTGCTTCGCCGGTGTCGATTCCGCCGGTCGAGAAATACCCGATAGTTCCGGGAGTATGAACTCTAAGGTCGATCGTATAGGTTTTACCTTTACGCGGAGTTTTTGCCAGAAATTTCTTGCCCTTCACACCTGACTTTCGAGTCTTGTCGGCAAGCTCCTTGCTCTTCTTCTGAGCTTTTTGGAAGGCACGAAGCTTCGCAAGGTCAGGCGTTTTCTGCATTTCTGCCTGCGCCTCAGCTTGCGAAGTCGAGTCCTTCGAAACGCGAGCCGTCGGCTCTACCTGAGCCTTAGAGCTGCGACGCCTAGCACGCGATGTTTTGCGCGCGTTTGCAGATGCCTTCTTTACAGAGCGAGCTTTTCCAGCCGCAGGCTTCTTTGTGCCAGCATTCGAACCGGGAGTCTTGCTTCCAGTCTTAGCTTTCACAGACTTTGAGCCGTTAGGTTTTTTCGCTTGGGCGCGTCCCGCCATAGTTCCTCTTACTCGCTGCTGATGATTTTCACATCTTTCTTTTCTGCGGCAGTAGTGCCAGCTTGTTCCTCAGTAAAAGCTTTTGTTTTTCCAGAAAGCTGTTTGCGCGTTTCTTCATCAACATTTTTCAGCACAGCACCGAGGATGTTTCTCAAGAAGTCTTTCAAGTCGCCAAACTGCACATTTGTTCGGTCGATATCGTGAAACAGCTCAAGCATCTGCTCGCTAATTCTGTCCAGACGATGTCCAATATTTGCGACCTTCTGATTAGTCAGGTCGAGCTTGCGCTCCAGCAACGCCATTTCTCTGCTGCTGGCAACGCCCATTAGCCGCACGACAGTTGAAACCGGAACATCCGGTCCGGTGGCTGAGCCATTATGCGCGGGAGCGGACTCGACCTCCTCTTGGGTCTCCTCTGTATGCTCCGCGTTGGCACTCCCTGCGTCGTCTACTGACATTAGCTGACCTACGGTGTACGCCGTATTACTCTTCTGTCTTATGCCTAATTGTTGAAAAATTCTGGGCTAACCGGCCTTTTTCGCTAAAGACAACTCGCCCTGATAATTAGATGCTTCATGCTCCGCAGCGGTTTCCGGAGCACCTTTTTGGGTGGGAATTTGAACTTCCAGCCGCTCTACGCGGTGGCCTGATACGGCCGCTACCTTAATCGTCACTCTTGGGTGAACCTTAGTGCCGGCCACCTTGCCGTTTTGCTCTCGCTCTTCCGCTGAGGTGTCATCTGGCGCTCCAAGCACGATCTTGTCACCTATATTCGGCAGACGCCCAAGGTGCGTAAAAATAAACCCGGCAATCGTATCGTAATCACCTTCCGGGATGCCCAGATTATGCTCAGCGTTCAAGTCTGAAACCAGCACGCCTCCATCAACGACTAGACTCCCGTTCTCACGCACTACAACGTCGGCGCTTGCATCGTCGGACTCGTCAAAAATGTCGCCGACCAGCTCTTCTAGTAAATCTTCCAGGGTAACCAATCCGTCTACGCCGCCATGCTCGTCGAGCACAATTGCAATGTGCGCTTTGCGGCGCTTAAACTCTGCCAGCAGATCGTCGATTGGCTTAGTGCCAGGGATAAAATACGGTTCGCGCATTACGGCTTCTACTCGGAAGTCTGAGCGGCTTTTTCCGTTCGTGCCGGCGTATGCAAGTAGGTCTTTGGCTAAGATAACACCTAAAATATCGTCCACTCCGTCGCCGCGAACAGGAATGCGTGAGAGACCGCTTTCTTCAACTGCGTTTATGACTGTGGCGTACGAATCAGAGACATGAACAGTCACCAGGTCAGTTCTCGGGGTCATCACTTCTCGCGCGACCGTTCCACCAAACTGAAACACACTACGCAGCAGTTCCTCTTCCTCTTTGTCAAGAACCCCCAACTCCCCGCTGCGGCTTACTAGACGAGCAAGTTCGTCACTCGTTGGCGCACGCTCAAGTTTCGGGGAATGACTGAATCCGAACATTCTGAGCAGAAGGCCGGATATACCACCGAGAAAAAAGATAAGCGGAGCAAAAAGGGTGGTTAAAATCAGAACCGGAACGGCTAACAGCCGCAACGTTACTTCAGGGTAACGACAAGCCAAGGCTTTCGCAAACAATTCGCCTAAAAGCATATGTAGAGCAAGAAGCACCACAACCGCTATAACTAATGAGCCCCCGTGCGTAACTACTGCAAGCTCACGTTCTGAGATCAACTTAAGAGATGGTTCAAGAATATCGATCACCATCTGAAGCCCAAACCAGCCAAGCACGATACTTGTAGCGACCGTCGCCAGCTTAGTGGCTAGTAAACAACGTTCAAGATCCTTTAAGACTCGATGAGCGGACTTCCCGCCTAGACGTGAAAGAAAATCAGATGAGCTAACAATTCCAGTGCTGCTTCGCAGTATCGCGAATTCTGCTGCTACGAAAACTGCATTGCCGACAAGAAGCAGCGAGACAACAGTTATGCTCACCGCCAATGTTAGGCCGCCTTCCATGGTTTCCTTAGGGATACGGCACAGCTAAAAGCTGCGCCCGGGCGGAGGACAGAGAAATATCCAGCCGCTCTGAGTAGCGACCTATCTGCGACCTGCGACTTTAACAATAGTGCTGGGTATTTATGCGTACTTGGAGGTTCATCCACCCGTATATTTTCGCTCGGAAATCACTCTTATGTCAATATCTCCGAAGGCTAAAACTGTTCGACGTAGGAGCTTTTCCGCTGTGCTATTAGGCTCTTACTCGCCCATAGGGGCCGGAATTTCTGTTTTCCTTTCTCCTGCGATGTAGTTAGATCCCCGTATTATGTACGGAACGAGCAAACTCGAAGCAAGCAGACCAATTTACTGGAACGTGGAGCACGTAGCCAATCAGGTGGTGCTTTATTCGCTATTTGCGGTCTGTGCAGTCGTGCTTTCCTGGGGTGTCTACTCCCGAATTGCTCTCTGGCTAGGCGGTCAGCCGGACAACGAGCGATTTGGCCGCTACGGCCGGCGCTTTATCGGCATGATTCGAAATGTGCTCCTACAGGCCCGAACCAACAGAGAGCCCGAGGTCAAGAGTTTCCACTCTCTCATTTTCTGGGGTTTTGCCGCTTTGCTTTTTGCGACCACGATGGTCCTGCTGCATCAAGACTTCGGCTGGCGTGTCTACGAAGGACAATATTACCTCGCAGTCACCTTAGTTGCTGACATCTTCGGCTTTCTACTAATGTTAGGTATCGCCCTTGCCTATCATCGACGTTTTATCGCCAAGCCTGACCGCCTGCATTCTCGTCCGACAGACGATTCGATGCTGCTTCTCTTATTTCTCCTTTGTGTTCAAGGTTTCTTGCTAGAGGCGGCTCGAATCTACGTTACGGCAGACCCCTGGGCGCCATATTCTCCGGTTGGAGCTCTGTTTGCCCTCATCTTTAAGGGCATGTCACCTGCCTTAGTAAAGACGTTTCACGCCTTTCTTTGGTGGTTTCACGCTGTCACAGTATTTCTTTTTCTAGCGCTTCTTCCCTACTCCAAGTTTTTCCACATCATCGCTAGTAGTGCGAACTTGTTCTTTCGCAACTTGTCGCGTCCCAAGGGCGCATTGAAACACCCTGGCGACATCGAAGCCCTGCTCGAAGCAAGTATGGAGTCCGAGGACGACGGCGAATTTCGAATCGGCGTCTCCACGTTCGACGACCTTTCGTGGAAACAACGTCTCGATTTGGACGCCTGCACGTCCTGTGGAAGGTGTCAGGACGTCTGTCCCGCTTACAACTCCGGCAAGGTGCTCTCACCAAAGTGGCTGATTCTTGATTCCCGCGATCATATGCATCGACTACATTTGAAGAACGATGACCAAGAGGCATCTCCGCTTGTACGCACGCTAAATAGAATAGATCGCTCTCTGCTCGGCCGTTTTCTTTCTGAGTCGGACTTAAGCGCAGACCAGCGCCGCGCCAACAACCAACTCGTTCAAACCGAAGCACGCAAAAACGTCGGGGAGGACTCAAGCGCTCCGCTTGCCGGAACCGTACTCAACGAGGACGTTTTCTGGTCATGTACGACCTGCCGAGCATGCATGGAAGTTTGCCCCGTGGGTATCGAGCACGTCGATTACATTGTCGACGTTCGCCGTTCGATGGCGCTAATGGAAGGCAATATCCCAAGCGAAGCCCAACCTACACTTCGTGCCATTGAGACCCGGGGGAATCCTTTCGGTCCCGCGGAGGAACGGGCAAATTGGGCTGAGGGCCTTGATATTAGAATACTTGAAAAGGGCGACGAAGTTGATGTCCTCTATTGGGTCGGCTGCGTTTCTGCTTTCGACAAGCGCAAGCAAAGCATTGCACGGTCTATGGTAAAAATTCTCAATGCTGCCGGCGTGAATTGGGGCATGCTCGGCGAACGAGAATGCTGCACGGGAGATCCCGCGCGCCGACTTGGCGAAGAAAATCTATTCCAAACTCAGGCCAAAACGAATATCGCGACTCTTTCAGAAGTAAAGTTTACTACCATGGTCGCTAACTGCCCCCACTGCTTCAACACGTTTAAGAATGAGTATCCTCAGGTTGGGGATTTTGCGTCAGGCAGAGATATTCGGGTAATTCACCACTCCCATTTTATCAAAGAGCTGTTAAGCAGCGGAAGTCTCCAACCTACTACTGAACTTTCGCAGGAAATTACATTCCACGATCCTTGCTATCTCGGACGCTACAACGACACCTACGATGAACCTCGCGACGTGCTCGTTCAACTTGGAGCCTCACGCGTTACTGAAATGGCTTCGTCTCGTGAAAAAGGAATGTGCTGCGGTGCTGGCGGGGGCCATTTTTGGTTCGATATGAAGGTCGGTGAAAGAGTAAATTCACTGCGGGTAGACCAGGCTGCCGAAACCGGAGCTGAAACCATTGCCACCGGATGCCCGTTTTGCATGCAGATGCTTGAAGACGGCGTGAAACTAACCGACCGCGAAGCTCAATTGACCGTGCGAGATATCGCGGAACTGGTCGCAGCCGCTCTTTAGAGAACTGAAAATGCGTGCGAAAGAGCTGTTAGATACCCTCCGCAAATTCGAGCGAGCACTGATTGTTGCTCATGACAACCCGGATCCAGACGCGATTGGCGCCGGCTGGGCCTTATGTAGTCTAATTAACAAGCACCTCTCAATCCCGACCCGCCTCGTCTCGGGTGGAATTATCGTGCGTGCAGAAAACTTGAAGATGGTTGAATTGCTTGGTCCGCCGTTAGAACTGCTCTCAGAACTCGACGTCCAGCCCAATGAGGCAATCGTTTTAGTCGATACTAATCCGAGTTTAACGAATCACCTCGTGCATGGAAGCGGGCATACCGTTACTGCCGTAATAGATCATCACTCAACTGAGGCTTCGTTCCGCGTATCCTACCGCGACATACGCGAACAGCTTTCCTCTTCGTCGGCAATCGTTAGTTCCTATTACTGGGAGCTATCTGAAACTCCCGAAGCGAAACTCGCTACCGCATTGTTTTATGGAATACGCACGGACATGGAAGGGAGAACAAAGTTTGGCCGTATCGACCAAAAGGCGCTTAGTTGGTGCACTCAATACGCTAACCTTGACGTGTTTCGCCAGATTGTATCGGCTCCACGCTCTAGCGCGTACTACGAAGACGTTGTTTTCGCTCTGCAAAACACTTTTGTATATGAGAAGACTGCTATTTGCTTTCTGCCTACTGCGTCCGGACCTGAGATTGTCGGTGAGATAGCCGATATGCTGATTCGAGCTGAAGCAATTGATTCCCTTATGTGCTCAGCCGTTCTAGGTGAGAGCGTCGTTGTCTCCACTCGCACCACGACGGCCGGGGGCAATTCTCTTGAGCTAACTCGCAAAGCCTTAAGCGGTCTTGGCTATGTCGGTGGACACGAAAGGCGAAGCGGTGCTCGCATTGCACTTGAGCACGCTACAGAAAAGCTGACGGAGTCTTTGCAGCACGACCTGCGCCAGCGCTGGCTTGACGCATGTAAAGTCTCTGCTACTCGAGGAAAACGCCTGGTTGCCAAGCGCGCAATCCTCGAAAATCTATAGCTTTCTGTCGATTTGCGTTCGACTCAAATCGTGGTTATGTACTTCCTGATTAGAGCGAGGTGATATCTATGTTTAAATTCTATTCTATAAACCAAGGTGTTCCAGGGGCTTCCGGAGCTGGATCTCTATTTTTCATTTCCCTAGGTGCGACGTTGCTGCTGATGGGAATTGCGATCGTGATCATGCCGGAGCTTTTGGCTTTCTTAATTGCCGCTGGAATTATTTTGGCAGGTGCGACGTTAATCGGATTTGGTCTTCACCTTAAAAGACTCGAGAAGCTGCAAAGTCAGTTCATCGTTGAAGCTCAGCGACGCTAAGGTTCAGTTCCTGCGTCCATTAAGTCACTAATCACTCTAAACAAAGGATGACCGCTCTCCAGATACTTCCGTTCAAAAGCGGAGATGGGCTGTTGGGGCGCAAAGCGTTCCAATTTCGCAGGAAAGCCACAAAGTTCCAACGCTGAGTAAAACTCCTTTGCATAGATATCCCAATTAGTACGTAACTCGAGTCTCCCGCCCAATTTAAGGATAGTCGGTAAAACAGGGTGAGCGTGCCAGCGCCGCTTTATCTGGCGCTTCTTGGGAGAGGGATTCGGATAAAGTAGATATTGATAATCGAAGTGCCACCCGCTTTGCAGGGACAAGCGCCAAAAATCCACTAGATTTGCGCGAGCGATGATGACATTCGGTAAACCGGACAAAGCTTGCTTTGCCCTGGATATTCTTGCTTGTGAGCGATCTACCGCAAGGATGACATGTTTTGGATGTAAAAGTGCTAACTGCCTCGTGCTATCGCCTGTTCCGCAGCCGGCATCGAGCACGAGACCGTCTCCTGCAATTTCGCTTGCGACTTCCGCTACGCGCTCAAATTCACGCACAGTGTGCAAAGCTATCGGCCTCAGGAATTCAGTTTGCTGATGCCGTAGAACTATTTCGCGCAGGCGTTCGCACGGCTCCCCCTGAGTGGTTCTAACCATTGGGGATGGAATTCTTCCGCCCTTCACGAGTGTCGGCTGGCTCATCTAGGAAACATCTCGATCAAACCACCTCAGTAAAAACTACTAATGTTAGCCGTGCGCAGCTATTGCAGCTTCCACTTCATCAACATTTTGCCTAGATCCGATGAACAAAGGCGTCCGCTGGTGAATATTCTCAGGAGTTAAGTCCATGATTCGCTGAACTCCGTTAATTGCACGCCCGCCAGCCTGCTCGACAATAAAGGCCAAAGGCGCACATTCATAAAGCAGCCTAAGCTTGCCGTTTGGGTTTTTCGCATCGCCCGGGTACATGAAAATCCCGCCTTTAAGTAAGGTGCGATGAAAGTCTGCCACCAAGGAGCCTACGTAACGCATAGAATATTTGCTCTTTTCGTCCGACCCATCGCCGTCTTTGCATTTGCGCAAGTATTGCTGAACTCCCTTAGACCAGCGGGCAAAGTAGGCTTCGTTGCAGCTGTAGATCTTACCAACTTCAGGTATCTGCATATTCGGATGAGTTAGGATGAACTCTCCGATCGTGGGGTATAAAGTAAAACCGTTTACACCGGAGCCAGTCGTAAATACGAACATAGTGCTCGAACCGTAAATCGTGTAGCCGGCGGCAACCTGGGCAGTCCCCGGCTGCTGAAAATCCGATAGGCTTTCCTTACTCGAGCCCTCTGTCTCGGGTAGGCGCCGGTAAACCCCAAAGATTGTACCGATTGAGACGTTAACATCTATGTTTGACGATCCGTCAAGCGGGTCAAACGCGATAACGTATTGCGAAGAAGAGTCGCCCATCCGCGCAGCAAACATATCTTCGCGCTCTTCAGATACCATGGCCATAAACTCGCCCGAGCGACCTAACGTCGTTTCAAAAACTTTATCCGCGTAAACGTCGAGTTTTTGTACCTGCTCGCCCTGCACATTCGTCGAGCCGGCTGCGCCGTGCATATCCCACATACCGGCCCTGTTAACGCCACGCGAAACAATTTTTGTCCCTAAGGCAATACTCAATAATACGTTTGAAAACGTTCCGCTCGCACCGGCGTGCTTCATCTGCTCTGCAAAAATAAAGTCAGTAAGTGTGACTGTCTTGCTCGAAGTAAAATCCATAACTGCTCCTATTCGGCGCTGTCGCCGTTTGCTACCATCGCGCTGCTTTGTTGAGCCTTCTTGCGGCGCACAGGGAGTTCAATAATAAATGTGGCTCCACCTTGATTATTGTCCCGCACGCGAATGAAGCCCTCATGGTCGGCTACGATTGTGCTGACAATGGCGAGGCCAAGGCCGGTTCCACCTTTACTGCCTTGCTTCGTTGAGAAATATGGCTCAAACAAGCGCACCTTATCGGAATCTGGAATGCCGACGCCATTATCGCTTACTTCGACTGAAACGACACCCAACTCCTGGTCAACGCTGGACTTTATCTCAATTCGCGGTTCGAATCCATTTTCACGCTCGTCTCCTAGGAGCCGCCTAAATATCTGCCAGGTCCCGCTCGCAGAAGTTTCTGTCTGAGCTCCGTTGCTGCTTAACATCTCCCTTTTCGACAACACGCTGGCAATTCCATTGTCGATCAAATTTACCAGAACCCTGCCAATTTGATCCGGGTCGAGGTCGAGCCGCGGAACCTTGCTATCTAATTCCAGCACAACCTCAACTCCGTGCTCAGCGTTGGAGTAAACTTTCGCAGTTTCCTCCAAAACTCGATTCAAATCGGTTGGCTTAAGTTGGGCTTTGGGCATTCGCGCGAAACGCGAGAACTCGTTAACAAGAGCGCGCAGAGTTTCTACCTGACTTACGATCATTTCTGTGGCGCTATCGATCAATTCTCGCTCTTCTGTTGTTAGGCTGCGACCTGCCTTGCCCTGCACGAAGCGCCGCGAAAGCCGCTGGGCGCTGAGTTGAATAGGCGTAAGTGGGTTTTTGATTTCATGCGCAATCCTTCTCGCGACTTCGCGCCAGGCTGCCATACGCTGGGCACTCACAAGCTCAGTAACATCGTCAAACAGCAGCACTGCGCCGAGGACACCCTGCTCTCCAACCAGCTGCGTTGCGGTAATCAAAATTTCACGCTCAGTTTCACCCCGCAGCAGGGTTAAAGTTTCACTAACTGCAACTTCGGGTTTCTCATAGACCGAGGCTAAAATACGCTCCAAGCTTTGCACGAACCTAGATGGGAAAAATGTGTCTAATGTCTCCTGCCTTCGCTCGACGTCTCCAGCGATGTTAAACATTTCGGCAGCAGCTAGGTTTACAGTACGCACCACTCCCGCACGATCTACCGAGATTACCCCAACCCCAACATTAGCTAAGACAGCCTCCATGTAACGCCGACGCCGGATCAACTCTTCGGTTGTGCCTTCTAAATCTTCCGTCATGGTATTGAACGAACGAACGAGAATACTTAATTCATCGTCGCCAACTTCGGGTATACGGTATTTTAGATTGCCCTGCGCAATCTCCTGAGTGCCTTCCGCGACGAGCTGGATAGGAATCGAAAGCGAACGCGCCAAGTAAAATCCAACCCAAACTGCCGCAAAGACGATCATTAACGTCACGATTACGAGCGTGAGAGTAAAGTTAGAGGCCAAGGGTCGCCGATAGGTTCTCAACTCACGATAATCGTCGTGTGCGCTCGTCAACTCAGCGAGTGTTTCAATTAGTTCCGGCGAGATCCAGGCGGTGGCAGTTATCACTGCCGTCGGTTGATCGGCTTTTACTGCTTCTGAGGCGTTTTCTGTTGGCTGAATCAATCCTGGAGAACGGTCCCTTAGGTTCTCAGCGTAAAGCGGCACATATGCCCGCAGAAATTCGCTGTTCAGCGACTCCTCCGGCACGACAACGGTCGCTCCACGCCAGGCTTTCTGCAAAGAAGCTGTGCTTGGTAGAGGAACGTCGACAAGCGCCCGCCTTGCCTCAGGCCCCTCAGCTCGAACCAGGGTCGTTCCGTCTCGATCGACTGCAGCAATCGAGAAAAGGCCGTACTCGTCGCGTTCATTTTCAAGAAAGCTGCGAATTACTTGCACGGCATTGTCTCTGCCTTCTCCACCGGCGCGAACAGCCTCAAGCATTCCAGCCAGCGGTTGCAACTCGAGGGCAACTCTACGTCCGTTGCGGTAAAGCTGCGCCTCCGTAGAGTCATAGAAATGCTGCGCAACATCGAACGCACCGTCAACGCTGGCTGTAACTTGCGGCGAAAACCACTCTTCGAGAACTCGCTCGAGAATCCCCTTCGCCATTAAAAAGAGAAGCGCTGTCGGTATAAGTGATAGCCCAACGAACGCTGCAACAAGCCGCGCGCGCAGCCGTGAGCCCAGTATTCGACGGCGGCGATCTAGCAGCAGCTTTACAATGTTTTTAACCACCATGAACCCGAGCACCATCACGACAATGATGTTCAAGTTAATCAGCAGAAAAAATTCCAAATGGGAACTAGATGGCGCGGAGTCTCCCGGACTCGGAACCTGGCGCACGATATAGGAAAAGGCCAGAGCGACCAGGCCGACAAACAGCACGCCAAGACCAAGAATTCGCCAAATTCCGCGAATCTCAACCTGCGAACGTTTATTCACAGCTTCAGCCGGTTCAGCCGTCTTCATCGAACAAGGGTGCCTGCGCAGATGCAGGACCGCCGTATTTACGCGAGATAAGTCCGCGCTCAGCTAGATGGGCGAATGCGGTCGGGGTCGCTTCGCGGCCGCGCGGTGTGCGCTGCAAATATCCCTGCTGCAGCAGATAAGGTTCGTATACGTCTTCGATTGTGCCGCGATCTTCGCTTAAAGCAGCAGCAAGTGTCTCCACTCCAACCGGACCGCCGGAAAATTTCTCAATTATAGTTTGCAGCAGCAGGCGATCCATTTTATCGAGGCCGGCGCTGTCTACATCAAGCATCTCAAGCGCTGAATCAGCAACTGCGCTGGTAATCACCCCGTCCGCGCGCTGCTCGGCATAATCTCTCGCTCGTCTCAACAGTCGATTTGCGATGCGAGGCGTGCCACGTGAGCGACGCGCTATTTCGTGAGCTCCTGCGTTGTCAATTTTGACCTCAAGCAAAACAGCAGAGCGCAAAATGATTTTCTCCAACTCATCAGGAGTGTAAAAATCCATGCGCTCGATAATACCAAAACGATTTCTAAGCGGTGATGTAAGCAGGCCTGTTCGGGTCGTAGCGCTAACAAGCGTAAATGGTTTGACGTTGAGTTTTACCGAGCGCGCAGCCGGCCCTTGCCCGATAATTATATCGATATGGAAATCCTCCATCGCCGGATACAGGATTTCCTCGACAACGCGGTTCAGTCGGTGAATCTCGTCGATGAACAAGACGTCCCCGGCATTGAGGCTCGAGAGAATTGCGGCAAGATCGCCCGGCTTTTCCAGTACTGGCCCGGAGGTTCCTTTAAACGCGACGCCGAGCTCTCCTGCAATAATGCGCGCTAAAGATGTCTTGCCTAGACCTGGAGGACCATGCAGCAGAACGTGATCTAAAGGCTCGCCGCGGTCCTTTGCTGCTGCGATGGCGATCTGCAGGCTGCCTTTGACCTTCTCCTGCCCGATGTATTCGCCAAGGCTCCCGGGGCGCAATTTATTCTGAAACTGATCTTCTGCAGCAGCTCCGGGCTCAACTAGAGCGCGCAAACCAAAGCCGTCGAAATGCTCGCTGCTTGCCTCTGAGGTTTTCGCGTCAAATTCAGCCATTCAGCTGCACCAAATTTAGAGATTAGCCAAAGCGAGCTTAAGCAGCTCGCCTGCGTCTTTCATCGCGGCAGGTTGCGCATCCGCCTGCGACTTAATTGTGCTCGCAACCACCGAACGGGCCCGCTCCCCTGGGAAGCCGAGTTTTTCAAGCGCCAGCACTACATCACCGGCCACTGAAGGAGCTCCGGCCGTTACTCCTGGCATTGTCGTCTCAAGCTTGGCTGGACCAGTCGGAATACTTGCACCGATCTCTCGCGCCATTTCTGAAACCTTTTCACGCAGCTCGACTATCAGACGCTCCGCGGTCTTCTTGCCCACACCGCTGACTCCCTTAAGAGCTGAAATGTCGCCCGCCCCGATCGCACTCAGCAGGACTTCCGGCTCAAGCTGGGAAACGATAGCAAGCGCCAATTTCGCTCCAACTCCCTTAACCTTCTTCAGCAGCAGGAACAGTTCGCGCTCGGAGGCTTCCGCGAACCCATAAAGGGCAATCGCGTTTTCGCGCACGTCAGTGTAAATCGAAATCGATAGCTCCTGGCCAGAGCGAGTTATCATCGTCCGCACGCGCGCGCTCGGCGCTACCTCATACCCAACGCCGCCTACATCTAGGATCATCGAGTCAGCGCCGATTGCTGCTACTTTGCCGTTAAGCGCTCCGATCATCGCGCTGCCTTACGCCTCAAGTTCATCAGGGACTTCACAATTAGCCCACACATTAAGCACGTCATCTAGGTCGTCAAGCATTTCAAGCAGCCGAAGCATTTGCTCTGCCTCTTTGCCTCCGACATCTACTTTGCTCTTGGGAATCATCATAAGTTCTGCTGTATCCAGTTCTACATGTTCCCGCAAAGCCTGCTGCACCTGATGGAACATGTTTGGCTCGGTGATAATTTCCCAAACGTCTTCCTCATCATTGATATCTTCAGCGCCAGCCTCAAGCGCGGCTTCCATTAGTGCCTCTTCGCCAATCAGCTCTTTCTTGACTGAAAGCACACCCCGCTTCGTAAACAAAAACGAGACGCTGCCATTTTCACCCAGCGCTCCGCCACATTTGCTAAAGGCGTGGCGTACTTCACCAACGGTACGGTTCTTGTTGTTCGTCACAGCATCAACCATAACTGCTACGCCGCCGGGGCCGTACCCCTCGTACGTTAGCTCATACTCCTCATCTGACTTGATTTCACCGGTTGCACGCTTAATTGCACGATCGATGTTGTCATTGGGCATGTTAACAGCCTTGGCATTATCGATAGCCAGGGCCAGTCTTGCATTGTGTCCGGGGTCGCCGCCGCCGCCTTCGCGCACTGCTACCGTGATCTCATGAACGCAGCGGGTATAAACCTTGCCTTTCTTCTGATCAGCTACCGCCTTCTTGCGCTTAATCTTGCTCCACTTGGAGTGACCTGCCATTTAACAAGTATTCTCCTACTTAAATTTCCCTTGAAGCGGCGCTCCTTTAGCGCCAGAGTCGAATATTGGAACTACCGTGCGAATCAATCTTCTTTTTATACCTAAACTTCATACGACTTGCTAATTGATTGTATGTGGAATTCGTCCAAGACACTGTTAACTTGGAAGCATTTCTTACTTAGTTGATGAGCAAACAAACCAAGAAAAAAACGAGCTCCAAAAAGAAAGCGCCCGCACCCAACCCCAAGGTCAAGCGCGCTGGTCGATACTTTCGTGGATTGCTCGGTCTCTCTGCCTGCGCTGCACTGCTATTCGCGGGGGGGTCCATCTATATCCGCTCGCTAGTCCTGGAGAGAATGCAAAGCCGTTCCCTCAGCACATCGTCCTTAGTTCTTTCGCGACCACTGGAGCTTTTCATCGGTGCACGCCGCTCTCCTGACGAGTTGCAGACCTATTTGAGAAAATTAGGTTATCGCGAAATGTCCGGCGAGCTAAATGAGCCTGGCAGCTATAAGCAAAGTAATGCAGAGCTTACAGTTTTTTTACGCCAAACCTTGCTGCCTAGCGGCGAAGTCCAACAAGCTTATCCGCTTAGAATCAACTTTTCTGAAGGCGCGGTTTCCCAACTTAGTCACGCCAAACTTCAGACTGCTGTCGGCAATGCGTGGATTGAGCCGGAAGTATTGTCTATTCTCGGCAACACGGAAACTAGAGCATCGATTCCGCTTTCGCTGTCCCAGTACCCCCCACAGCTTATTCAAGCAATTCTCGCCATAGAAGATGAACGCTTCGAATCACATTGGGGCGTAGACCCACGTGCGGTCCTTAGAGCTCTGTATCAGAATATTCGCAGCGGTTCGGTCGTTCAGGGCGGATCGACGATAACCCAGCAGCTAGCCAAGAACTTGTTTCTTTCGTCCGAGCGCTCCCTAAGCCGTAAAGTCAAGGAAGCTGCAGCCGCGCTTTTCCTAGAAACTGCTTACAGCAAGGACCAGATTCTCGAGATGTATATGAACGAAGTCTTTCTGGGGCAGGAAGGCCGCATAGCTTTGCACGGTTTCGGGGAGGCCGCTCGTGCGTTTTTCAACAAAGATGCCTCCGACCTCTCCCTGGCCGAGTCCGCCACGCTGGCAGGCATTATTAAAGCTCCAAGTGCTTACTCTCCGCGCCGCTATCCGGAAAAAGCAGCTGCGCGCAGGCTGACAGTTCTCGAAAAGATGGAAGAACTGTCTTACATCAGCGAAGCTGAAAGGTTCTCAGCGTCACAAGCTAAACTCAACATTCAGCCCGCAAAACGCAGTAGACGCTTCGCACCATATTTTGTTGATTATGTCCGGACTCGCCTCGAGGAGCTAAGTTCTGAAGCTCGGCGTTCATCTGGCCCTGTGCATGTGCTAACCGGCCTGGATCGCGCCTATCAAAACTGCGCTCAACAAGCCGTGGAGTGGGGCCTGGAGCGAATCGAAAAGAACTATCCTGCACTTAAAAGCAAATCCAAGTCCGCAAAGCAGCAGCTGCAAGCAGCTCTCGTGTCCGTATCGAGTATCAGTGGCGAAATACGTGCCTGGGTAGGCGGTCGTAATTATCAGGCAAGCCAGTTTGACCGCATCAGTCAGGCTAAACGTCAGCCCGGCTCAGCCTTTAAGCCTTTCGTCTACTTGGCAGCACTCGACGGCAACTTAAATTCGTATCGCACCGCAAGAGTCAGCAGCACATTGGCGGACGAACCACTGCGCATCGATATTCCGGGCTCCGGCACCTGGGAGCCAAAAAACTACAAGGATGAATTTAGCGGCGATGTTACGCTGCGCGAGGCGCTTGCGAAGTCGCTTAACGTTCCCACCGTCTATTTAATTCAAAAGATCGGTACCGAAACTGCTGCACGGGCAGCGGAGCGCCTCGGTATTCCAGGACCGCTGCCTCGCGTGCCATCGATCGCACTCGGTTCCGCTGATTTGACTCCGCTCGAGCTAACTACGGGCTACGCATCTATCGCCTCAGGCGGCAGACGCAGAACTCCCATGGCAATTACGACCCTGGTCGACGCTGAAAAGCAGGAAGTCACTTGGTCGCAAAGCATTGACGACACTGTCGTAGCAGACGAGGCCGCTGTATTTGTCTTAACCAATATTTTGCAAAGTGCGGTCGAATCTGGAACTGGACGGATTGTGCGCACACTGGGATACGAGGGACCAGTCGCCGGAAAAACCGGAACTACGTCGGCATCTCGTGATGCTTGGTTCGTGGGCTACACACCGAGTTTGCTGACGACAGTCTGGGTCGGCTTTGACGACAATCGCGAGACCAAATTGACTGGCTCAAGCGCAGCCGCGCCAATCTGGACCGAATACATGAAGTGCGTTGCACCCCTTGAGCCTGAGTTAGACTTCATTCCACCGGCAAACGTAGTCTTTCGCGATATCGACCTGCGAACGGGCTTGCTGGCTACAGAGTATTGCCCGAAGCAGGACGTCGTTACAGAAGTTTACGTTGCTGGCACCGACCCAGTCACGCCATGCAGTGTTCACTCACACGACCCAATGGACAGCTGGACCGCGCGGGATCGCAGGCGCGAGCCTTCGCCCCGGAGGCGCAGACCACCTGAGCGAAGGGAAAGAAGTTTCTGGGATGCGTTTTGGCGCTGACTACGCAGCTCCTTCGGCGGCTTCGGCGTATATCCGCTCAGGATACGTGCGAAGATTCCAGACAAGCCCAAGCTTCTCCAGACCCTTTAACACGTAGTGCGAGATATCGATTTCCCACCAATACATTCCCTGCGGCTCTGATCCCGGATAGCGGTGATGGTTGTTGTGCCAGCCTTCACCCAGGGTAATCAGAGCCAGAACGAGATTGTTGCGGCTGTCATCGGTAGTTTTAAACCGACGCTTACCGATCAAGTGAGTAAACGAGTTAATGCAGAAAGTCCCGTGATAAAGAAGCACGGTGGAGACGAAAAATCCCCAAACCAGCATCTGGAAGCCGTTTGTTCCTAGCTGCGGAGCTACGTGATTGAGCCACACACCCAGAAAGAAAACGCCTACGGCAAGCAGAGTCGGAGGCAGCAGGTGGTTCCTGTCCAGCCAACGCAGCTCGGGGTATTTCAGCAAATCTTTTACCTGGTCTTTACGAGTATTGATGAACTGAGAGCTAAGCACCCAGCCGACATGCGCGTAGTAGATTCCAGAAATAACGGGCGAATGAACGTCCTCTTCCGTGTCGGAGTGACGATGGTGATGGCGGTGGTGTGAGGCCCACCAGATCGGGCCCTTCTGACCCGAAGTGGCACCAAGCCAACCAAGCAAGAATTGAAATACGCGACTCGTTTGAAAAGTGCGATGTGAAAAGTAGCGGTGGTAGCCGCCCGTGATTGCAAACATGCGGATGACGTACAGCGCAAAACAAACCGCAAGAGCAACCCAGCTCACGCCGCTCCAGATCGCCAGGATGCACGCTAAGTGAACGAGCCAAAATACGACCTGCTTAAAGCCATTGGCCAGATTCATCTGATCGTCTGGTTCTCGATCTCCCTGAAACATTTGGACTCCGCCGGTTCTACTGCAATTATAATCTTACAAAAAGTGTGTAGGTTTATACCACTATGGATTTGAGCGCAAGGGCCCCGATTCGCCAGCGAGCGACTCTACCTTCTCGCTCCGACTTATACCAGACCTATCGAAACAGCTCACTACTAATTGTGATAAATATTTAATTACATTAACAATTTACTGAACTACTCAGTCAGTGTAATGAACCCAATTTAGGGTTAGTCCATAAGCCGGAGCGGTAATTCCAGCTTGTGAGCGGTCCTTGGACTTTAAGATGCGTGAAACATCCTCCGGATCGCGTTTTCCACAGCCTATCTCCACGAGAGTGCCGGTGATGATTCTAATCATCTGCTTAAGAAACCCGCGTCCATGGACAACCAGGCTAACTAGCTCCTCGTCACGTCGAACCACCTCACATACTTCAACAGTCCGCACAGTCGTGGTGGCATTACAGTCTGCGGCACGAAAGGCAGAGAAGTCATGCTCTCCGCAGAATAGCCGAGCGGCGGGAATCATGCGGGCTATATCCAAATTGCTCTTAACTACCCAGGCACTTGCTTCGCGCACGCCACCCCGGGCATGGCGCCGAAGCATTCGGTATTCATAGCATTTGACGTGTGCACTGTGCCTGGCATCAAAAGACTCGTCGACTAATTGAACCTGTCGAACAGCTAAGCCACTATGGGTTACTCCGTTTAGCGCACCTTGTAGCCGGAAAGTATCCAGATCAACATCTTCAGGCAGGTCAACATGGGCCACCTGGGCCAGGGCATGCACGCCCGCATCAGTTCTCCCGCTGCCAACGATTTTTAGTCGCCCTGCCGCTGTCGGTCCTAGAATGATCCCTAAGCCTCGCTCCAGCTCTCCCTGCACAGTCGTTCTACCTGGCTGAATCTGCCAGCCGCTGAAGTCCGCGCCGTTGTATTCAAGCAGAAGTTTGAAGCGGGGCATTGCTGCTCTTTCCTAGCTAAAGGACTCGGCGCCGGGTGCCGATACTCCAATTAGACTATGAATAACGAAATTCAACAGGATGCTTCGAGTGAAGATGCCGAATTCCCCTCGGTGAAGCTGTTAGTTTCCCTTTATTCATACGGTGCGATTTTCGCACTTGTGCTCAGCTTTAGCGCACACCTCGACTCGACTCAAATTGGTGTTTGCTTGATGCTATGCTGGCTGTTGACATCTGGAGCGCTCGGCCTGAGCGTATGCCTCAAAGAATCCGAAGAAGAAGAGGACTTTTGGGGCTAGTCGCTGCCCCAAGCGTCGACAACCACCTCCGCAATCTGCACTGCGTTTAAGGCAGCACCTTTTCGTAGATTGTCAGCTACAATCCACATATTGAGACCGTGCTCGGCCGATTCATCCGCTCGAATGCGTCCCACATAAGTGGCGTCAGTGCCGCCGAGCTCACATCCCATGGGATATTTTCCGGTCTCGGGTTCGTCGATAACGATAATCCCTGGGCTCTCCATCAGCAGCGCTCGGGCATCTTCCGCAGACAGACGACCGCGTGTTTCAATATTCACTGATTCGCTGTGGCATGTAAAAACTGGCACTCGCACTGCGGTTGCAGTAATGCGCAAATCAGGAATGCCTAAAATTTTGCGCGACTCCTTGATTACCTTCGTTTCCTCTTTGGTATAGCCGTTGTCTTCGAAGACATCGATTTGAGGAAGACAGTTGAACGCAATTTGATGGGGGAACTTGCTGGGTTCTACGGCTTGTTGACTAAAAATTCCGCGCGTCTGATCCCACAGCTCATCCATGCCTTTCTTGCCGGCACCTGAAACAGACTGGTAGGTAGAAACAACTACACGTTCGATTCCAACGTGCTTCTCAATCGGATGCAAGACGACGACAAGCTGAATCGTAGAACAGTTTGGATTCGCAATAATGAAGCCTTCGTCGCTGCCACGGCGTTGGATCTCATCAGCGACCAGTTCGGAGTTTACTTCGGGAACGACGAGCGGAACACCTTGTTCCATGCGAAAGCAGCTTGAATTATCGATTACGACGGCTCCGCGGGCAGCGGCGATTGGACCGAACTCCTTGCTAATCGTGGACCCTGCGGAGAATAAGGCGATGTCCACTCCGGCGAAACTGTCAGCATTTAATTCTTCGACAACCGCTTCGACGTCACCGCAGCTTACACGCTCTCCGGCTGAACGAGCGCTAGCCAACGGTCGAAGATTGCCCACAGGAAAATCTCGCTCCCCAAGGACGGCGAGCATCTCACGCCCGACAGCCCCGGTAGCTCCAACAACAGCAACAGTTAAATCTTCGATATTTCGCATTGCAGCTCCCAACTCGATTAAGCGCTCAGCTGTAGCACATTTAAACGACAAGCGCACAAGCGGGCAGCCCAAATTCAGCTAAAAAAAAGGCCCAGGGTTTGAACCGGGCCTTTCGATGGGATGAAATGTGACTTCTTCTGTTAAACTTTGAGATTAATTCCTATGCCTATTGCAGACTTCCAAGTTCTGCACGGTGTTCATTCAGGATACCCATAATTGCGTCCATCCCGCGTAGCTTGCGCTTCTTCAGAGCGCGCTGCTCGAGAGATGCTCTCGTTGTCAACGGCGGGAACCTTTCAAACTGAGCTAACTGATCTTCTAGTTCGACATGTTCCTGGTAGAGTCGACGCAACTTGTAGTTCGTCGGAGCCAGTTGCAAAAGCAACGCTTGGTCCGATTTCTCCATAGACATGGCCTCCATGATGTTTCGGATTCAAATAAACGCTTTCAAAGGTCTCGCCACGACCCCTGAAGATCTAATTATGCATGCGCCGATCCTGGGTTGTCAATTTGAAGACAGTGGAGCTAAGTAGTTGAAATCACGTTCAATAACGCCCCGGATCAGGCGCAAATTACGAAGCTAACCTGCCGCCCTGATAAGTCTTTTTGGCGGCGAAAAGAGAAATATTTACTAGATGAAATAGTGCAAGAATTAGACAGTAAAATCCGGTCTCGGCCCACCCCGCGGCTCTCCAATTGTAGGCG
>JAGRAN010000116.1 GCA_020434585.1 Bdellovibrionales bacterium
CTTCAGCAAATTCCTCGGCTAACATCCTAGCACTTCGCTAACATTTGAAGATTAGCTTCTGAGGGCTTATGCTCGGAAAACTTCTTAATGGAGCTTAGATATCCTGATGTCAGTCCACTTCCACCAGTCTTTAGACGAACTCAAGAATCAGCTTAACGGCTTTTCCAAATTGGTGCTGCAGCAGCTAGATCACTCGATCCACTCGCTGGCCGAAGCAAACTGCGACGCCGCCAAATTAGTCTTGGATGAAAACACGGAAGTCGAGCAGTTTCGCACCAATATTGAAACCGAATGCTTGAAGATGCTGGCGTTGTATCAGCCGGTTGCACAGGACTTGCGAGTGCTTGTCGCCTGCCTAAAGGTTGCGAACGAGGCTGAAAAAATCGGACATCGTGCCTGCAGCATCGCGGCAAGAACTATCGCTCTCGACGGACGCAAGATCCCCGCTGCTCCCATTGACGTTATGCTGATGCACGAGAAAACGAGAAGTATGCTTCTGCTTTGCACCAAAGCATTTTTGGAGCTCGATGCTAACTTAGCCCGACAGGTCATCGAAGCGGATAAGGAAATCAACAATCTCGACAAACAAGCTTATCAAGGCCTGGAGTCGGCCCTGAAAGACCAGCCGGCTATGACCAAAGAATTGATAAGCGCCTTCTCCGCCTCGCGCTATTTAGAACAAATCGCGGATTCGATTAAGGCCGTGGCCGGCGACGTGATTTACCTCGTAGAAGGAAAAATCGACGCGACGGACCCTCAAGCTACGATGTTTTAGCGGTTTGGAGGCCGCTGAGTTCAGCTCGTAGATTTTGCGCCCCAATTTATTAAGGAATTAGCCACTTCGCCGATTCTCAAGGTGGCTCAATAAATTTTCACCCTTAGCCTAGCGCTATCGCTGCGTCTTCGACGCAAACGGAGCCGTCTAAGCTGCTGAATTCACAGCAGATTCAAGAAATCCCCTAGAAAATCAGCTACTTAGCCGATCACGATATTGGTGGAGTTTGTCCGCAGTTCGAAGGATTTGAGCGGCGAACGAACTCAAAGAAAGGAATCGCGTTAAGTAGTATGACGCTGAAGTTTGGCACGGATGCAGTAGCGCTGGGGCTCCAGCGCAGGATGTCGCAGACCACATCTGCGCTCGGCCGCTCGTTTGAGCGCCTGTCGAGTGGTTTGCGCATCAATCGTCCCAGCGACGACGCTGCCGGTTTGGCTATTTCTGAAGCTCTGTCTGCCGATGTCCGTGTGCTTAATCAGGCACAGCGCAATGTTAACGATGGTATTTCGCTGCTTAACATCGCTGAGTCAGTTGTCAGCGAGGTCGTACGGGTCGAGACGCGAATGGCTGAGCTTGCCGAGCAGGCCGCTAACGGATCCCTAAGCGATAAGCAGCGCGGTGCACTTAACCAGGAATTCTTCGCACTCGGTGCCGAAGCTCAACGTATTATAAAGGCGGCCGAATTCAACGGTATCGCCGTAAGTGATGGTCTTAAAGGTGAGGTTGGGTATCAGCAGTTAACCTTCACAACTGGTTCAGGCATAAACCCGAACCTTGTGGCTTACTCCGGAGATGGTCGCTACGTATCCTATTTCAACGCAACCGACTCGACTCTGGAGCTGCTTGACGTCGAAACTGGACAAACAACGACTATTGCTAACGCCTCAGCGGCCTCGGCTACAGCAATTCAAATCAGCGCCAGCGGTTCGATAATTGCCTTCCAGAGTAATCAAGATATTACCGGCGACAATGCCGGCGGCTTCCAACAAACTTTTGTCTATAACACCTTCACCGGAGAGCTCACGCAGGTTACCGACGCGCAGTCGATAGAATCAGGAATTTCCGGTTTTGCGTTAAGCGCAGACGGCGAGTCGCTAAGCTTTACTACGCAGTCTCGCTACGTTGACGGCGGAACGCTTGAGGACGGAGTTACGGGTGGAAATGGCAACGACCAGTTGTATCTGCTCAACTTAAGTACCGGAGTATTCACAGAAACCTTCGCGGGGCTGCCTACCCAGGTAATGGCCAATGCCTCGTTTAGTTCAGATGGGCGCTTCCTTACTTTCCTATCTAACGGCAACTACACCGGAGGCAACGGCGACCTGAACATTGAAGTCTTTGTGCTCGACACACAAGACCCGACCGGCAGTTTGCGGCAAATCACCAGCACCACCGGAGCATCGAACGTTCCGACTCAAGTCGTAACTAATTCTGGAGATGTATTCTTCATATTCGATCACGACCTCACTGGGGAGAACGCCTCAAACTATGAGCAGCTTTTCAAATACGACTACCAGACCGGAACCATCACTCAGGAGACGAACACCCAGGGTGCCGGAGCACTCGCCTTTGTAAAATCGGTTGATGATAGTTTTATAACTATCGCAACTAACCAAGATTACACCGGGGAAAATCCGCTCCTCCTCTTCCAGGGTTTCAATTATGACATCGCAAGTGGAGAGATAACCCAAATCACAAGTTACGACTCGGTGCCTCTCGTAGCCTCCTTCTTCCAGGCGCGAAACGGCTCAGGGATAGTCGCTGCTTCCAATGCAGATCTGACCGGGCAAAACGCCGACGGCAGCATAGAGCTGTTCCTTATTAACAACTACAACGCCCCGCTAGAAGTGAACATTTCCTTAGGCGGCGGCGCCGATGCAATGATCAGTATATCTCTCGAGTCGGTGCGCGACTCGGCAAAAGGTTTGGCGGGTCTGACGATCTCGTCTCAGACCGAAGCAAAAGGGGCCTTAGATTCGATCAAACGGGATCTAGACGGGCTCGGTGAACTCTCGGGACGAATTGGTGCCGCAATGTCGCGCATGGGCTACGCGGTTGATGAGTTAGCGAACCGCTCGCTTAATTACCAGGATGCGCTATCACGCATCAGGGATGTCGATGTAGCAAGCGAAGCGGCTGAACTGACAAAGAATCAAATCCAGCAGCAGGCGATCAGTCAAATCATGAACCTGAATAACCTTCAGGCCGGGCTGCTGTTAAGGCTGCTGGGCAAAGAATAG
>JAGRAN010000117.1 GCA_020434585.1 Bdellovibrionales bacterium
GTTAAGGCTGCTGGGCAAAGAATAGACGATCCGCTAATGTTCGACGATGCGGCGCTCAATGTGATCGGCCAGCCGCACTAGAGACTCGTAATTCAGGGTATTCAGCAAATCACTGAACGATGAAACTACTATCCGCTCGCCGTCTTGATCCCCAAGAACTACTACCTCATCGCCGACATGCGCGTCTTTTATATCAGTAACGTCAATTGTCAGCATGTTCATATTGACCGTCCCGACCACGGGCGCACGCTTGCCCTTCACCAGTACGTAGCCTTTGTTGCTTAACGCACGGCTGAAACCGTCTGCGTAGCCGATCGGCAGCATTGCGATCTGCATACTACGTTCAGCTTTGAAAGATTTGCCGTAGCCTACATATGAGCCTTTAGGAACATTCTGCGTAGAGTGGATATGGGTTTTCCAGCTAAGCACTTGGCGAGGCACCAGCTCCGGTACAGGATGTGCAGCGTAGTAGCGCTCCTTGATTTCGAGGGTTGGCCAGAAACCGTACTGCAGCACTCCAACGCGAACCATATCGAATCTTGACTCGGGATAGGCAATCGCAGCGGCTGAACAAGCCGCGTGACGCGCTATCGTGCGCCCTAATCTCATTTGTATCTTCGATGAGAGCTGCTCAAAGTTTTCGATTTGCCGCCGGACACGCGGCTCATTCTCCCTGCATTCCGGGCCGGCAAGGTGGGTGCAAATTCCAACTACATCAATTAAGCTGCGGTTGGATTCGATTTGCTCCAGGACGGCATCGAGTTCGTCTGCACATACACCTGTGCGGTACATTCCCGTTTCCAGCTCGAGATGAATTTTGGCCGGTGTCCCGGCCTTCGCCGCACTCCGGGTGATTGACGAAACGAACTCCAACGAGCCGAGATAAAATTCAACTCGATTGAAAATTAACCACTCAAGAGCCCTTGCGGGTGGTTCTGACAACACAACAATGCGCGATGCATCGCTCAGATGGGGGCGCAACTCGTAGGCTTCTTGCGCCGACGAAATCGCAAAGCAGCGCACCCCCTCAGCCTGTAAATACGGTGCGTACGCACTAAGACTGTGTCCGTATGCGTTGCCTTTTACAACGGCGCAGAGCTCGGTACTGTCCGAAATTATCGATCGGATGAATAACAGATTGTTTCTGATGCGGTCCTTGCTAATTTCAATGACGGAGCGTTCAAACATCAGTCGGATGCGTCGAGTGCAGTTCTCGCAATCTGTTCTAGTAGAAGGGTTCCCGGCTCCAGCAGCTTGTCAGGAAAATCAAACTCCGGATCGTGCAAGTTCTTTTGCCGTAATCCCGAACCGAAGCCAAACAGTGCACCGGGTGTGTGCTGCGTAAAACGCCCAAAGTCTTCGGACCACATAAATGGTCGATCCAATGTTTCGAATTCCAGACCGCGAACCTGCGTCGCCTCTTGCACTATATCTACGGCACGAACATCGTTTATTGTTTCAGCGAACTCGTCCTCACGAGAAACTTCACACTTTACTCCATCTCGCTGGGCGGCAATCGAGGCTGTTTCGGAAAGTTCTGCAATGCTTCGCTCTAAAGCATCGTGCGAGCTCGAGCGCAGGGTGGCGTAAAGCTCGCCGCTGCCGGGGGCTGTGCCGAATGCTTTCTCTCCCAGCTTGGCTCCGACAACTGTGACGAGCACTCCTCGATCAGATTCTGATATCTGTCGAGAGACACCAATCAGCTCGGCGATTGCGAGGGCCGGAGAACAGCCCAGCTGTGGCTCGCAGGCGTGAGACGTCTTCCCTTCGAATTTGAATGTTAAGCCGCAAGACGCCATAGTCATAATGCCGGTCCGCAGTAAAACTCTTCCCAGCTCTGCACCGGGAATGTTGTGCAGGCCGATTATGCAATCAGGCTTCAGTGCTTTGTATTTCGGATCTGCTGCGACCTGCGCAGCCCCCTGTCCGGTCTCTTCGGCAGGCTGAAACAGAAAGACAATTCTTCCTCGGCTGCACGGTGCATTGACCAGCCTGAGAGCTGCACCGCACAGCATCGCCATGTGGCCGTCGTGGCCGCAGAGGTGCGCAATGCCGGATGCCTTTGATGAATATTCGAGACGGCTCTTCTCGGAAATTGGCAGGGCATCAAGTTCGGCTCTCAACACGAGACAGGGACCGGCGTCTGAAAACTCCAGCACCGCCGCAATGCCCGTTCCGCCAATGCCGGTTTCTACCGCGAACTTCGAGCTCGCGTCCGCAAGAAACTGCGCGACGGTCAGCGCTGTTGCATATTCGACGCCTGATAGCTCCGGGTGTGCATGAAGTTGGTGCCTAAGCGAGATAATCTTCTCGAGCAGCTCTTTATCCAGCGAGTCCATACACTATGCATACTAGATAAACCGGCTTTGTCCACCTTGCACAAAACGCAGCAGTGGTGTGAGGCCATTTCGCCAGTTATTTCGTCACGCTGGGGCTTCGTCCTTAATGGACGGAGTGGGTTCGGCGGTGGATTTCGATGCGTGCTTTGGCTCGTTCGTAGGCGACTTTGAACTCTTCAAAATCTTCCGCGAAGGAGTTCTTCTCGGCAAACATTGGTGCTAAGCGCGTCTCCTCAGCTTTCGCCGCTTCGATATCGACTACGTCGGCCGGCTCGCCCATTTCTGCGAGCACTGTAACTTCACCGCCGCGAACTTCGAAAATACCGGAGCTAACGACGAACCAGTAGTCGTCGCCGTCTTTTACGAGCTTCAGCACTCCTGTTCCGAGCAGGCTAATCATGTCCTTATGCAGGGGGAGCACTCCCGCCTCGCCGTCATGCGCGGGGATAACTACATCAGTCACCATGCCGCTGAACAGCTCGGCGCCGGGAGTGAGAATTCGAAACATGAACTCCTTGCTGGCCATTAGTCCCCTTCTTACTTTCCTTGAGCCATCTTTTCGGCTTTCTCGCGGGCTTCTTCGATTGTGCCGACCAGGTAGAACGCCTGCTCCGGCAGATCGTCGTGCTTGCCTTCGACGACTTCTCTAAAGCCGCGAATTGTATCTTCAAGCTTCACGTATTTGCCTTCTAGGCCGGTGAACTGCGAAGCAACGGAGAAAGGCTGAGACAGGAAGCGCTGAATCTTACGAGCGCGCTCAACTGTTTTCTTATCTTCTTCCGAAAGCTCGTCCATACCGAGAATCGCAATGATGTCTTGGAGGTCTTTATAGCGCTGGAGGATGTTCTGCACCTGGCGAGCTACGGTGTAGTGCTCTTCTCCGACGATTCCCGGTTCGAGAATTGTTGAGTTGGAGTCGAGCGGGTCAACCGCGGGGTAAATTCCCATTTCTGCAATCGAACGGGAAAGAACTGTTGTCGCGTCCAAGTGGGCGAAAGTTGTTGCCGGAGCGGGGTCAGTCAAGTCATCCGCAGGAACGTATACCGCTTGCACTGACGTAATTGAGCCAGTCTTGGTCGAGGTAATACGCTCTTGGAGCTGTCCAACGTCCGTGGCCAGAGTCGGCTGATAACCAACCGCTGACGGCATACGACCGAGCAGAGCTGATACTTCAGAACCGGCTTGAACGAATCGGAAGATGTTGTCGACGAAGAGGAGTACGTCTTTTCCTTCTTTGTCGCGGAAGTATTCGGCGTTTGTCAGAGCTGAAAGACCAACACGGAAGCGGGCTCCCGGAGGTTCGTTCATCTGACCGTAAACCAGAGAGGCTTTCTCAATAACGCCGCTCTCCTTCATCTCTTCCCAAAGGTCGTTTCCTTCACGAGTCCGCTCACCAACACCGGCGAAGAACGAATATCCACCGTGAGCTTTTGCTACGTTGTTGATTAGCTCCATGATGATAACCGTCTTACCAACGCCGGCACCGCCGAAAAGGCCAATTTTTCCACCTTTCACGTAAGGAGCGAGCAGGTCGATAACTTTGATTCCGGTTTCGAAGAGTTCTTTCGAAGTAGCTTGGTCTTCGAACTTCGGTGCTTCACGGTGAATCGGCCATTTCTGTTCGGTCTGAATCGGTCCGACCTCGTCCACCGGCTTGCCTAGAACGTCCATGATGCGGCCGAGTGTGCCTTGGCCAACGGGGATGGAAATTGGAGCGCCTGTGTCCTTTGCTGCCATTCCGCGCACCAGACCGTCAGTTGAGTCCATCGCGATGCAGCGAACCATGTTGTCGCCGATGTGTAGGCCAACTTCGACTGTCAGGTTGTCGGCCTGGTCGCCGAGAGCTGGGTTTGAAATGAGCAGAGCGTTGTTCAGTTCAGGCAGTCCGTCGTTCTCGTCGAAGGCAACGTCGACAACCGGTCCCATCACCTGAACAATCTTGCCAATTTTGTTTCCTGCGTTTTGCGTTTCCAACATCGCTTTGTTTCCTTCCTCTTCGCGTATTCGTCTAAATATCTAAGTTAGCTGGTAGCCTCAGCTCCACCGACAATGTCGATGAGCTCAGTAGTGATCGCGCTCTGTCGTGCGCGGTTGTAATACAATCTGAGTTTGTCGATCAGCTCGCTGGCGTTTGAAGTCGCAGACTCCATAGCCGTCATGCGGGCTGCGTGTTCGCTGGCTTTCGCTTCCAGTGCGCCCTGGCCGATACGGGTGCGGACAAGCAGTGGAATCAAGCCGGAGAGAATTTTTTCCGGGCTTGGACTGTAGCTGATGTAGCCTTCGTCGCCTTCTTGCTTCGGTTTGGCTTCGGTGGCTTCGCCGCTGATGCCTCCAAACGGCAAGAGCACTTCACGAGTAACTTCCTGCGTCATGGCCGAGATGAACTTCGTATAATACAGGACGACTTCGTCGCATTCGCCGTTGATGAAGTCTCTCATGCACATCCTGGCGATGTCTTCTATTGGCCAGGTGGCGGCGTTTTCCTGAAGGTCAGCAAACTTTGCCTTCAGGTCCCAGCGATTGCTTGCGGCAGAGCTTACGCTGCGCTTACCGACTGCGATCACGTCGAATTCTGGTCCGGTGCCTTTCTTGTTGTTGGCGATTACGGCTTTGGCGACGTTGGTGTTGTACGCTCCGCACAGACCTCTATCACCAGAAATCATCACGATGCGGCGCCTTTTTATCTCCGGGCGAACTTCGAGCAGCGGGTGATCGAAGTCTCCGGTTAAGTCGCTGATAGCTGCGCGCACGGCTTCGTTGAGTCTGTCGCTGTAGGCGCGGCCGTTTTCGGCAGCATCCTGCGCCCGGCGCAGCTTTGCTGCCGAGACCAGCTTCATCGCACGGGTGATTTGCCGTGTGTTGTTGACTGACGAGATGCGCCGTCTGATTTCCTTGAGTCCGCCCACAAAAAGCCCTCAGTCCTGCCCGTTAACCCTGCGCTGCGGCCTGTCGGCTTTCGCTGCCGCTCATACCGCTGCCGGAAGATGCGCTTCCACCCTGTCCGGTTGAAGACGAAGAAGCAGGTCCACCGCCCGAAGCAATAAAGTCATTGGTAAATTTCTCAAGCGCCTTCTTAAGAGTTGCTTCCTGAGCTTCATCGAGCTTGCCGCTTTTGCGGATCGACTCGAGGATGTCGTTATGATTTGCGCTGATGTATTCGTGCATTTTCGGCTCGTAAGCAGAAATCTGCTCGACTTCGATGCCATCAAGGAAGCCCAAGTTGGCTGCGATGATCGAGAGAACCTGAAGCTCTACCGCCATCGGCACATACTGAGCTTGTTTGAGGATTTCTACTAGACGCTCACCGCGGTCCAGCTGAGCTTTAGTCGAAGCATCGAGGTCGGAACCGAACTGTGCAAACGCCTGCTTTTCACGATATTGAGCAAGGTCGAGGCGCAGCGTTCC
>JAGRAN010000118.1 GCA_020434585.1 Bdellovibrionales bacterium
CCCTCGGCCTGAAAAATGTCGAATATAGACTCTCCGACTTCAGGTCGCTAGGTAAACAGCTTGGTCAATTTGACTATATTATTGCGCATGGAATCTATTCCTGGATTTCCGCCGAAGCTCAGCCTGAAATGTTAAAATTCATCGCCGAATCGCTTAAGCCCGACGGCGTCGCCTACGTCAGCTATAATGTTTATCCCGGCTGGGCCAACCACGAACAGATGCGCAACCTAATGCGATTTCACGTTCGCGATGCTGCGGATGCGGTATCAATCGTGAAGGGTGCTCGTGAAATTGTTGAATTCGTCAGCAGCGCTATCCCTGAAGAGCTGTCGTCGCATTCTAACACTTTGGCAAATATCAACGCATTGATTTCCAAGACAATGGGACAGCAGCTGCTGCATGACCATTTAGAAGTTCATAACAATCCAGTTTACTTTTACGAGTTCGCGTCCAAAGCTTCACATGCCGGACTTCGCTACGTCGGAGATGCGCTGTTTGGCAGCATGGGTTCATTGGAGCTGAGCCCCGAAATGAGGCAAAAACTTCACGAATATTCCGGCGGACAGATCGTGCAAACTGAACAGTATCTCGACTTCATTCGCAACCGGTCTTTTCGCCAAACATTGCTATGCCATAAAAGCCGCGAGATGAACCGCACTGTGCACCCTTCGACGGTTTTTCAATGCGCAATGGCTACTCAGCTTCAAGCCTCTACAAGCTCGCCCGATATGACCGAGGGTGCTGCAGTCGAATTCATGCTTCCGGGCAGTCGCGCAAAGGTAGTGGTAACTTCGTCGCTGGTAAAACACGCCTTACGAATCCTTGAAGCTGCATGGCCAACGTCAATGGCGTTCAACGATTTAATTTCCTCCGTTAAACAGAAAATGGCCGGAAAGGAATCAAATTCCATTGAAGAACAACTTTCGGGGATGGTTCTAGAGCTTTATGCAAAAGCCGTCCTGATGCTCTTCTCTGTCGGTCCAAAGCTGGAAATCACTTACGGAGCAGCTCCCCGTCCCTTTGCTCCCGGTAAACTTTACGCAGCCAGGCAGCAATCCACCGTAAACGCATACCATCAAGCAGTCGTGCTAAATGACTTTAATCGGATGGTGCTCACTTCGCTCGATGGGCAAAAAACGCTTGAGCAAATTACCAACGAACTCACCGGCAAGGTCACTCCTGAAAAAGGCTCGCTAAAAGATGCCGTCGCATCTGCGGTAGAGAAGTTGTACTCATACGCATTAATTGAAGCTTAAGAACTGCTTCCAATTAAAGTTAAAGCGAGGCTAGGCAGCTGATTTGCCTGTCCCAGGATAGCAATTCCAGCCTGCTGTAATATCTGTGCCCGCACTAGGTTCGCAGATTCGTCTGCTACATCCACATCTCTAATTTGGCTCTCCGCTGTTCGGTAGTTTTCGTTAACCAAAGCTAAATTTCGCACCGCTGAGGTCAATCTGCTGCTCGCGCTTCCCAGTTCTCCAAGCTCACTGCTTACGCGTTCCATTGCAGCGTCTATTACCGACATTGCTTCAAGCGCGTCGTCTTGTGTCTGCAATGAGAAGAAGCTAAGCAGAGAAGACCTTTCGCCGATCGCAAACAAAATCGCATCTCCGTCGGTGCTGTCACCTAGGATCAGATCCAGAGCACCATCATTGTTAAAATCACCAGCCGCAATCGAAGACGTGTCTGCCGTTGCAGTTCCGGTATATCCACTAGTAAAGTTCCCCTGTCCGTCATTTAACATTGTAACGAACAAATTAGTTCCACCGCCTACAAACACTAAGTCATCGAAACCATCATCGTTGAGATCTTGCAGCAGTGCGCTTGTAAATAATCCACCCGCGCCGAATTGTGCACCGTCAACAAAAGTTCCATCCCCTTGGGAAAAGTGCACTTTGGTTTGGCCGGATCGAGACGAGACAATATCGTCTAAGCCATCACCGTCTACATCGCTAACTGAAAGATCCGCAAGTTTGTTCACCGCGGTATGAAAGTACGAGGTGAAGTTTCCTGAGCCGTCGTTAATCATCACCTCCAAAATATTCGACGGAGTAGTGGCGGCAGCAATATCCAAATAACCGTCACCGTTAAAATCACCCGCAGCGATGTTATAACCGTTGCCTAACCCCAGATCGACTGATGAGAATGCAGCAGCTCCGTTCCCAGCGTAAAAGTTTATTGCAGCTCCGGAATCGGAGGCGAGGATGTCAAGATTTCCGTCACCGTCAAAATCTCCAAGCACTATGTCCTGCGCGGCGCCCTTGCCCAATGCAAGTTGCTGTGTCTCAGTGAAATTTCCGCTGCCGTCATTGGTTAAAACGAACAAGTCGTTCGCATCTCCTACAACAAGATCCAAATCTCCATCGCCATCAAAATCAGCAGATGCAATTGCGCTAGGGGAATTTAGAGTGACGTTAATCAGCTCCCCAGGAGCAAAGGTTCCATCTCCCTTATTACGTTTTAAGTAGATTTTATCACTATTTCCTGCGACTCCGATAAAATCAACAAATCCGTCGCCGTCAAAGTCACCAGCAACAAGCCCTCCACCGCTTGTTGTATCTTGAATATCCGGGGCTTCGAAATCTCCTGTCCCAACTAGTTTAGAAAGCTCCTGTCCTGCACTGAAGGTTATGCTTCCATCGGTACCAAATCCTACCTGCAGCCCGACGTTTGTAAGCGAAGCATCAATTAACCCAAGTTCATTAAACTTAGTACTCTCAACGATTCTATTGTACTCATCGCGCAGCGCCATTGCCTCTTCGTGCAAAGCTGAACGCTGATTGTTATCAAGTGTTCCGTTGGCGGACTGCTCAGCAAGCTCGCGCATCCGAATCAGGATATTGGAAAGGTTTTGAACGGCACCTTCTGCAACTGAAATTAGACTTAGTCCGTCGTTGGCATTTCTAATTGCCTGAGAGTACACTCGGGAGTCGATCTGCAGACTATCAGCGACAGCCAATCCCGCAGCATCGTCGCTTGCCTTGTTGATTCGAAGTCCGGAAGAAAGTCTGCTGAAGCTTTCAGAAAGCGAACGGGTACTTTGACCAATACGACGATTGGCCTGCAACGCCTGAATGTTGCTGTTAAGCGTTATGCGAGACACGCCCCTTCCTTGCGCGCTTTTAGTACCATTCCCTTAACTAGATAAAACGGATAAACCCCCGCAAAACATACTGTTTTGGGGCGGAAAGGGTAATCTGGCCTGATCTCATTTATTAAGTATTTACAATGTGTTGACTAGTTTGCCGGAGCCGGAAAGTAACGGATCTCGTCCGCTCTCCTTAACTTTGCGGGACCCCCCGGAGTCGGAGTTTCCGCGGTTTAAGGCTCCAAGGGAACAGGCACAACATACTGACCGGGGTTTACACGAAGGATCCAGCCCGTGATACTTCCGGAAGAGAAGCCTTGAATTGTAGCAACTCCGTAATTGTCCTCCGCTTCATAGTCATTCACCGCTACAGTGCGGCTGCCGAGAGGCGGCACGATTACCTCCTCTCCACTAATGACGGTGCTGCCGTCACTTCTTACAGCACTAATGCTTACGGTTTGCGGAGCAGACGAGGTGTTCGATAGAACTATTTTCGAGGAATGACCAATATAAGTATTGTACGAACCGCGAGCTGCTGCGTAAGTCGACTCTCGTGCCTCCGTTCCATACATATAGTTTAGACTACCGTCGCTTTCCCGGTCGTATTGCATAACATCAGCAATCAAAGACGCTCGGGCATTGGATCTTACCCAAATTGTTCCGGGCTCACGCGCCAAAATTTCGTCTAGGATTACATGCCGCGTTTCGTGGCTGCCAAGTCTTATCGAAACGTTGCTTCTAAGCGTACCGTCCGATGCATGGATTGCTCCGTTAACTGTGATTGGTGCTGACGATACATTTGATACTTCCAGCACAGACATGCCGTTTGTCGTGTCAGCTGGCGCTACGAGCTTGCGCCCCGAGCCAATTAGCGCAGGCATATGCGTTGCTGTATCGAATGAGTTAATCACTCCTGTCGGATTGTCGTAGACATACCTCACGTTGCTAATAACGAAGGGTTCGCTGCCGTCTGGCTCCCACTCCGCATAGCCAACCCGCTGCCTACCAACCGCATGCGCAGAAACATCGCGGCGAACACCTGCTCCAACACCTATGCGCTCCGTCCGTATCACATTGCCCAGCATATCGTAGAAAACTAAACTGCCGGCGGCGTAAGCCGACCCCACATTGGTGATTTGAATCCAGTTCGCGACCAGGTTTTCTTGATCAGCCGGATGAAAGCTCGGGTTATAAGTATTGTAGGGAATATACTGCGGACCGACCGTTCCATTCTTAAACGGGATCGGATAAGCGAAGTGGAACAGCGAATGACCTACGATCGGCGCGTATAGCACGGCCCTCCCGCCAAGATCTCCTGGTTCACCGTCATGCGTGGCACAAGCGCGTCCATATGAGTTTGGGGCAAGTCCAGGAGTGTCATGCACCAGGATATCCTGCTGCGCCCCCGGCTCCAAATTAAACTGATAGGTCTGCAGTTTCGTGTTATCGATGTCGTAAACATCGAGCGCTACACGCATGTTGCGGCTGCTCAAATTCACATTTTCAAAAATACTCCACATGCGTAAATATGAATTCCAAGAGCCGCAAACGCGCGAGCCAAGCCGTATCTGCGCACTTCCGCGATCAAGCGGGTCAGTTCCATCGGCAACTTCCTGACCGTCGCTCACTCCATCATCATCGGTATCCGGATCATTTGGGTCAGTGCCGTACGCCGCTTCCTCACTATCAGTTAATCCGTCTCCGTCAGAGTCAGGCTGAGGATTGGGACCGCTCACGTCTTCTACCACAATGACCAGTTCATTGGACGGAACGCTGATGTTGCCGGAAAAATCGTAAGCTTCAACGACTGCATAGTAACTAGTGTCAGGAGTTAAATTAGGAATTTCAAAGCTAGTCGAAGCTCCAGATACAATATACGTCAACGAATAGGATCCAGTGCTCGAACCTACCCTCACCCTATAACCCGCAAGGTCCTCAAGCGGTGAGCCGTCAGAATTAATTGTCGGCGCATCCCACGCAACTTGAGCGGTTTCGGATCGCGCCGCAGTTGGTGCAGCTAGCGCGATGACAATCAAAACTAGAAACCTAAAAACTACGTACATCAGAAAATCCCCAATATGTGTCAATCACACATATTGTCTCATGTGCCTCCCGTCCTTGCAAATCAGGATGCAAAAAGCGGCCCAGGTAGAATCAGGGAAGAGTAGAGGGTCAAGACCCTCTGGCTTTTAGCGATCGAACGTGAATCGAACTGATTGTTATAGATTTGGTTAAAAATTGCGGTGCTTAGTTACGCAGCTCGTGCCGAGAATCGCAGTGACAGAAGCGAGTGTATTAAAAAGGCGGCAGCTAGCAGCAGCTCCACCGTCTCTTGATCTTTAAACAACAAAAACGTTTGTTGGAAATCAAAGGACGCATCCCACGCTGACAAACCAAATTCTCTCACCAACGGAAGTACGTACTCAACGTAGCCATAAAACAAAAAAACCGGAAAAAAGTACAAGGTAGTCAGCCTGCCTGGCAAAAGCACCAAAAGAAACTTGGCTGTCTTACCTTTAAATAGAAAAGGCACAATCAACCAGCCCAACGCACCCACGAAGCCCACTAAAACGTAAGCATTATGCAGAAAGGGCTGAACCGCATCAAGATTGTGCAGCGTCAAGTCTCCCTGAACATTATGCTCCTGAAAGTATCTCGGGAGTTCAAGTTCAAACATGCTGTGCCCCCAGCTTATTTCTTCTCCCGCCGTGAAGAACAATCCAAGTCCAAATATCAAATACGCGGCAGCAAGCAGTCCTTGACCCACCCTAACGAACCTTACCGAGCAGACAACAGCCACAACTGACGAAATGAAATACAGTAAGCACTGCATCCATTCGAAAATACTGTCTTCTGAAATCAGCCACTGATAGAGTTGCTTGTCGTACAGCTTAAGGTATACACAGGTTGCAATAAATGCAGCAGGCGCTATAGCAAGCAGAACGCGTGCGACTTTACGGAAGCTAGTTCCTGAGGAACTACGCTTGTTCGTCGTTTGGACGATTAGTGGTAATTTCGTAAACATAGCTGTCTCCAGACTTAAAAACGCGGCGCGCTGTCTTGTCTTTTTCTAGCTGCTTGCGGAATTTGTCGTGGTCCTTGTCGATAAAAACGTAGCGAGCCCCAAAACGCCCGGATATTAAAGGTCCGGGAG
>JAGRAN010000119.1 GCA_020434585.1 Bdellovibrionales bacterium
GAATGGGAGCCCGTTAACAATTTGCCGGAGCACGCAAAGTTCAACCACGAGCGTCACTTGAAGGCCGGCGTTGGATGCAACAAGTGTCACGGTCAAGTTAACGAAATGGAAGTAGTTGAAAAGGTTTCTTCATTGCGGATGGGCTGGTGCGTTAGCTGCCACCGCATGAATGGGGCCAGTATCGATTGTTCAGTTTGTCATTATTAGTTGTCCGCAGGGGCACGCAAAAGGCGCAGGGCGGTTAGAATGTCCAGTTCTAATAAACAAGGTATTTCCGAGAAAAACGGCACAACAGTCAGCCGAAGGAATTTTCTAAAGGTAATTGGAGCTGCAGGTGGTGCCGCGGCGACAGGATGTGCTCGTCAGCCTGTCGAAAAAATTATCCCGTATTTGAACCAACCAAATGAAGTGGTGCCCGGCGTAGCCTCTTGGTACACAGGCACTTGCGGCGAATGTCAGGCAGGCTGCGGCGTGCTTGTTCGAACTCGTGAAGGTCGAGTTGTTAAAGTCGAGGGCAATCCGTCGAGCCCGATTAACGAAGGCGGTCTGTGTGCACTAGGTCAGTCGACGCTGCAAACGTTGTATGATCCGGATAGAGTTCGTGAGCCGCTGTTTCGAAAACCTGGCGGCGCGTTTTCTGCGCTTTCGTGGGAAGATGCAATCGGCAAGCTTAGCTCAGCTGTAAAAGAAATTCCTTCCGGAAAAGAAGTGGTGATCCTTACAGCTCCGCTTAGCGGAAGTGCAAAAAAACTAGTCGGGGAATTCGGGGCGGCGTTCCCTGGAGTCCGGCACGCTGAGTACAGCTTCAGCGGACAGCACGCAGTAGATTCGGCGGCCGAAGCCGTTTTTGGTTCCGGGTACCGAACACACTTCGATTTCTCAAAGGCAGATGTAATTGTAAGCTTTGGCTCCGGTTTTCTTGAAACTTGGATTTCTCCTGCTCGCTTTTCAAAGCAGTGGTCTTCCACTCGCAGGGTAGATCGTGCGAATGGAGTCAGCTACGTGGTTCAAGTCGAACCGCGTCTGTCCTTAACCGCGGCGAATGCCGATCGCTGGATTAACAACGCACCCAATTCAGAAGCCGAACTTCTGCGCGGATTGCTGAAGCTGATTGTAGATAAACGCGGGTCCTCGGATATTTCCGGCGGAGCTGCCGCTGCAGTTAGCAAGGCCGTCGAGGGCGTTGATGCGGATAAATGCGCACACCTTGGCGGTATCAGCCCTGCGGAGCTTGACGCCTTAGCCCACCAGCTAGCGCACGCCTCTCGCTCACTGGTAGTTGCTGGAGGAGCGTCAATTAGCGGGCAAAATGAACTCGCGTGTGGAGTTCTGGCGAATCTAATCAACGTGGTTCTCGGTAACGTTGGCTCGACGGTTATGCTTGAGCATCGTGATTCAGCTAATGCCCTTACGATGGCGGAACTAATTGCCAAGATGTCCGCTGGGGAAGTTGCTGCGCTGGTGATTTCCGGAAGCAACCCATTTTATACACTCCCGACCTCCAGCGGATTTCGTGAAGCGCTGGTTAAGGTGCCGCTGATAGCAGTCCTTGCAGCCAACCTGGATGAAACCGCATCTCAAGCGCAGCTCGTACTTCCCGCAAGCACAAATTTCGAAAGTTGGGGGGATTCAGTTCCGTTGCCGGGAGTTCACAACTTGAATCAGCCCGCAATGCAACCGCTTTACGAAACAGCTAGCCTGGGCGACTTGCTGATTTCTACTGCCGGCCGAGCTGGTAAGTTGTTCGAAAAATCCCGAAACTTCTACGACTACATCCGTGCTCAGTGGAAGCAGCGCGTCGGTGCAGCAGATTTTGAAAACCGCTGGCTAAAGTTTGTTGAGGCAGGCGGAGACTTTGCGGTTCAAGACCTCACCGCGAATAAACCTGCGGTTCTTGCGTCGGCAGGAGACGTCGCTGCAAAGACTCAAAAGCGAGCTACCGGAATTCACATGCTCGCGTTCCCAACTGTTCGCTCAGCAGATGGTAGCTCAGCCAACAGGCCTTGGATGCAGGAAGTGCCAGACCCGCTCACTACGGTGGTATGGGATACTTGGGTTGAAATTCATCCAGAGCTAGCCGAGCAATATCATCTGTCAAACGGCGACGTGGCAATGATTAAAACGGACGGTGGAGTAGTTAGGACTCCTGTCTTCTTGACGAATAAAATTCACAAAGACGTAGTTGCTGTTCCAATTGGGGGCGGGCACGATCGTATGGGCCGATTCGCCAACGGCGTCGGAGTGAATGTGCTCAGCATACTGCCCTATGCTGCTGCCGCTGGTGGGGCGAGCCTATTACAGGCCGGTGTGTCCCTGAATAAAGATCCAGAAAAAGAAAAGTTAGTGGTTTCTCAGGGCAGCGACGATCAGCTTGAGCGAGGAATTATTCGCTGGGTTTCTGCCGATGATTTGCATCATCAGCACGGTATTCATCAATCCGCAGGTCATGGCGAAGGCCATGAAGAGCCCAAGCAAATGTATAAGCAGATGGAGCACCCGCTCTATCGCTGGGCAATGACAATCGACCTTGCCAGCTGCACAGGTTGCACCGCCTGCGTTGTTGCTTGTTATGCAGAAAACAACGTTCCGGTTGTCGGGAAGGAGTTGGCGCGGGAAGGGCGTGAGATGTCGTGGATTAGGATTTCCCGATATTTCAACAACGATGAGTCTCGTCCGGTCGACGGTTTTCTGCCGATGATGTGTCAGCATTGTAACAATGCTCCTTGTGAACCGGTATGCCCGGTTTACGCGACTTACCACTCTGAGGAAGGCCTCAACCACATGGTGTACAACCGCTGTGTTGGTACGCGCTACTGTTCGAACAACTGCTCTTATAAAGTTCGGCGCTTCAATTGGTTCAAGTATGACTGGCCAGAACCGATGAACTGGCAGCTCAACCCCGACGTGACGGTGCGTGAAGTTGGAGTGATGGAGAAGTGCACGTTCTGCGTTCAGCGTATTCGTGAGGCTCAGAACAATGCGAAGAACGACGGCCGGCCTGTCGCGGACGGTGAAATTAATCCAGCGTGCGCTTCAAGCTGTCCGACCAACGCTATTACATTTGGCAATCAGCTAGACGAGCAGAGCGCCGTCAGCAAGCTCGCGCATGATGTTCGTGCATATAAAGTGCTTGATGCGCATTTGAATACTCAACCAGCTATTAGCTACCTGGCGCGCCTCGTGCACCCGGAGGCAGCTAAGGCTTCGGCTGCAAGTGGTGGGTCGCATGGTGATTCACACGGCGGATCGGAACATCATTAAGGGGAGGTAGGGCAGAGCGATGGCAAGCTGGTTTCCGCAGATTTCATACACCAAGGTCGACGACGACTTGCTCGAGATTCTTGAGCCGCCGGGAGTGGGTTGGTTCCTCCTGCTAGCAACTGCTATCGGCTGCGTAGTCCTCGGCGGATACGCTTGGTCGATTCAAGTTCGCGAAGGTATCGGACATGCCGGGATTACCCACCCGATCATGTGGGGCGTTTACATTACCGATTTCGTATTTTGGGTTGGTATTGCGCACTCAGGAACGCTGATTTCTGCGGTGTTGTTTCTGTTTCGAGCGAAATGGCGGATGCCGATTTACCGAATTGCTGAGGCAATGACTGTCTTTGCGGTTCTGACGGCGGGACTCTTTCCGATTATCCACCTAGGACGCCCTTGGAACTTTTATTGGCTGCTTCCGTATCCCAACCAACGGTATCTTTGGGTGAACTTCCGTTCTCCTCTGCTTTGGGACGTATTCGCGGTCAGCACGTACCTTACCGTGAGCACAGTTTTCTTTATTATCGGATTGATTCCGGACATTGCTGCTGCACGCGACCGAGCGACTGGAATCCGAAAATTCCTCTATCGTATCACCTCGCTTGGCTGGACCGGCAGTCATAAGCAGTGGCGCCATTATGTTGCGGCTTACGGCTTTTTTGCCGCACTGGCCACACCACTCGTTTTGTCAGTTCACTCCGTGGTTTCTTGGGACTTTGCGATGTCTAACGTTCCGGGCTGGCACACGACAATCTTTCCGCCCTATTTCGTGGCAGGTGCGATTTTCTCAGGACTGGCCATGGTGATCACGATTACGATCCCGATGAGAAAGGCGTTTAATCTTCAGAACTATCTGACGATTTGGCATTACGAGAAGATGTGTCAATTAATTCTGTTTACTTCAGGAATTGTTACTTACGCGTATGCGACCGAGTTCTTTATCGCCTGGTACAGCAATAACCCGTTTGAGCGTTATCAGTTTTGGTTTAGGCCGTTTGGAGACTTTAACGTAGCTTTTTGGGGCATGGTGTTCTGCAACTGCGTTGCACCGCTGTCTCTTTGGTTTAAGCGTCTGCGCACCAACATTGTCTGGCTGTTTATTGTCTCAATTATTATCAACATCGGCATGTGGCTTGAACGCTTCAATATTATCTTCAACTCGCTCGCCAGAGAATTTACGCCAGATGCTTGGGGCAACTACAATTTTTCCTGGGTTGAAACAGCAATCACAATTGGCTCTTTCGGGTGGTTCTTTATGTTCATTCTTGTGTTCATAAAAGTTTTCCCGGCGATGGCACTGACTGAGATTAAAGAGATTATGGTTCCGCCTCGCCGCGATCCGGCGTCGGCGCATCATTAAGTTTTGAGGGAGAGTTAAACATGGCGAAAGAATACGTCGTTGTCGGTCGCTTCCATAACGTGGATGACACGGCTAAGGCTATTCGCTTGGTTCGCGGCCAGAATCGGGAAGACTTTAATCTTTATACTCCGTTTCCGAACCACGAGCTCGAAGATGTCGCATTCGAAGGAAAGAAGCGCAGTCCCGTTCGACGCTGGACGCTGCTGGGCGGCATGACAGGCTGTACTGGCGCGTTCCTGATGACGATTTGGATGTCGATGGATTACCCGCTGCGCACCAGCGCAAAAACGGTGATTTCTATTCCGGCGTTCGTAATCATCGCATTTGAATGCACAATTCTGCTCGGTGCGCTGTTTACTCTGGTGGGGATGCTGCATCATTCGCGAGTCCCTAATATATTCGCGTCGCCTGGCTTCCGTGGGAATTTTACCAAAGACGAGTTTGGCCTGGCTGTGCGCGTAGAAAAGAATGAGGCGGACAAATTGAAAGCTGAGCTTGAAAAATGCGGAGCCGCACAGGTGGAGGTGCAGTATGTTCGTTAATGCTAAGAGCTTGCGTCTAGCGCTTGGCTCAATCTTGGGAGTGCTCTTTGCCTCATCCCAAGCCGCTGCGGCTCCCTGGGACTGGGATATGTCCAAGCAGCAGTCGTTTATGTCGAACGAGATGGCGCGCGAGCCTGCTGAAGGAACGGTTCCGCTTGGATTTAAACCGTTTCCTTATGCCAGCAACGACGAAGCTGGGGAAAAGCTGAAAAACCCGGTTAAGCCGACTGC
>JAGRAN010000120.1 GCA_020434585.1 Bdellovibrionales bacterium
TTTGGCAAAATTCGATGTGCACTGCGATGGCGGCGCACCTGCTCGCACAGAAACTGCGCAAACCGTACGTGGACGAATGTTTCCTGCTCGGTTTGCTAAAAAACCTCGGTAAACTGGTTCTGATTCGCCAGTGTTCCGATGAGTACGGCGAAATCTACAAGCGAGTCAAAGGCGGCGAAGTTACATTTTTCCAGGCCGAAACCGACGTCCTCGGTTTTGCTCATCCACTAATTGGCGCGCTCGTTGCGAAGAAGTGGAACTTCTCACCTGAGATTTGCCAAGTAATTCTTCACCACCACGATCCAATTGAACCTGGTGCCTTTGCCAGCGATATGGATGAAAAAACCGCCGTCGTGCAGATTGCGAACTGGGTTGCGCACAACTGCCCCGCGACGCACATCGCCGGTTATCCCAACAACTTCGAAGACCTCAAGCCGGTCATCAATCAGCTCGGCTTTGAAGACGAAGCGTTTGAGAAGCTGCGCGAGGACGTAGAAGTAACGTACTCCGAGCAGAGCTCAGTCTTCGGATAAGCGGGAATTTTCAGCTTATTTCTTTTCTTTGTCTTTGGGGCCGGTTTCGCCGACTTCTTCTGAAGCCCAGAGCGGGAAGCGCATGGGGAACTTCATGTCATCGAGGACTACCTGGCGGCCGATGCGGTTGCGCAGGTTTACTACGACCGGTGCTTTCAGGTTTACGGTGGTCTGACTCGGATCTGGTCTGACTGATACGAGCGTAATTATTGCAAAATCGTCGTCCTCTTTGAGGTCAAGGTCGCGATCGCCAATCGGGAGGGGGAAGCGGTAGTTGTCGCCGAATTCGGCGCCGTTAACTACTACGAAGGCTAGATCTGGATTCTCGATTGACTGGAGCCAGGAGAACGGCGGGTTGTAATCGAGCATAATGAACTTCGTCAGGCCCGGAAAACCGATGATGCCGCCGATTATGGAAATAACAGACGACTCTTCAACTTCGAAGTCGCCGAAGCGGCTCGTGTGAAGTTTCATCGTTCCTGTTTTGCCTTTGTCTGACATCAGTTCAGTCCGCTAGTCGTCCTGTTTCTTTGATTTCTTCTTAGTTACCTGCAAATTGCCGAGAGCTTTTGTTTTTTGATCCTTCCACTGTTTGGCGACATCGCCCAAGTCAGCAGGAGCGTCCGCAGAAAGTGCTGCGGCAGATTTGTTCTCTTCGAGAATTTGTAAGTAAATTTCTTCGCGGTAGATTCGCACGGACGAAGGCGCTTCGACTCCCACGCGAACCTGGTTGCCTTTAATTTCCATAAGCGTGACTTTGATATCGTCGCCGATATACACGCTTTCACCAGGCTTTCGAGTGAGGATTAGCATCAGTCCCTGATATTTACGACTTCGCTCATAGTTAAACTGCCGCGTAAGCTTATAATGAAATTACAACAAAGGGGAATGGGCCGAAAGCACTAATTCACGCATTTCGGCGATGGATGTTTCTAATAGGATGAAGCAAGTAAGCACCGGCTTATAGAAAATCCAGCAGTGAGAGTTGGGTTAGCTGCACGCCGCTGGAAAGTGTTGCTTCAAGGCTGGTTTGAAGCTGGGTCAGGCGCGATGCAGCGTCGAAGATGTCCGCGTCCTGGTGAATTGAACGCGCTTCGCGGGTGCCTAGTTCTACTTCCGAGATGATTTGCTCGGCAAGCTCCACGCGGCTCATGCGTGCTCCGATGCTTTGGCGCTCGGCGATCAGATCCTCGGTTCTGGCGGTTTCGAGGTCATCAAATAGTGCTCGCAGGGCGTCAGTTTGAAGCTGAAACTCATCGGGAAAGGTGTAAGCACCGCCGTCGCCGTTCGAAAGACCGGTTGTCGGGTCGAAGGTGTCGTTGATATAGCCGGACATGGAACGCCCCAGCTTTTCCAGAGTATTTATCGCCCGGCCAAAAACTTCCAGTCCGTTTGAGTTAACGCGAACCGTTTGGTCGTCGCTGATGTTTACAGTGCGCAGTCTGTCTGCCAGTTCAAATTCAGTGATGGGATCGAACGGAGCTGAAATTTGGCTATACAGCGGATCAACAGTTGTTGTTGGTATCGCAAACATTGTGTGCACAAGAGAGGGATCGCCTGTGCCGCTAGGAGTGACCAAAGTGCCCGGCTCGTCCCAGGGGAAGCTTGCCTGCATATCTTGGAAAGGAGCTACGCTGTCATCAGCTCCAGCATAAATATATTTGCCGTAAACTTTGGTGTTGGCGAGCTGGACCAGGGTATCTCGCAGCGCAAAAATTTCTTCGGCCATAGCGGCGCGCTCGTCAGTGCCCTGAGTTTCGGTGATCGCTTGGGTTGCGATCTCTGAGGCTCTAATCATGATGTTGTTAGCTTCAGTGACCAGGCTCTCTTGCTGGCTGAGCATGTTAGTGACGTAAGCAATGCGCTGCTTATGCTCGTTGATGCGGCTAAGCGTGCCGTTTAGACCTGAAATAATTCCGGCTCTCGACGGGTCGTCGCTGGGGTTGTTTACACGAACGCCCGAAGAGACCTGCTGCTGCGTCAAAGCGATTTCTTCACGGATCTTTTGGATCTGCTGAATAAAAGAGCTGGTAAGATTAGTTTGTGTGACTCTCATTTACGTGACCTACCCTAAGAGACCAATCACTTCTGCCAAGAGGTCATCCGCGACGCCGACCATTCGGGCTGAACCCTGGAAAGCCCGCTGAAAGTTAATCAGTCGAGCAAATTCTTCATCAAGGCTGACGCCTGATTTTTGAGCTTTTTCGTTTTCGAGCTGCTCAACTCGATCGCCTTCTAGTTCTCGTGTGTTGATTGCAACTCGAGTTAGGCTTCCGATGGTGGTGACAGAGCTGTCGTAGAGTTCGTCTATCGTGGAGACGTCGTTGATGGCAGGGATTCCAAATGCAGCGCCGTAGTCTCGATCAACTTTTCGTTCGTTGAGGATGCTTATTAATATTGAGTTGTCTCCCTCTCCAAATTCGATTCCATTGCCCGGATCGACGTCAGAGGCCGCAGCTATGTCTTGCGGTTCGTCAGGAACGAAATTGATGATGCTCGCGAAGCTAACTACACCACCGACAGTAACGGCGTCATTCAAATCCGCAGGGCCCGGCAAGCCATTCCCGTCAGCGTCTAGAGCAGCTGCGTCCGGGCGTACAAAGTCGAACAATCCGAAGACGGCAGGGTTCAAGCCATTTAGGTCTACAGCTGAAGATTGAAAACCTGCAATAGTATTGTCACCATCATTTGGACTACCAATGTAGCGCGAGTTAAACCTTGTAAGCAGGTCTCTTGAAATGGCTTCAACACTTGAAGCGATCGTGACCGCGTCACCAACAGCGTCGAACGGGGTGCTATCAGCAGCGTCTTGTACCCCGCGAAATGAAAGCAGTCCGCCAATTTCGCCGCCACCGGCTGCGATGATGTTTGTTAATCCGAGGTGTGAACCCGCTCCTGAGGGGTCGTAGTCGAAAACGATATGACCCATACCAAATCCATTAAGCCCGGTAGGGTATCCACCCGGAGGAGCAAAGGTCGGGTCGGTGACGAACTCAAGTTCTCGCGAAGTAGAGCCCGAAACCAACGCAAATCCGTTCGCAAGCGACACCTGTAGATTGCCGTCGCTGTCTTCCAATGTTGAAACGCCGATTAGCTCTGAGAGGTCCCTAACTAAGGCATCACGCTTGTCTCTAAGCGGAAGGTTCTGCTGGTCGCCAGATTCAGAGGCGTTAATTTGCAAGTTTAGGTCGGCAATTTCGCCTGAGATACGGTTTACGTCTTGAATTAGAATTCCGATTCGTCCATCTGCTTCCTGCTGCAAGCTTGCGACTGTGTCGTAAGTTACGTGAATTGCATTAACCAAGCTTTCGCCTTGGTCGATGACGGATTGGCGCAGGGCGATGTCAGCTGGGTTAACGGCCAAGTCGTCGAGTGCGGAAAAGAAGTCGTTTAACTTCTGACCGACGTTGCCTGAAACTGAATCTAGCGCGAATGGCGCCTGAGCGCGGTTAAGCAGGTTTTCTCTAATCTGCGCGGCGCTGAATGCGCTTAAACGGTCACCAAGAGCAGATTCTAGAAAGCGATCGACCTCGCGAGAGATGGAGCCGATGTTTACGCCCTGGCCGAAGGAGATGTCTCCACCCTGAGAGTTGAGTGCGATGCTCTCTAGGCCGGCGATGCGGCGGGTGTAGCCTTCGGTGTTTACGTTGGCGATGTTCTCGCCGATGACACGGATAGCGGACTGCTGGGCCTGCAGCGATGACCTGCTGTTGTTAAGTAGTCCTGATATCCCGTTTGCCATATGACTCCTTAGAGCGAGGGTTAACCCAAGGAGACATTGCAAGGTTCGTGCGCAGGATTACGGCTGGAATGCCATTTTTAATATAGTTATTTCAACTACTTATCGGGGCGTCTGGCAGGCGCTAGATTCCCGTGCCGCTGGTCTCGGCAGATATTTCCGCTAAATGGACAGAAGTTCCTAGCGTTTAAACGCTGGTTCTGAGGCGTCCGCTGCTGGCGGATTTCTTCTTGGTTTCGGAAGTTTTGCCGGTCTGACCGTAAGTCTTGGACTGTTCTTCCGGCGGCGAATGCATAATTGCCAGCGTCGAAGAGATAAATCCCAGCGAGTAACGCACGAGGTCGGCGTTGTGCACGTTCATCTCTCGGACCGTTTCTGCTGTGAGCTTTAGCTCCTTCCCGATGCTCTCAAGCTGCTTTCTCATGTCCGCTGAGGGGCACTGCTCAAGAATGTCGGAAAGCTTAAGCCCCTCTTCATTTCCGCAGAGCTCCGCTAGATCAGATACTATTTCCGCTCTCGCTGCTTCACGCTTGGACGCATCTTCAAGCAGCGCATTTTTATCGCGGCTGAAGCCCTCGATAGCACTTTGGTCTAAGCCGACGATCGCGGCTCTTTCCTTCGAAAGCACTTCGAGCAGTTTTTCCTGAGCATTTAGCTCCTGCGTGAGGAGGTGTAAAAGGCGAGAGAAGTTATTCATAAGCGAGAAACCAAACCAAATCACCCACAGAGCAAAACTCTGCGGGAAAACCTTGATGTTAAGCCTTTAGTTTGGACTGAACTTAAAGCTGATTGTCTCGTGCGAAGGCAACGATTGATTTTGCTACTTCGCCAGAATCAACTTCAAAAGTTCCAGCTGCAACCTGGGCTTTTAATTCTTCAACTCTGCTTGCGGTCCGTGTTTCATCTTCAGCAAGAATCTGAGAGACCTGCTGAAACTGACGAGCCAAAGGAGAAATACTGACGGTGTCCTCACCGTTAGTCGCAGACTCATTAACTCTTTGTTGTTGAGCTGCTGGGTTCTCCTCAGTTCGCTGAGCACTAGACTGCGACGCAAGAGATGAACTCTTAAAAAGATCACTAATTTTCATGACCGCTTACTCCGTAACAATTCCGTTGTTGTAAGTAGCAGGACAAATTGGGATGCACGATTGAGAAGTAAACTTCTCGAAGTGTCTGTCGACGCTTCTTTATTCTCCCTAAAGTGCAATCTTTTCAGTCCTACTCCTTCGAGTTGTTTTAGCTACATCCGTGGCAAAGAGCGGGAAGCACTACAACTTTTTAGATGCAGAATCCGACTTGGAGAGTTCCTTTTTCAGGAAGTCCTTAACGCCTATTCCCTCACCTTCTGCGACGGAATCCGCGAGAGCCTGATTCAGCATATCGCGGTAGATCTGCGCCTCGTTGCTATCCTCACCCAAAAACCCGGTAAATTCTACCGTTTTCCACATTTCTTTGAGCATATTATGCAATAATAGGGCCTCAAAGCCGGCAGCAGCCTCATCCAGCTCTTTTTCCTCCTTAACATCCTTAGATGCCAGGGATTTTACCTTTTGAGCCTGGGATTGGAGCTTAGCGAACTCCGCAGTCATCCCCGAATCCATCAGCCCTGCTGTCTTAATATCAGCCATTTCTAAAAGGTCTCCTGTACGGACTTGCTACATTATCACCAGCTCAGCCTGGAGGGCGCCAGCCTCTTTAAGTGCCTGGAATATCGCAATCAGGTCGCGTGGGGTGGCTCCTAGGCCATTTAAGGCGTCGACAACCTGACCTAGGCTGACCGTGCCGTTAACGACGCTTAGTCCTCCTGCCTCTTCGCCGACACTGACGTCCTGGTTCTCAACAATCGCGGTCTCGCCGGCCTCGGCTAAAACGCCTGGCTGGGACACCTGGGTTTCGGAGCGGATCGAAATATTCAAGTTCCCATGAGCCAAAGCTACAGTGGATACGCGAACCATCTCTCCCATGATGATTGTTCCGGTGCGCTCGTTAATTACCACTCGGGCCGGAACGTCAGGGTCAATGTCTAGTTCTTCAAGTCGTGCGATTAGGTGAATCGGAGCAGCTCCAAGTTCGCCGTCGAGCGGCAGAATCACGCTCGCACTGTCCACTGCGCGGGCGCGGTTGCGGCCAACGACTTTGTTAACCGCTGCTTGCACACGAGTAATCGTGGTGAAGTCAGGTGAACGAAGCACGATACGCAAGTTGCCTGAAGCAAACATGTCGTATGGGATTGCTCGTTCAACTGTTCCGCCTTTCGGTATTCTTGCCACAGTTGGGTGGTTCTTTTGAGTTGTGTCGCCCGTTGCGGTCTCGACGATAAATCCTCCGAGAGACAAAGGACCCTGGGCGACAGCATAGACTTTCCCGTCTGCACCTTTAAGCGGAGTCATTACCAGCACGCCGCCCTGAAGAGTCGATGCATCACCAAGCGACGACAAGGTCACATCGATTTTGGAGCCTGGTCGTGAAAACGCCGGAAGTTCCGCTGTTACTAAAACGGCTGCTACGTTGGACAACTTGGACAAATCGTCTGCACCAACTCGGATGCCGAGACGCTCGAGCATATTGGCAACACTCTGGCTCGTAAACAGTGCGCCTTTCTTGTCGCCCGTTCCCTGAAGCCCAACTACGATTCCGTATCCAACTAATTGGTTGCCTCGCACACCCTCGATGTCGGCTAAATCCTTTAGCCGTGCTGCTTCCGCAACTGTTGAAAGCAGTAAGGTGAACGCAACCGATATGATAAACAACGCTACTCGCATCATCGCCTCAACTCCTAGAACGGCCAGATCTTCTTAAAGATCCATGCACCCCAGCCGTAGTTCTGCTGATCGTTAACTATACCTCTTCCGTAAAAATCAATTCGCATGTTGGCAATCCGCCCCGACTGAACTCGGTTTTCAGATGAAACGTCGCGCTGACGTACCAAACCGCTGATAACCATCACTTCCTCTTCGTCGTTGACTGAAATGATTTTGGTGCCTTCGATGCGAAGCAGGCCGTTTGGCAGCACTTCCATTATCACCGCGGAAATTGTGCCGGTCATCGATCCTTCGCGCTCAGTTTCGCCTTCACCCTTGAGTTCGATGTCAGTGTTGGCTTGGATTAAGGCAGTTGGATCTAGACTGGTGTTGTTAGCGGCCCACTCAGCGGTTTCAACTCCGAAGAATTCCGTAATGCCAGCGAGCAAGTCGAATTCAGACTTTGCATCTGTCTCGGCTTTCTTCTTGCCGACACTGCTTTCGCTGATCACAACTGTAATTACGTCCATCGCTTGATAAGCGCGAAAGTCAGTAAACAAAGACGCTGTGCCTCCGTTATCCGGCCACAGCGATGGGTTTGCTGTCATTTGACCGCGATAATACGGAGAAGAGCTTCCCGGCGGTGGTCCCGGAGGTGGGGGAGGGAAGTTTGCCATCGGCGGCTGCGGCCGTGACTTCTGCGGTCCCATTGAAGGCGGGGTTGGTGCCTCTTCGAGCTGCTTCGGTGCAGCTAGTGAGCCTTGATAGTCCCATCCCTTACCAAGTAAATCCGGATTACCGTCTACTCGGTGCAGCGTTGCCCCATACAGCGGGGAGTCTGACGGAAACGGGCTAGCCTCTGGGGCCTGCATGCCGTAGCGCTGCTGCTCGGCAACCTTATATATAGAGAAATCCTCGGCATTGCCTTGTGCGCTTGCGCGGCTGAATTCCTCGGCAGGATTAATGTGTCCGCTAATTCTGCCGGGGAACATCGGTGCGGGTGCGCAGCCGACCAAAACTACTAGCGTTAGTGCTGGTACTGCGATGCGTATCTTCATCGGGTCTGCACCTCTACCTCTTCTGGGCTTACAACTGTGGCTCGAATAATTCGCTTCGACTTCAGATTTTGCACTACGATGGTCTCGCCTTTGAGTCCGTCAGAGAGTGCTTTACCTGTGGCAGTCGCTTCAATTCCATGAGTGCGGTAAATTACAGTCACCACGCGGCCGCGTTCGACTGTAGGAGGAATGTCGATCTGATTAGCCCTAACTGGTTCGCCCGCCTGAATACGGCTGGTTACTCTTCGGCCAATCAAGTCCTCAAACTCTTCAACCACGCCCGCGGGCTGTGAGCTTAGGTTTACTCGGACAACTTTAATGTCGTCAGGGGCAATCAGCATTCCGCGGTCCAAGTTTCTTCCGATTACCGGAACATCGCCCCAGTGGTCAACCGTGGCATGGGTCAGGAATCTTGCTGACACTTCTTTATCAACTGTTAGTGCAACTCTAATCGGCAGACGTCCCGCGGCTGGTTTGCCAAGCTGTTCAACAGCTATCTTAAGATCTCCGCTAGGTACGATGTAGTCATGAGGCCAACGCATGTCTTGAACACGCATCTCGCCTTTTCCTTGACTGCGCAGCTGTTCTTTAAGCGTAGACAGCACTTGGGTTTTTGTGACGATTCTTCCTTCACGCGTTACGTTGACCGTTCTCGGGATTGAGTAACCGATTTGGGTCTTCGAGAACCCCGCGTCCTCGATAGTTTGCAGGATATTTGTGCCAAGCAGAGTTGCGGTTGCGCGCGGTGCAGGTGACTCAGCCAAAACAACTCGTTTCAAGCCTTCAATCAGCTGCTCTTGACCCTTCTGAGTCTGCTTGATGATGCTAATGTCACCGAGTTTAACCTGTGTTCCGCTTACGACAGCCTGCGGTTGCACATACAATGTAGGTCGCCGCGAGGCATCGCTGCTGTCCGCCGCTGAAGCAGGAGACGCTGCGATGATCGCAGAGAACATGAATAGTGCTGTCAGTCTAAAGTATTTCATTATTATCGCTTCACGTTAATTGCGCTTGATAAAATCTGGTCCGCGGTCTGAATTACCTTAGAGTTAGCTTCGTATGCGCGTTGACCGGTTACCATCTGCACGATTTCTTCGACCACACTTACGTTCGAACTTTCTAGAAAGCCACCGGCGAGCGCACCGTAGCCGCTTTCACTTGGTGTGCCTGTAGTCGGAGAGCCCGATGCTTCGGTTTCCTCAAACAAGTTGCTGCCGACTGCCCGTAGACCGGCCGGGTTTTGAAAGCGAACGGTCTGGATGGATCCGACGTTGGTTGCAGCTGCAACACCCTGCTGTCTGATTGTAACGTCGCCGTTTCTTGCGATATTGATCGCGATCGTATCGTTCGGAATAGTGATTGCCGGCGTGAGCTCGTACCCGTCTGAGTTAACAAGAATACCGTTCTCATTGACCTTGAATGCGCCGTTTCGCGAATAGTTGGTGTCGCCGTTCGGCAAGGAAATCTGAAAGAAGCCATCTCCCTCAATCGCGACGTCCAAGCTGTTTCCGGTGGATACGAAGTCACCTTGGGTAAATACCTTTCCCACGGCTTCTGGCCGCACGCCAAGACCGATCTGGATGCCAGTCGGGCCTGAGCCTTCTGCGTTTGCTGCAACACCCGGCTCTTCGACGATCTGATACATCAGGTCTTGGAAGTCTGCGCGGCTCTTCTTGAACCCGGTGGTGTTTACGTTAGACAGGTTGTTGGCAATTACGTCCAAGTTGAGCTGTTGTGCCAGCATGCCCGTCGCTGCGGTAAATAGTGATCGTAACATAGTATTTCCTTAGTGAGGTCTTGCCTCTCCCTATCTTCTAGCTACTCTTAGCGATTCTTCGTTTAGCTCGTCGATTGTGCGAACCGATTTCTGATAACTCTCAAACGCGCGTTGGGTGTCGATCATCTGGACCATGGCCTCAACAACGTTAAAATTTGGCATTTCTACTGCGCCGGGAATTACTCGCGGATTATCAATTCCCTCAGCTTGACCGCCGCCGGCCAATTTGAATCTTGCACCGTCCGTCCGCTCCAAACTTTTAAGGTCGTCGATGCGAACGACTCGCAGCGCAGCTACCTGCTCACCTTCGACAGTGATGGCACCGTTATCCCGGATAGTTACTTTCCCAGGTGGTAGAGTGATTTGCCCACCGCCGCCGGAAACGGCCATGCCGTCTGCTGTGACTAGATTTCGTTCGGCGTCGAGTGTGAAGTTTCCGGCTCTTGTGTAAGTCTCGCCTTCAGGCGTGTTTACTACGAAGAAGGTGTTCGGCTGAGTAAGCGCCACGTCCAGCGGATTTTCAGTGTTTCGAATTGGACCTTGGCTGAAGTCGGTAACGGTCCCGGCAGTTACGACGCCTGGGGTTCGATCAAAGTCACCCTGCGCTGAAGGGTCATTGTCGCTTAAGGTGCTGGCCAGCGTGTCACTGAAAGACTGCTGATGCGTAATAATTCGCTGTGCCTTAAAGCCGACGGTGTTGACGTTCGCCAAGTTGTTACTGACGATATCAAGTTCACGAGTTCTAGCGAGACCGCCGGAAGCTGCTGTGTATAGTCCTCGATCCATCTAGCTTACCCCCTTCCTCTTGTTTGTGCTGCTGCGCCCTCAGCTTCGATGTCGGCTGAATATATTTCATCTGCCGGCTCAAGCGCCTGGAAGTCATCATCGCCGCTTCCCCGATATTCAGGGTTTTCTTCGCGGAGTTCTCTGTCGAGCACTCGCACAACTGACAGAGACAAATCGAGCTTTCTTGCTACTATATGTATCTCTTGTCCGCGCAGCAGCAGCCGTTTGGCAACTCGTGCCGCGAGCGGATCTATCGTTAGCTTGCGCTGCACAGTAATTTCTCGCTTTTGACGCTTATTACTTTCACGCTGATCTTCTTTTGAGATTTCTATTTGTTCGCGAAGACCGGAAGGTTCTTCAGCTGCCTGCTGTGCTGGGCGGCTCGTTCCCCAAGAGGGGTTGGGCGAATCAGGGTCGAATTCGTCCTGGTTCTTAAGTTCGATGGTTGCTTGCCTTGGCTCAGCTATCGTCTGCGGAGCAGGCGCTGCAGCCGCGTTTATTACGCTTGGTGAACTTTCAATTTTTGCAAGGAGCTGAGTCAGCTGTTCGTGACGTTCCGCAAGGTTCTTATCCAGATTTCTGCTCGCAGTCCCTGCTTCGTTGATCAGCAGTTCAAGCGAGCGGCGCAGATCTTCCAGTTCGCGCTTCCACTCTTTCGTTCTGCCTTCGTTGCGGTCGCTGCTGGAACTTAGCGAGAGCCAGCAGGACGCCGTGACGAGGATCACGAACAGCACGTCGAGTAGCTGGTTAAAACCGAGTGATTCCATCAGAGAAAACCCTTTTTCATGCACCTCAACCTACAGCTTGGGCGCGTCAACAATCTGTCAAACTGCGCCAGGCTTTAGTCACGCCAAGGAGCAGTTTTTCATGCGTTTAGGGAGATGAGTCCCTAAGCCCGTCTGCTGAACTTAATCTGAGTCACTCAAGCAAACTCCTAAAATGACTAAATTAATTTGCAGGTCGCAAAACCCACAACGGTTATCAGCTTCTGAACTGCGCTATTTGTGAGCTGCAGCTAGTTAAATTTAGCAAGCAAACTCATGTCATTTAGTGCAAGAGGCAAGCCAACTCTATTTCTGACTTTATTACTGAGGCTGAGAAGGGATATAAGCAGCTGTAGCGCGGCGCACTTCATGTCGATAGAGTGTAGAGGATAATTCAGGGCAGATAGGCAGAGGATCGATGAGCAACACAGTTACGTTTCTCATTGCAGACGATCATGTGGTTTTAAGAGAGGGCCTGAAGGCCCTGCTCAAGTCTGTGGATGGTTGGGACGTCGTTGCAGAAGCAAATGACGGCCTGGAGGTAATGCCGCTATTCGAAGAACACAAGCCTGATTTGGTTGTTCTTGATTTGCGGATGCCGAACCTCGGCGGAGTTGAAACCATTAAGCGGCTCAAACGCGAGCGCGAAGATACCATTATATTAGTGCTATCTGCCAAGGACGACGACAAGTCAGTTCGCGAGGCCATGCGCGCGGGTGCAAACGGCTTTGTTCCGAAATCTTCCCAGTCCAACGAACTCGAATTTGCAATTCGCTCGGTTTTAAAAGGCCAGACATATCTTAGTCCGACAGTTTGTGATGCGATGCTCGGAGTCGATGGCAGTGAAGAGGGCTCTTCACCCCTGGCGTCGCTGACAGATCGCGAACGCGAGGTGATGAAGCTGCTGAGCGAAGGTATGCCAAACCGCGATGTCGCTAAGACTCTCCACATTTCACCGAGAACCGTTGACAGCCATCGGGCCAACATCATGAAGAAGCTGGGCGTTACCAGTAATGCTGAGCTAGTTCAGATTGCGTTGCGCAACGGACTGATCGAATAAATTAAAATTTAAGAAAATAGCTGTTTGCCGGCGGGAAATTTGCCAACGTCAGTTCTTTGCGCAGGGACCCTTCCTTAGCAGCGCGATTCTTCCAGGAGCTAATTACGTCTTCCACTCCCTTAACTCTCTTTTTATTGTTTGGCAGGGTGAAGGTAACTGCCCATTCACGCAAACCTGCGTACTCAAAGAATGCCAACGTTCCGCCAGGTGCTAATGTTTGGTGGAACAGGCTCATGATTTCTTCGGTCATTTCCGGAGTGAAGTTCAAGAAGGGGAGGCTGCAAATGATCACATCATACGGACCGCTTTCGCCGTTTTGGAGAATCTCTTGAACCGGACCTTCGATAAATTTCACGTTATGCAGCTTATTTGAAAAGCGAGAGTCATTTTCTAAAGACTTCTTGAGCTGACGGAGCAGCTTGGCGTTGATCTCCGAGACGACAAGCTCGTCCTCGAGCCGCATCAGTGGAATTATCTCTCGCGTGAACGGACCTGTTCCCGGGCCGACTTCTAAAATTCGTCTTGGGGGGGCAACCTCACGAATAGGCGAGGTCATGACATGTGAAAGTGCCTTACCGCTGGGTATCACGCTGCCGATTTCATCAAATCGTCGGGGCAGCTGACTCAAAAATGTTAAATACGCAGCGGTCAATCTTCGGCACGCCTGGACTAAATGAGCAAAATTACTCGCGGAGTTGATCCAAACTTGTTATTGGAGCTGTCTTACCCGGCGTGCCTAAGAGCTGATAAAAACGTCAAAAAGCTCAATAATCCAAGGCACATAAAAAAACCGAGTGTTATGAACATAACACTCGGCTAATAAAACTTCCAGCTAGTTTGATTCGATTGCTGAGCTAGTTAGTGCTTCCAGGTCTGTCGCCGTAAGCAACGTCGTTTGTCAGTCCCCACTGTTGGGCTTCGGCAGAGCCAAAGTTGCTTGGTGACTTTCTGATGTACCAAACCGGGAATCCGGGTGAAGTAACATCGTTCTCTCTGTATACAACTAGGTCGGTAATCCCGTCGCCGTCATAATCCATCGGCACCGGAGCATCTCCGCTTAGACCCCACTGGTAAACGCGAATCCAGTTTTCCAAGCTGCCTTGGCTGACGCTGGACGGACGAATTAACCAGTGACCTGAAGACGGGCGCCAAACTGCTAGGTCGATTTGACCGTCGCCGTCGTAGTCGCCAGGAACCGGGATGTCACCATTTAAACCAAACGGAATGGTTGCCGCAGTGTCGCTTCCGGAGCCTGAGCCGCTGAGCACGATGTACCAAGTGGCTTGTCCGGTTGATGCGCTTTCGCGAAAGATCGCGTAGTCGCAGCGGCCGTCGTTATCATAGTCAGCAGCTACCGGTGTGTCATTGCTCAAGCCCCACTGCTGCTGTTCAGAAGTGCTGTAGGCACCTCCGACATCTGATCCGCTGCCGCCTGAGAGCCTGGTGTACCAAGTTCCGTTGCTCGGACGCCAAACGATCAGGTCGTTGAACATATCCGCAGCATCTCTTTTACATGCTTGTGGAATGTCGCTTGGCAAACCCCAGGCAAAAGAATTCGCAGAAGAGTATAGGTAATTGTTCGCAGAGTCGTAGCGAATATACCAAACGCCTGTTGCTGTCGGTGCGGCCGGCCGCCAGACTGCAATGTCTGCGTGGGTGGCTGTGCTGAAGTTTCCAGAAACAGGAGTGTCGCCGTTAAGGCCCCACTGGAAACCAAAGCCCAATGGCCCTTCACCGCTGGCGATAAAATAGTGTTCGCCGAAAGACGGTCGGTAAACTGCAATGTCTTCCGAACCATCTCCGTCAAAATCAACGGCAGCAGCCGGGGAGGCCGCAAACGTAGCTGCACCTAAAAGCAGAGGCGCAACGATTATTCGCCGCAATGAATTGATTCCTCGTATCATAGCTTTAATCCTTTATTGCTTTAAAATTTGTGAACCAGACGTTTGCCGTTAAAACGGGGTGGTTGGTGGTGGCTGCAGGATAGA
>JAGRAN010000121.1 GCA_020434585.1 Bdellovibrionales bacterium
AAACCGTTTCAGTCGACATTTCGCCGCGGTGGTAAAAAGCGCCAGAATTCAGCAGCACGTGCTCAATTGAAATCTGCGGGCGTTCACAAGATATCTTACGAAGCATTCCCACCAGTTCCAAACGAAGAATTTAAACTAGCCGTCGAAAACACGCAGCAAGACAAGGCTGCCCTGGCTCACGAATCATCAACACAAAGTCAGGCGGCAAGTCCCAGTCAAATAACGATATCCGCGCAGACAAATCCACCGTCTACGACGCAATCCGCCGCCGCTGGCCTATCACATAGTGTGAAATATAGCGGCGAAACACTGGCTGCAATTGCAGACTGGTATACTGGCGACTACAAAAATTGGAACGCCATCTTGAAAGCCAATCCACAAAAATCTAGCGGTGCGCTTGATATCGGTGAAGCAATCGCTATCCCCAAAGATTTGGTAAAAAAGTCCGAACCGATGCCTAAGCGCTACATTTACACTTTCCGGCGAAAGGTACGGCGCCTTAATTAGAGAGCTGGGTTGCTGCGTCGGTAAAAAGCTGAATTTCGGCCAATCTCCAATCTCGCCCTTTCTGCGGCGTGCTCACTTCAATCTTAATCTGCTTAGCCATGACAGGCTCAAACCCAAAGGTCAGCTCCAGATAGTCAAATAGATAAGGTTCGATCGTCTTATCCAACTGCACCGGATATGGATGGCCGATGAGATTCTCCGCAATCACCTGCCATTCGCCGTCCACGGCTCTAGCCGAGACGCTTACACGCGGTGGATGTTCTTCATAAACCTTGTCTTGCGTAAACATGCGCAGCGCATGAACTGGGAGCTCAGCTTTGAGCGTAAGAATCAAACTCATGCCTTGTTCTTGTTCGGCCTGACTGGACCACACCGTGTTAAGATCGCCGTCGGATAAAAGCTCTTGGTCTGATGCATTGCAATTTGCCTCTGGGGCTACCATGTCAAAAGGCACGAGCTTAGAGACAGGGACATCTTTATGTCTAAAATTGCTATAAGCTAAATACGGCTTCAGCTTTACTCGATCTGCAATAATTCTGTGCTTAAGCAAAAACTTTTCGAAATATCCAACTCTAAAATACCGATGAACATAACGGCCAAAGACATACGGTGGATTCTTGCTCTGTTGAACAATTTTACTGTAGTACGGCTGAGGCCACTGCGCGAAGCGATCATTAAAAGGCGGGGCGCAAATAACCTTTTCCTTGGAATCAAAGATCACTCGATAAGCGAGCCACCACCCCGAATAACAAGTATTCGTGCCCTTCTTCTCTAAATATTTATAGGTGGAAGTAAGATCGAAAAGATTAACAAAGTGTGCCGAAAAATCAGGTCGTTCCCATTCGGCAATTAACCTTGACGTCGTATACAAATTGACTGCCACCAACATGACGCACAAGACGCCCATCACTGCTCGCCCAACTCTGGGAAGCATTGCGTAGGCATACGCAAACAAAAACGGAAAGCACCAAACTATGTGCAGCGCATAACGCGGACGCAAGTCCATGCCCGTGAGGGTTAGTAAGGCAAGCGCGAGTATGGTGGTGCCTAGAAATACGTCATTTAGTTCAAAAGACGGCCAGCGATTTACACGCAGGCGCCGCCAAAAGGCTGCAATACGTATTACAGTGACGAATCCGAGGAGCACCAAAAAGAAAACTGCCAGGGGCACGACGAGATATCCAAAGAGATTCAATCTCTCGCCGCCGTCAGGAAATATGTGCAGCTTGATTCCAAGCGTTGTTGTGACAAGGTCTTTTACCGCCGGATCCCAGAAGCGTCCGATGGTTTGCGAAAGCGGTAATGTCTCTGAAACTCTATGATACGCCCCAGGAATTAACAGTTTGGCATATAGATACGGAGCTAGGCCGACCAAAAAACCAGGCAAAAACCAAAGCGTATTTCGCACTGCACTGCGAAAACTCTCCCCGAGGCATAGTACAATTGCGGCAGAAACCGCGAGAGACAGCGACAATAAATGGTTGCTCAGCGCCATCCCACATGCGATTCCTCCGGCCAAACACCAATAATACGGGGCTGTGCTGCGCTTCGACGCTCCAACTATCAACGGAATTAAACATGCCAAAAGCGCCATCATGGAATGCTGCGGTGTCAGTAAACCCACTTGACGGGTCAGCCAATAAGCCGATGGAAATAGGATCAGCAGCAGCCCGGGCCAAGTTGTTTTCCAGCTCCCGAGGTACCTAAACGTAAGCAAAAAAACGCAAACGGAGACGAGACAAAGTGATATTTGAACAATTCGAGCACCGAAGCTATCCCAGGGAAGATAGTCAAAAAGAAATGACATAAAATACGCTTCATACGGGAACTGATACGGCTGAGTCCAAAACAGCAGCGGGAAATGTCCTTCTGAAATGTATTTTGCCTGAAGAAAACTAACTGCCTCATCGGCGTTTACGGACAGATTGCCGAGCGCAACTTTAGCAAATGCTAAGCGCAGCAGTACTGCCAGCACCAAAAGCACCGCTCCAACATACAGCACCGCGGCAGGTGTTTTTGATTTGGGTTCCAAATTACCCCGCAGCTGTTCCATCTGTGCCGAACTCGATTTTCGCCATAAGTAGATTTCGGGAGTGCCTAGGTCCTAGCCAGGCCCCTTCGCCAAGAGCACTCTACATTCGGTATGGCGAGCTGCCCAGCTAGAAAATCTGCCATTTTCATGATAAAAGCTTCGCCTCGCTTGAGTTATCTTGGAGTCGAAGGAAGCGTAATGCGCCGTGTGTTAGCAACTTTTTTTGTTTTTGTCCTGCTCTGCGCAGCATGTGGCGACGGGGCCAAGGATGATTCGCCCGGCTCGGCCGACATCCGTTTCATTCAAGCCTCCCCCAACGCTGATTTGGTCGATGTATTCGTTGACGACGACAAAGAATTTCAGCGCGCAGTAGAGTATCTCGAGGTGCGCAACTATCGCGGCTTGTCCGCCGACAACAGCCACTTGCTGATCACCGAAGCCAGTTCGTTCCCGCTTTATGCTACAGAGTCGCTGTCCGTCCAAGACGGCAGTCGGTACACTTTGATTGCACTTGATATAAGAAGTGAAATGGACACACTGCTATTATTGGACGATCCGCTGAAGCCCGATACAAATCGGACCGGTGTGCGACTGGTCCACGCAGCTGTGGGAATAAGTGATGATGTCGACGTATACATCACGCACGCTGACGATACGAATTTTGATACCGAGCCGGCCGTAACCGAGCTTGCCTTCAAGGACTCAACCACCTACCTTAACAGCGATGCAGACGAATACATTGTCACTTTGATTTCGTCCGAAACAGGTGCGTTTATTGCTGAATCAGATCGGCTGAACTTCAACGGCGGCCGAGTATATACGTTGTTGTTTGTTGAGCCATTATCCGGCAGCTCGGCGGTTGAATTTCAGCTGATCGAAGACCTGACTTAGACTACCTTACTTGCAGCTCTAGCAATATTTCCAGCTCATCAATCACCGGCTCAATATCATCATAAGTGCAATCGTCTACTAAATGTCCCGAGACATCACTGGCCGGCAGAAAATATGTTCGGCCCCTAACCTGGCAGACGAGCG
>JAGRAN010000122.1 GCA_020434585.1 Bdellovibrionales bacterium
AACTTTGATCGAAACTGGGAATCTATGAAAAAGCGCCAGCTAGAGCTGATTGGGTTTGAAGGAAAAGCCGTGTTGGATGAAGCCGTCCGGGTTTGTTCAATTTCCGGAAATTACGGCTTTCGCGGAAAGGTCTTAAAGCAGGAATTAAAATCTCTCTCGCAAAATCCCGATTCGTATTTGAGCCACGAACTCTTCGGTCCTCTTGCGGACTTACTTATCCAACGTCGCAATGCGCCGTCCTCTCAAGACGCGGAATACAAGATAAATGAATTCCTAAAATACCAGCACTGGGGAGACGAGATTGATGAAGGCGCTCACACCCAGATGCGAAACGCCTGCTCCCTTCCAGTTTCAGTTAAAGCTGCGCTAATGCCTGATGCGCATGTCGGCTACGGCCTGCCGATCGGCGGAGTGCTCGCCGTAAAGGACGCCGTCATTCCTTACGCAGTCGGTGTAGACATCGCATGCCGCGTCAAACTTACAGTACTGGAAACTCCACTTAGCGAACTCTCGCGCGATATTTATCAGTTTAAGAAAGCCATCGATAACAACACCCGCTTTGGTATGGGAGCAAAATGGCGAGACAAGAAGCAGCACCACGTGATGGATATGGATTGGAATGCCAATCCCGTTACAAAACGCCTAAAGGACATTGCATGGTCTCAGCTCGGCACAAGCGGCTCCGGTAATCATTTTGTTGAGTTTGGAGAAATTACCTTCGACGCACCTCACGGAAATCTTCCAGCTGGAACCTACCTCGGTCTGGTTTCTCACAGCGGGTCAAGAGGCCCTGGTGCCCGCGTCGCCGATCATTACAGCAAACTTGCCGCCGAGCTTCATCCAAAACTGCCGAAACACCTGCGTCATCTTTCGTGGCTTCCACTTAACGCCGAAGGAGCCGAATATTGGCAGGCCATGGAGTTGATGGGAGCTTATGCTTCTGCGAACCATGAAATAATTCACCGAGGAATCCTGCGCTCACTCAACGCCCGACCGATTCTCCAAATTGAGAATCATCACAACTACGCTTGGAAAGAAGTTCATGACGGCAAGCAATTAATTGTTCACCGCAAAGGCGCGACCCCAGCAGGCAAAGGTGAATTGGGCTATATCCCCGGTTCAATGACTGCTCCCGGATATCTAGTCGAAGGACTTGGTTCAGCGGAGTCGCTAAATTCTGCTTCGCACGGCGCGGGACGACAAATGTCGCGCAAGGCTGCTAAAACTTCGACAACACGCTACGCACTTAACAAAATTCTTCGCGATCAAGGTGTCGAGTTGATGTCTGCCGGACTCGACGAATCGCCGCATGCTTATAAGGACATTGATGCTGTAATGCGTGCTCAACGCAATTTGGTCCGGGCAATCGCAAAGTTTCAGCCGAGGCTGGTGAAAATGGCGCCGGAAGGCGAACGGCCGGAAGATTAGCGAGGCGGAATACAGTTCCCCGCAACACTTTCCCTTTTTGCTATATAATTACAACCACTTACCTCTCCCGATTAATTAGAAATCCGTGTTGACTCTATCTCCCATCCTTGGGTAGTCTCACCTTCTGCTGTGGATTTGGTCTGGTGGTTGCGGGCTGATTTCTGTAGCTTCGTGGGCGTTTAGCTCAGTTGGCTAGAGCATCGGCCTTACAAGCCGAGGGTCGTAGGTTCAAGTCCTACAACGCCCACCATTTAAAGTGACAATTACGCGGGGCGGTAGTTCAGTTGGTTAGAACGCCGGCCTGTCACGTCGGAGGTCGCGGGTTCAAGTCCCGTCCGCCCCGCCATCTCTCTTCAGCAGTCATTCGGTAGCGAATAAATAGCCACACGATCCATCAAGTTTATTTCCCCTCCCCAATTTGTTATTGCTGCTAAAGACGTGGTCTCAGTAATTTTGATTTGGGGGTTTGCTTCATGTATCGATTAGTCGCTTTGTCTCTTCTCTGCGTTTTCGCAGCCTGCAGCACCCAACAGAAAGTAATCTCTCAAACTCCGCGCGCGGCGATGCGGATGGATGCTCCAGTTCCTGACTCCATCACAACTCCTTCGCGAGTCAACACTCGTATCGGCACGCTGAAATTCTTCGATGGTTTCCCCGATAAAGAAACAGTGACCAAACTTTACGATAATCTTGATTTCATGCGCGGAGTCGAAACATTTCTTAACGGTATTCCCGCAGCTTCGCTGGAGGCGATGCGGCAAGCTCACGAGAAGGTCGGCGCGGTCGGCTCCCATGTAGTAATCACCGAGAAGCTGATGGACTCCATGCCGCTCTTTCTTACCGGTAATACTGATACTGTCTACGCCTCAGTTATTCTCGACTTGAAAAAGGACGGTCCGGTCGTGGTTGAAATTCCCGCCGGTACGGGCCCTGGAACCGTTAACGACGCCTTTTTTCGCTTTGTAGTTGATATGGGCGCTCCCGGTCCCGATCGCGGCAAAGGCGGAAAATACTTGATCCTTCCGCCTGACTTCAAGGGAAATATTCCGAAGGGATATTATTCTGCTCGTTCAACCAGCTACACGAATTGGCTAATCCTCCGCGGTTTCTTAGTTGACGGCAAGCCCGATGCCTCGGTGGCAATGTTTCGCAATGGTTTGAAAATTTATCCTTACTCCAAGAGAAACTCTCCTCCGAAAACTACATTCGCAAATCTTTCAGGGATTCCGATTAACTCAATCCACGCAAATAATTTTGAATTCTATGAGGAGCTAAATGACGTCATCCAGAGAGAGCCTATTACTATGCTTGATCCGGAGCTGCGTGGCCTCTTCGCAAGCATTGGAATTCAGAAGGGAGTCGAGTTTGATCCCGACGAGCGGATGAAAAAGATTCTGACCGAAGCCGCAGCCGTTGCTAACGGAACGTCGAGAGCGTTGGCTTTCAGTCCTCGCGACGAAGAAGCTTATTTCTACGGTAATGAATCGGCATGGTTCACTCCATTCATAGGCGGCAATCACGAGTGGCTAGTTGACGGCGGTAACGGTGGACGTAATTTGGATGCGCGGACTTTCTTTTTCTACGTTGCTACGGTCAACACTCCGGCGATGGTTGCTAAAATGGTTGGAAAAGGATCTCAATACGCCGGTGCCGCAAGAGACAAGAACGGTGACTACCTCGATGGTTCAAAGACCTACAAACTCACCATTCCAGCCAACGCACCTGCGAAAGACTTCTGGTCGGTCGTAATTTATGACCCGCAGACTCGCTCAGAACTGCGTTCTACTCAGCTCTTTCCTAGCAAGAACAACGAGAGAGACGACTTAGTAGCAAACGCCGACGGCTCTGTGGACCTCTACTTCAGCCCTGAACCACCAAAAGGAAAAGAGCAGAACTGGGTTCATACAGTCCCGGGTAAAGGCTGGTTTGCTATACTCAGGCTCTATGGCCCGACCGAGGCGTGGTTTGATAAGTCTTGGCGCCCGGGCGAGTTCGAACCGCTAGGCTAATCGCGCTTAGTTACGAAACAGCTTAGTCGGACTACTACTATTCTAAGAAGACGCCGCCATAAATCCGGAGCGGACGTCGAATAGACAGTATTGGCTTTGCGCTTAACTTCGGCTGAAATATTGAATTAATGTCGGGCTGGTCTCCCACTTCAGGGGTTGTGAGAGGCGTTTTTAACGAAGCCCGATATCGATCGCCGTTGATAACGTAGAGCGGACTCGCGCTGATATCAAAGCTATTTGAGACCTCCCGCTGGTGTCTTGCCGCCATGATAAAACCAGATAGCAAAGAAGCTGTGTTAAATCGCAGGAACATCTTTGCCGCATCTTCTTCCGCGTCTGGAGATGCACTCGGTGGTAAATGCACTAATTTCCGCTCCAGCACCCGCTTCTGAGCACTCGGCATGTCGTATTCCAACCGGCTATAATACGGCACGACCATATCGAACCCCGCAGCTTTAAAGGTTTGGTAAAACGAAGGCCAGCGGTTTTTTTCCGTCATGTGCTGCTCGTTGTTTTCGTCAGGCACTGATAAATATTCTATTTCGCCCGCATTCATCACGACATATCCATTTTCGGATAGGTGCTGCAGCACGAAGTAATAAAATTCCCTGCTGTAAAGCCGCGCTAAGTTAAAGTCAGATATTTCTGGGAAATCCATGTACACCGCATCAAACTTAGCTTCAGCGGTTCGGGTAAAGTGATAAGCATCTCCAATCACTACGTTAACGCGCGGGTCATTGAACGCACCGTTATTTATCGTCTTCATGATTCGATTATTTCGGGCGAATTCGATCATTGCCGGGTCTAAATCGACCAAAGTTATCTTTTCAATTTCGGGATATTTCACCAGCTCGCGAAGCAGCAAACCATCGCCTCCTCCCAGCACCAATACTCGTCGGGGAACCGCTCCAAATGCAGCAATCGGCACGTGCGCAAAAAACTCGTGATAAACCTCCTCAAAATCCGCAAAGAACTGCACCTCGCCATTTAAAAACATCATGTATCGCTGCGGAAAATCAGGCCTCTCCTGAAATTTTGTGCTGAATAAATCAAATACATAGAAGCCACGGTCATGGTACACCGATTGAACTAGATCAATTGTGTGATACTGGGAGCGAACCCGCGAAACGCGCGGCAACTCGTGACTTGGGTCAATCATTTCGCTCAATGAAGAACTGCCCGAGCCGTACACGTAATAGCGCCTTAAGAAAAATTCCATGAACTGCTGATTGCTCGCAATCAGCACCGTAAGTAGTCCGCCGAGGAACCCGGCGGAAGCAATCCTTGTCCAGCGTCCGCTGCTGCTGCTTGGAGTCGCTGCAATTATTACGGCAGTAAGGAGGTTAATCGCAGCCACTCCTGGCCCAATCTGAGTGGGCTCCAAATTCGGCCACAGCAACAACGAGAATGCCAGCGCCCCAAAGAGCGAACCAAAATAATCTGCGGCAAGAAGCTGCGAAAAGGAGATTTGTTTCTGGCCGAATTCGATCTCTCGGCCACGCTGCATCAGCAGCGGAAGTTCAACGCCTGTAAATAGCCCGACAGCAAAGGCAATCGCGGCGGCGGCGAAAAAGAAAGGCATTCCGCTAGGAAACCACTCGTCTCCTTTAGTTTGCCACAAGACGCTGAGCGACGAGACGTGCAGCGCATATGGAGCGAGTGCTCCAAGTAAGCACAGCGTCGCCTCCGTCCAAAAAAATGCAATCGCGGAGCTGCGGTGCTTAATCAGCGGACCGACAATCAAGGCGCCGATTCCCATTCCGGCAAGGAACAGCCCGATAGTCAGCGAGTACCAAACCACTGTATTTCCCGCAAAAACGGAAATGACCTGAGCAATCAGCAATTCATAGACAATGCTGCACGCCGACAGCAAGAAACCTGCTAACAGCAGCGTCGGTCGATTTACCCCTGCACTTTCCCCTTTCATTCCAGCTCCGTTTTGCTACTTCCCTCAGCGTGTTTCGCCGGCAACAATGAGTCAAGCCAAAGCGTAAAGCACAATTCCTAGCTATTTTTGCCGGTTTTTCTGTCCCTAATTCCCCACCTCTGCTATAGGTTCAGTGAAAAAATTTCGGTACTGTTCCAAACAGGAGTCTGATGATGTCGCTAGGACGAATCTTGATTTCTTCGCTTCTCGTGCTCTGTTTGCCAAGCATCGCGCTGGCGCAAGCAACTGAGAGTAGCACGAAGCATTCTCTACAGCTCTCACTCGGAAAGCACGTCAACAACCTCGCCGTCAGTAAGAAGGAAAAGCAGGTCGTTATAAAAAGCGGCTCCAACTCGTTCGAATTTGCAAAAAGCGGCGCGGTCCCCGGCTGCCTTGAGGTAGACCTTGCAGCTGCCCTTGAGCAGTTTTCTTACACGCCGGACAAAGCTGGTACCGGTTCTGGAACGTTAGAAGTTTGGCTGCGCATTGCGAAGTTAGACGAGGCAGATACAGTCTGCAGCAAAGGAGACTGCTGGGGCACCTACAAACTCAAGAGCAATGCTGAGGGAAAATTAACTAGCATTGAGCCCAAAGAATGTGCGGGCTCGCTTATGGCGCGGCAGCTACTCAGCGGTGGAGATTTTTCGATTTGCTTAGGCATTTCAGCTCCCAGCGCTGGCAAAATCACGGCTGGAAGTCTACCCGTCACTTACTGCGATCCTGTCGTATCGTGTTCCGAACCGCCGGCTGTAATCGCCGGATATTGGAGCAGTACGTATAGTTGCACCGACAGCTGCGAGGGCGACCGAAACAATGAAAGTTTATCGATTTATTTAACTCAGGACCCGAAAGACTTCAGCAAAGTTAAGTATGTCGATACTGAAGGCGGGAGCTACTCCGGAACCCTTTGCGGGAAAACCTTAACTTACAATGGCGGTGGTTCAGACTGGATTGAGAGCGGGACAATTACCTTTGACGGCAAAGGTGGCGGGGTTAAGCACTCTCAGTATAGTTTACATAAAAAATGCTGTATCGGCCGCTGTCGTGATGAGCTAATTCGCTTAACAGAGGGCAATCCTGAGTAAAGAAGGCGCAAGCTTAGTGATGGCTTGCTTGATTAGCAGTTCCGGCACTTAGATATTCACTAACAAAAATATCGTTAATCGCCTTACCGTTAACCCATGCCGCTACGAAAACCATAAGTAAACAGAAATGCAATGCGAGATACTTTCTGCTGCCGACTGACGAACGATAAAACAACACTCCAAGATACATGCCCGCCATGGCGTTTATTGACGCTGTGCCAAAAGCAGTCGAAGTGACCCCCGCCAGTGGGTAAAACCAAAACGCAAAAACTATTGTTGCGATAAATGCTCCGATATAACTAGCCGATAGCACGATTCTTTCAGCATAACTTGCGTCCATCTCTCGCAGTTGAACGCCGATAGCGATGAGCAGAGGTAATTCAAAGCCGCTCAGAGTCCCGATAAGAACAATCAAACCGTGGGCAGCCAAAGAAAAGAGCAAAGGATTTCCAATTAAGTTTAGCAAATGCAGAGCTGCAATACACATCCCTCCGAGGACAGCCAATGCCAGTTCGACTATGAGGAGCGAACTAAGCGGAGACTTTTCCCAACGTTTCTCAACGAGGTACGCACCAAACCCAAGGGAAAACATATAGAGCCCGATAGTGGCACTGTAGCGCAGCAGTGTGTTGCCCAGAAACGCGGAAAGAGCCTGCCCTAGCAGCAGTTCATAAGTCATACTGCAAAACGCAACGACAATTGTGACCACAAACAACATTAGCTACACCAAACTTTCTGAGGCTTCGCGTGCAGCCCTAACCCCGGACATGAACGCGCCGTGAACGGTTGCAGGAAAGCGGCGGCTGGTCGCCTCGCCCGCGAAAAAGATTTTTCCGACCGGCATTCCGAGGTAGGCATAATCCGCATCAGTTGCACCAACCGGAATATGAGAATAGGAACCGAATGCGAAATGATCTTTAGACCAACGAGTAACTAAATGACCAATTGGAGCTAGCACCTTAGATCCGAACATGCGCCTAAGTACCGCAAGCCCTTCGTCAACAACTTCGCGGTCTGACTGGTTTTCAAGTTTTTTCGCAAACAAACCTGCCAGGTAAGCAATCAGCACCGGCTGCTTACTGAATTTGTACCAATTAAAAAATTCAGGAAATTCTCCGCGTTGGCCGGACATATAGCCGAATTTTGCGGTATCCACTGGCCAAAATGGCTTGGAAAACTGCAAAACCACTTTATCAAGCAATCCAACACCCATGCGGTCAATCACCTGCTGCTTGTATTCAGGCAGTTCTGGGAAGAAGGTGATGCGCTTCTGCTTTAGGACCCCCAACGGCACACTCAAAACGACGGCATCGGCTTCGAATGTTTCGCCGCTCGCAGTCACCCGCAGCAGCGGCTTGCTTGAGTCAATCATAGTGACAACTGAGCCGAACCTAATATCTAGTTCGGCAGAAAGCGTTTTCGGAATCGCGGCGTATCCGTCAGGCAGCACCAAGTCTTTGCCACGAAAGGAGTCCATATTCGACCCGTACAGCAGGGAAAACTCCTCAGCAGGCGCACCAAACCCCATCTCAAGTCTAGATAAAAAATATTTCGTGAATACATCTCGATTAACACCTGCGAAACTACCATTGTTAACGTGCTTCACGGCAGCGGCGTATGAAACATCCGCCTTCAATGTTTTTGCGTATTTCCAAACTGCCTTTTCAAGCTCACTCGTTTCGGTTCTGATGTAACTTTCAGGAAGTTTTTCTAGTTCTTTGCCCAACCCGCTGCGAAAGTGAATCCAACTGTCGTCGTCAACCATCGTTGAAATGCTGTTAAGTGACGCAAGTTCAGCAATCGGGTTGCCGACGGATTCATGAATCCAGGATGCTCCGAGATCTACTGGGAAACCGAGAGAATTGTCGGTGAAGATTCTCCCTCCGAGTCGGTGGCGAGCTTCCAAGACAATTACGTCAAATTCCTTCGAACGGAGGTCTCTCGCGGCTGCAAGCCCAGCTATTCCCGCGCCTATTACGAGGACCTTCCTTCGACCACCCGAAAGATTATTTTGCTGAGCGCTCGCTTCGCGAGCACTCCAAAGCGCTGCATAAGCGCCTAATAGCAGCCTCAGTGCGGTTCGACGTGATAAGTCCACTCCCATAATTCGCCGCAAAAAGGCGCTTAGTACTTCGTCTTTGGACCAAACGGCGGAGGCGGAGCCGGAGCCGGTGGTGGTGCAGGCGCGGGTGCAGGCGCAGGCGCAGGACCACCTGGAATTCCAGGCCCTGCAGGGCCTGCAGGTCCCGCTGGAGCGGGCGGCGGAGGAGGAGGCGGTGGTGGTGGTGGCGGCGGCGAAGCAACTCCCCCACTACTCGAAGAAGCAGACGCTTGTCCCGGCGGAGGCGATGGCGGCGGTGCTGGAGAAGACGGTGCAGGCGATGGAGCTGGCGCCGGTGCCGGTGAAGACGGCGCGGGAGATGGAGCCGGTGATGGTGCAGGCGATGGAGCTGGTGACGCAGGTGCCGGAGACGGCGGTGGCGCCGGCGCGGGCGCAGGAGGCGACGGCGGACCACCGGCTCCACCACTTCCTGAAGAAGCGGAAGCCCCTGGCGGACTGGGCGGCGGTGGTGCTGGAGCTGGAGGCGCTGGTGACGGAGGTGGAGGGGGACCACCCGGAGGCGGCTCTTCGACTCCTTCTAGCGGATCAGAACCTGAGCCGACACAATCTTCATCTGAAAAATTAACGCCTGGATCGAGTTGATTAGACGCATCGCCGAATTGGCACTTAACGCTCTTGCCAAACATCCGAACCGCGACCAATACGATAATTGCGACTAAGATAACCGCAATAATGTATTCAGACGTGCTTTGCCCGCTGTTTGACTTGAGCAGCGTTGATTGTCTCGAACGAGAAATCTTGCGGATATTGCGCACACGGCGATGTTTACGGCCCGGCAAAGACACTAAGCTTACCCCAACGTGGTCTAAGCGATGAACGATACTTACTAATTCAGGTTTACCCTCAAGTATCCGCAGATCGCAAATGTTGTATCGTTAAGCGTATCTTAAGAAGAACTGCGGCACGGCCATAGTGAGGAGCCCTACGTCCGTCGCAGTGGATATCAACGGTAAGACCCTACAAATACTAGCGTCGATGAAATAAAAAAGCCCGGCACTAAGGCCGGGCTTTCATTGATGAGTCCGTCACATTTAATACTGCTTAGTGCGTGACCACATCCGGCTCTTCAACTTTCTGCCCGAGCTGCGAAGTGGTCGTAATATCCATCGCAGGCTGACCGAACAAATCGTC
>JAGRAN010000123.1 GCA_020434585.1 Bdellovibrionales bacterium
GGCAGTGGAGTGCCGCGAATGCCCCAGGTGCCGCCGCCGTAGTTGTCCACTAACTGCTGGCAGGACATTTCGGAGGGGTCTGTTTCTTCGGGATTTCTAGGCTGTACCGCGTTCAAGTTGCCGCCCTCGCCAATAACAATGTCTTCGGTTTGGGCTACTGCGCAGCTTGCTAATCTGACTGCAACTTCGTTTGAGGTAGATAAGCTTGAGAGCGCTCCGAGCAAGCCGACGCACAGAAATGAGATAATCATCGACATTTCGAGCATGCCGGCGCCTTTCTCGGACTTTCTCAGCTTGATTGAAATTCTCACGGTGCTTCCCCCAGACCTACGATTTACCCTCTAAAGACAAATCCGGTCTTGGCCCAATGCTGCTCCCAAAAAAGTAGCGATATCTGAGATCTCCAGCGCACAGCTTCGAACTGAACCGGACAGATCTGGACAGCTAAGTTGTTAAAATAAATATTCTTTTTGTGACCTCGAGCCATTGCGATTGGCTTTACTAATGATATGACTCCCCCGAGGCTCCCGTGTGATGTTTAAGGTAAAAATTTTATAGTTTTTCGCTAATCTGTCCGTTAAACTAAATCTGACGGTCTTTCGTTCCGTCTTGGACTACGCAGCCGGCACAAAACAATAAACCAGGGCCGATGAAGATAGATTTTGGGTCAGTTCGCCTTAATGCCGCACGGATCATGCTGCGTCCGATAGTCCGCTTTGTCTTGAAGGGCACACACTCGATTCAGGAATTTCTTGAGGTCGTAAAAGTAGTCTTCGTTGAAGTTGCCGCTGACGAAATCGCGAAACTTGATGCCAAAGTCAACGTCAGTCGAATCACAATGATGACCGGCTTACACCGGATTGAAGTTAATCGCTTTTTTAAAAGTGATGTAGCTGAAAGCAAGCAGGGCCTCAATTCGGTAATACAAATCATTGGCCAGTGGCAGACCGACAGCCGATTTACCACCAAAGACAAGAAGCCGAAGATCCTCAGTTACAAAGGTGACGATAACGAATTCTGCCAGCTGTTGGAGTCCGTCAGTAAATCAATTATTCCCGGGACTGCGCTGTTTGAGCTCGAGCGAATTGGCGCAGTGAAAAAAACTGCCCGCGGAATTAAGCTAATTAAAACGGAATTCCTCTCCGAGGAGTACGATGAAATGTACAATATGCTCGGAACAGGGATCTCAGCTTTTATTCAGTCGGCAATTGAGAATATGCAGTACAAAGGCGGAAAGCAGGATCCGCGGAAGCATCCGAACGTTTTTCTGGTTACCGAATTTGACAATATCTTCCAGGCGGACGTAGAGGACCTGAGAAAGTGGATGTATGAAAACGGGACAGCGCTGCACAAAGACGCACGCGAGGCATTTTCGAAGAGAGACAAAGATATCGCTCACGGTCGATTGGATGAGGCTGCAGGCGCGCGAGTCGTATTGGGTGCGTTTAGCTTTACTGAGTCCGATTTGTTGGGAGAGTCTGAGCAAGGTGTAGAATTAAAGTAATAGAACAGGCACCTGAGTTTCTCCCTTCCCAAGTAAAAATCTTTCGGTGCCTGTTCGAGTAGTGTTCTGTGTAAATCGGTTTTTGTTAGACTTGCAGCTTTTCTAATCGATAGTCGCAATACTTCCGTCTTCGTATACGACCCCGCTTTCATTACGAGGACTCCCGAAACTTTGTTTAATCACCCCGAGCTGCTTCTTGCAGTCTCTAAA
>JAGRAN010000124.1 GCA_020434585.1 Bdellovibrionales bacterium
GCTCCTCTCGGCTCGCCGCTAAAGCCAGTTCCGAATACTGCATCTACAATTAGACCTGCTCCGCTTAAGAGCTCGGCCGCGAGGTCCGTTTCCTCGTCCGAAAACTGATGAAGCGCGCCACCAAGCCGCTTCCAGGATTCCAAATTTGCTTTGGGGTCGACTTTCAACTTCTCAGCAGGACAGCAAGAGACAACTACAGCCGAGAGACCAGCCGCTTTTAGCGTGCGAGCAATGACAAAGCCGTCACCTCCGTTATTGCCCGAGCCGACGGCAACTACTACGCCGCGTCGCGCCTGCTTTTCGTAGCTGTTAAGAATTACCGCAGCGCACTCTCTGCCGGCGCTTTCCATCAAAGCGCGAGACCCGATTCCGATCTCCGTAATCGCCGCCTCGTCTGCGGCCTGCATCTCACGCGATGTGAGAATTCTCATGTGCCCAATTCCTGCGTGATAGCATCTGCAACAGCTGATGCCACCTTGTTGCACTTATCATCGTTATCGCACTCGACCATAACGCGGGCTTTCAACTCAGTGCCGGAATACCTAAGTACGATTCTCCCACTATTGCCGAGACTTGCCTCCGCATCCTTCATTGCACGCTGGACTGACGCCAACTCTTCAAAGGGGCGCCGCTCACGCACGGGAATATTAATCAAGACTTGAGGGTAGCGAGTAACAACGGACTGAAACGTGCTCATGGGCTGGGCACAAGTAAGCATTGCCTCGGCCATCAAAAGTGCGGTCAGCAGCCCGTCCCCTGTAGTATTGTGCTCAAGTGATATGAGGTGCCCTGACTGCTCTCCTCCAAGGACTAGCCCGTGCTCGCGCATTACAGCAAGCACGTAGCGGTCTCCAACGGGTGCGCGGTGGAGCGCGATTCCTTCACGCTCAAGCGCTTTTTCCAAGCCTAGGTTGCTCATGATCGTGCCAACAACTGCATTGCCTGGCAGGTTATTCTCGCGTTTTCTGGTCATGGCCAGAACGGCAAGACAATAATCACCGTCGAGCAGTTCGCCGTTCTCATCGCATAAGATCGCTCGGTCGGCGTCTCCGTCAAAAGCCACTCCGAAATCTGCTCCGTGCTCCTTCACCGCGGCGCACATCTTTTCGGGATGCAGGCTGCTGCAGTCGAGATTGATATTGCGTCCGTCAGGCTTGTCGCCGATTGTAATAACGTTTGCCCCAAGCTCCTTAAAAACCATCGGCGCGATTTTATACGCCGCTCCATTGGCACAGTCCAAAACGACCTTTAGGCCGTCAAACTTTGTCCCTCTTGTCAGGCAGCTCTTCAAATAAACAGTGTAGCGGCCAATCGCATCGTCAATGCGAAACGCTTTGCCGATATGGTCAGGTTCGGCACGAAGCTCGTCGAGATGACCCGGTGCCATACCTCGTTCAATTTCATCTTCAGTTTCATCCGGAAGCTTAAAGCCGTCGGAACCGAAAAACTTTATTCCGTTGTCCCAATATGGATTGTGGGAGGCTGAAATCATTACACCTGCGTCAGCACGCATGCTCCGCGTCATAAACGCAACTCCGGGGGTGGGCAGCGGTCCGACCAACAGGACGTCAACTCCCATCGAGGAAATCCCCGACTCCAAAGCGGTCTCAAGCATATAACCAGACACTCGAGTATCCTTTCCGATCAGCACGCGATGCTTGCCCTGGGAACGACCCAGAACGTGTGCGGCTGAGCGGCCGAGACGCAGGACGGTCTCCGAATCCATCGGAGCTACATTAGCTCTACCTCGAATACCATCCGTCCCGAACAACTTACCCATTTCCTTCTGCTCCCGCTCTTGAATTGGACTTTCCGCTCTTGTCTTTTATCACAACGACTTCGGCGGCCTCGGGCGAAACTGATTCCACCTCGAAACCTTCCGGCAGAGTGGCTGTTAGGGGCAGCATATGGCTGCCTTCGCCCGCGCTGGCTGCATCGACGCTGATCTTAATCTTAGCTGCATCCAATTGGTTCAAATCTGCTGTGGGACCACTAACTACGACTGTGGCTGTTGCCGGCGAGACAGTGGCCCCGCCCCCTTTTTCTGACTTAACATCGATCGGCAGACCGTCGAAAGTGCGTTCCGCTACTACCGGCGAAACCAACACATCGACATGGACGACGTTAACATCAAGCAGGGTATGCACGCCGGGTGGAACAAGCGCAACTTCCGCCTGACGCGGCTCCCTGATTTCATTAATTTCGAGTGGTTGAGTTTCCACCACTCCTACTCCGCTCAACTCACTTTCCGGTCCACGAGCAATCACTGAAACTGGACGAATGTTTAGCTTCTTCAGTCGGTATCCGTCTGCGGGCTCACCGCGCTGCGGCACAATCACCAGCAGTTCTTTGCGAATAACCGTGTCAAATTTCAAATCAAGAATTGGCGGTGAAAAATCTATTACCCGGACACCAGACGAACCCAGCGTCAGCTGTTCGGGTTTGACGTATTCAAGATAGGAATCGGTGATTCCCGGAGGAAGATCGATAATATACCTTAAATTCTCTCGCTTAAGCTGCTGCACAACTGGCGCAGGCCCTCGAACAGTAAGCGCAATGGAGACATTTCTTACTCCTCCAACCGGCGAAATTACCATTAGGTTATTTGGAACGTTGCGCAGCTCTACGGAGGCAAGCAGCTTCTCCGTGACGGAGTTGTCCGGACTGTAAAAATAAACCTCTAGCAGCATCGCCAAAAATAAAGCGAATAACTTGAGACTCAAATTGTCCCGCAAAATTGCCATCGAGCGATGTTCGCCTCAAACCATCTAGTGGGTTACTGTTCTGCAGCGCTGTCTGCCACATCCGCCGATGCAGCCTCATCAACCGCCGCGCCCGACCCGCTTGAACTCTTGCGCAAAAAGCGGCGCCAACCACGGTTAGACGCCAACTCGTCTCGAGCCACAGTCAGCCGGTGCAGTGCGTTGTACAGCGTTGTTTCGTTTAAATCTCTGGTAATTCTTCCTTCCCGAATAAGCGAGATGATCCCAGTCTCTTCTGAGACAACCACGACAAGCGCATCGGAACGCTCAGATAGACCCAAGCCTGCTCTGTGACGCGTGCCTAAGCTGCGGCTTGTCGATCTTTCAAAGGTCAGTGGTAAAACCGCTCCTGCTGCCAGCACACGGTTCCCGCTTAAAATAATTGCTCCGTCATGAATCGGCGAGGTCGGCAAAAAGATGCTAATCAACAGTTCCGAACTGACCACTCCATCAATCTTGACCGCCTGTTCAGTATACTCTTCAAGCCCTACGTCGCGCTTGATTACCAGCAAGGCGCCGAGACGCCGCGACGACAATTCCGCAGCAGCCTTCGCCACTTCTTTGATGGTGTGTTGATGCTCAGAGGTATTTGAATTGCCTAAGCCCGGCCCCAGGCCAACCCGAATCAATGCGCGCCGCAAATCGTCCTGGAAAAGTACTACGATTACTAGTATCGCCGAACCGAGAAAGTTCCCGAGAATCCAATTAAGTGTTACCAGGCCGATTTCGCGCGAAACCACGAACACGACAACAATCACACCGAGCCCCGCAAGCATTGGCAGCGCACGGGTTCCCTTCACCATTAGCAGGATTCGGTAAATCAGATATGAAACTAGAAGGATGTCGAGCGCACCGATGAAGTAACGTAAGTCTAGCCACGCCGCTATTTCATGCATCTCAGGCTGCCTTTATCTCAACATCGTCCTCGCCGCCTGGTCCGGACGTTGGGCCGGATCCGTTCAAAACATCGTCGACTTCTTTTGCATCCAGCGTTTCGCGCTCGAGCAGCGCTTGCGCCAGAATTTCAAGCTTATCGCTGTTCTTCTTCAGCATATCTCGAGCTCTCTCGAGCTGCGTTTCGATGAGTGTGCGCACTTCTTCGTCGATTTGATGTGCTGTCTGCTCTGAGTAGTCGCGTTGATGACCTAAGTCTCGACCTAGAAAAGGTGCTTCCTCGCGCTTGCCGTAAGCAAGCGGACCAAGTAAGTCGCTCATACCCCATTCACAAACCATGCGGCGGGCGATACTGGTAGCTGCGGAAATATCACTGCTCGCACCGGTAGTGATTTCTTTGAAGATGATTTCTTCAGCAACTCTGCCGCCAAACGCGATGCAAATTCTGTCGAGCCAGTATTCTTTCGTGTATGTGTGCTTATCGTCTTCAGGGAGCTGCTGCATCAAGCCGAGAGCCACACCGCGCGGTACGATTGTAACCTTGTGCACGGGATCTGCTTCAGGACAGAGCTTCGCTACGATCGCGTGACCAGCTTCGTGATACGCACTAACCTTGCGCTCATGGTCGTTAAGGATCAGCGATTTGCGCTCGACTCCCATCATAATTTTGTCTTTCGCGTGCTCGAAGTGCTTGAGTTGGACCTTTTCAGCGTCTTGCATCGCTGCGTACAAAGCTGCTTCGTTCACTAAGTTTGCCAAATCGGCGCCGGAAAATCCCGGTGTGCCGCGGGCGATTTGCTTGAGGTCAATTCCTTCTGCAATCGGAACTTTGCGCGTGTGAACCTGTAAAATTGCTTCGCGGCCTCGCACGTCAGGCAGCGGAACAACAATCGTGCGGTCGAATCGACCTGGGCGCAGCAGCGCTGGATCAAGAACGTCAGGCCGGTTTGTGGCGGCGATCAGGATTACCCCTTCGTTCGCTTCGAAACCGTCCATCTCAACCAAGAGCTGGTTAAGGGTTTGCTCTCTTTCGTCATGCCCACCACCGAGACCGGCTCCGCGGTGACGGCCAACAGCATCAATTTCGTCGATGAAGATAATACAAGGCGCATTCTTCTTGGCGCGCATAAAGAGGTCGCGCACCCGCGAGGCACCAACACCGACAAACATTTCGACGAAGTCAGAACCGGATATGCTAAAGAACGGCACTCCCGCTTCGCCGGCGATCGCACGCGCCAACAGAGTCTTTCCAGTTCCCGGACTTCCCGCGAGCAGGACGCCCTTCGGAATGCGGCCGCCGAGTTTGGTGAATTTCTTAGGGTCTTTTAAGAAATCAACAATCGCTTCAAGTTCGTCCTTTGACTCCTCGACACCAGCAACGTCTTCGAAAGTGACGCGAGTCGAACCGTCCTCAAGCATGCGAGCGCGGCTCTTGCCAAAGCTGAGCGCCTTTCCACCGCCAATCTGAACTTGGCGCATGAAGAAAATCCACACTCCAATTAGCAGCAGCATTGGGAACCAATTCGCCAGCAGCAGGAAATACCAGGATTCTTCTTCCTTGGGTCGCGCCTCGACCTTAACGTTGTTGTCGAGCAAAGCACGCATTAGATCCGGATCGCTTGCCGGAATCTTAGTTACGAAATTGTTGGATGAAATTGCATCTTCGGCGCCGTACTTAAAGCTGCCGACAATTTCCGTATCCTTCAGCACTACTTCCCCAACACGCCCGTCAGAGACAGCAGTTCGAAACTCTGAATACGGAATCGTCAGTCCGCGCTGACGCGGTTCCTGCACTACGGTGTAGAGCAGAAAAATCATAATCAACAAAAACAGCCATAGGGCCGCATGTCGAGAATTTTGACCCAAAATCTATGCCTCAATCATTAGGTGAGCGCCTTGCCCACGCAGCGTCTCTCTAAATCTATTTTAACATAACTAGTCTTAGCGATTAGAGAAAGGCTCCTGCCTGGCTAGGCCCGAGCTGTCGATATTCCAAAACCAGCAAATTTCGCGTTTCAGAGCCAACAGGAGCCACTTCAGAGCGAGCAACACCCGGGACCCATAATATCCGCGAATCGAGCTCGACTATAGGGATCCGGTCTCGGAGTGTCAACATAACTCCCTGTTCTTGAAACAGTTTTTTTAGTTTTCGACTGCCTCGGGAAGCGACTCTTACCACGTCCCCATCGCGCCTCTCTCTCACAACAAGAGCTGTCTCATCTTTAGATGCATTAAGCCCAGAAAATATTGCGTCGAGGTCAAAAAACTCGCGCGCTGCATCAGCT
>JAGRAN010000125.1 GCA_020434585.1 Bdellovibrionales bacterium
TCCATCGTAACGGTGATATCAGGAGCTACCACTCGCTCAACGCTAGAGTGACTGATATCGCGCTCATGCCACAGCGGTATATTCTCCAAGCTCGCCCAAGCCCAACCTCGAACTAGCCGCGCCAATCCACTCACGTTTTCGGATAGAATTGGGTTACGCTTGTGCGGCATCGCACTCGAGCCCTTTTGCCCCTTCGAGAAAAACTCCTCAGCTTCCCGAACCTCGGTGCGCTGCAAGTGGCGAACCTCAACACACATCTTCTCCAGCGTCGATGCAAGCAATGCAAAGTCGCAGAACAATGCTGCGTGACGATCGCGCTGGATAATTTGTGTTGATACAGGTGCAGGCTTAAGGCCAAGCTTCTTGCAGACGTACTCTTCAACGGCTGGTGTCAAATGTGCGAAGGTTCCGACCGGCCCCGATATCGCACCAACAGCTATGTCTTCCCTACCGGCTTGAATCCTGGCTTTGCCTCGCTGTAGTTCCGCATGAAATACCGACAACTTCAGCCCAAAGGTCGTCGGCTCGGCATGAATACCGTGCGAGCGACCGATGCAAACAGTCTGCTTGTGTTCTTTGGCGCGACGCTCAACTACGTCCAGTAGCACATCGAGCTCCTTCAGGATCATATCCGTCGAACGCGTAAGCTGGACAGCAAACGCGGTATCCAGAAGGTCCGAGGATGTCATCCCCAAATGCAAATAGCGTGCGCCTTCCCCGACGTTTTCCGCAATGTTGGTCAGAAACGCAATTACGTCGTGTTTAACCTCGGCCTCGATTTCGTTGATGCGCTCAACTGAGAACGCCGCCTTGGCTTTAACAGCATCCAGCGCATCCTTAGGCACAATCCCTTCGGCAACCATTGCTTCCATCGCCAAGGTCTCAACTTCGAGCCAAAGCTTGAATCGATAGTCGTCAGACCAAATCTGCGCTATCTCATCGCGTGAATATCGCGGTATCATTTAGGCACTCCGTATTTTCTCTTCAACAAAAACTTCGTTCTCTTTCCGAATTCGGAACAACTCAGTAGCAGTCTTCGAACACGCTGCGGCGAAAACCGGCTGATAGCCGCGGCAGCTTCGATTCCAATGCTCCCGAAGCGTCTCCAGCACAAGCTCGGGGCAGTTGCTGTTTTCGCTGACATGAGCAGCAATTACAACCTGAAGCCTCGCATAATCGCGCAAACTGAGGTGTTCAAGCAATTCGCCGGCCTGATTGTTGCTGAGATGGCCGTAAGCACCCTCAATTCTACGCTTGAGATCCCAGGGGTACGGCGCTTCCTTGAGCAGCTCAGGGTCGTGGTTGGACTCTATAATAAGGACATCCATCCCCTCAAGATGCCCCTTAATTTCTTCGGTCACCTGGCCCAGATCCGTCGCAAATCCAAGCGCCAAGCCCCCAGCAGTTATTCGAAATCCGACTGGCTCACGCGCATCATGCTGAATTGCAAAAGGAAACAGCGTAACTTCGCCGATAGAAAATTCCCGCTCAACATCGATGACTCGACATAGATCAGACTCGTCTCCAAGCGAAGGATGCACGTCCTGCCAAGTCCCTTCAGTCATGTAGACTGGAACTCGGTTTTGCTTAATGAAGCGCGGCAGGCCCTTGATGTGATCAGAATGTTCGTGGGTCAGGACAACCGCCTCAATGTCCGATGGAGACCAGCCGATTCCAGCCAAGCGTTTTCCGAGCTCCCGCAGACTCAGTCCGCAGTCGATCAGAATTCGGGTCGTCCCAGACTGTATCACTGTTGCGTTGGCCTTACTTGAGCTGGCCAGCACGCAGACTTCTAAAGTTTGCTTGTCGTTAGTTTTCATTAAATGCAAAAAACACAAACACCATGGGACGAACAAAGGAGTCTCCGACATGCGCGCTTGAAGTTAAACAGCGTGCAGCTATCTCGTTCGCCGCCTCTTTCGCATTGTCAGCTTCAGCGAGTACCGCCGCGAGTATTTCTCGCTTTTCTGCACCTAATGCCCGAGTACAGATCGCAATGCGATCGCCTATTTCCGCATCCATCGAGGACATGTCGACAGCGATTTTCACATTGGCGCCGATAAACCTAGCAAGCAAGGCATCTCTCGGTGCGCCGGGTTCGATCGTTGACGACTGATAGAAGCTGAGCAGTGTTCCGTCTCGAAGTAAAAAACCTTCGCAGCCTCCCAGCTGCCCCAGCGTCACACGCTCGTGGTCAATTGCGGCGACAATTGCTTTAGCAGCGAAAGTTCCGCCAGCCGCCATGCGATGCGAGTACTCGTACACCTTGTCGTTAGCCGTCTTAAAACCCGCTTTAATCAGCTCAATCGGCTCCGGCGAACTCTCAGAATCTCTAAAAGCATCAAATCCAGCAGTTAAAATTGCTTCCGTCGACATTTTGACCGCGATTTGGCTGGCAAAGCCGTCATCCCCGGCTTCTATCGCAGCGGCGAGCAGCGGCGACTCAAGCAGACCGATTGAGACAATGGCAGACGTACAGGCTAAAGCCTTCTGTCCGGCAGGCTCTCCCCGCGCAAACGCACATTCCCAAGACAAAGACATGGCAGAAACCGCTTTTGCGCGGCTCTAAAGTTGCAACAAACTGCGCGCAGCAATTCGTGCAGTTTCATAATATCGACTTGAAAAAATTCCGATATACAGTGTCCCGGTAGTGACAAGAATCAGCGCAATGCGCGGACCGAAGACCAAGGCACGGGGCGGCTCCCATGAAAGCGTGCGCTCACCGGAAAAATACATGACTACGACAATTCTCAAATAATAATAGAGCGAAACGACAGAATTGATTGCTGCAACAACTGCCAGCGCGGTGTAGCCCGAGCGGACTGCTGCAGAGAACAAGTAGAACTTGCCCATAAAGCCTCCGAGCGGCGGAACTCCGGCTAGCGAAAGCATTGCGACCGTCATCGCTATTCCGAGAAGTGGATGAGTCCAGCCGAGCCCTTGCATCGAGTCAATCGAGTCACACTCGTATTGTGCTTCGCTGCCGGAACTCACAACTAACACTACACCAAACGCTCCAAGCGTCATCAGCGCATACACGAGCATGTAGAATACGACTGCGGCACCCCCGCCGGTGCCTAGAGCAAGGAAGCCGAGCATGGCATATCCTGCGTGCGCGATACTTGAGTAAGCGAGCATTCGTTTAACGCTTGTCTGCCTAAGAGCAATCACGTTGCCGATCGTCATCGATAGGACGGCCAAAACGGCCACCATCGTCGACCAAGAGCCCGAGATTCCGCCGAAACCAGTTGCCATTAAGCGAAAGAAAGCACCGAATGCGGCAGCTTTAACTACCACCGCCATAAATCCAGTCATTGATGTAGGAGCGCCTTGGTAAACGTCAGGAGTCCAAAAATGAAACGGAACCAGACTCACCTTGAAGCCGAAGCCGAAAATCAGCAGACCCAGGCCAATTAACAGCATCATCGACGGCTCACCGATGTGGCGGCCGATTTCGCTCAGATACATCGAACCAGTCGCGCCGTAAACCAACGCCATACCGTAAAGCAGAAACGCCGAGCTGAAGGCACCTAAGATGAAGTACTTGAGCGCCCCTTCCGAAGAAGCTCGCTGATAACGCGCTGCGCCGGTTAAAACGTAGACGCAAATCGACAACAGTTCAAAGCCGACAAACAGCATCATCATATGCGTTGCGGCGACCATCATTATTCCGCCGAGGGCCGCAAACAGCACGAGCAGATCCAAATCGGCAGAGGGCTCAATGCGCTGACCTTCAAGCAGCTCATCGCTCAACATGAACGTTACCGCGGAGCCGCCGAGAATTAGCAGCGCAAATGCGAAAGTGAACGCATCAACTGCCATCATCCCGTGGAATGCTGTCTCACTTAGGGTTAAGAAAGGCCAGAATAAGAAACCAGTGGCGGCACAAATGCCTACTCCCCACCACAAGCGCGGAAACGGCAGTGCGTCGATCCTAAACAAGTCGAGCAGCAGCAGCGCAACTATGCCAAAGGTCATGCAGATAAGTGGTGCAGCCGCGATAATGTCTATCGTTTCCATCAACTAATTCTCTATTACATCCAATTGCTGCGCCGTTGACCCACTGGAGACCTTCAACCACTCGGGGTACTGAGCGACCATGCTAGTCGGATTGGCAGTTCGCTTTCTTACGTGATCAAGAACTGCTCGAGTTGTCGGTTCGATTCGGTTAAGAAACGGCTGAGGATACAATCCAATCAAAAAGACCAGCACCAGCAGCGGAGCGAACACCAATTTTTCGCGAGGGTTTAAATCACTAAGGTCGCCGTTGCGCTCTTCGTCGAAGCTTCCAAAAATTACGCGACGATATAGTGACAGCATATAGAGCGCGCCGAGGACAACTCCGCTAACAGCGATCGCCCCAGCAACGGGATTATACTGAAAGCCGCCCAGTAGAATTAGGAACTCTCCAATAAATCCGTTGGTCAGCGGGAGACCTACCGAGCTAAGTGTAAAGACCATAAACACGAACGCAAACATCGGGACCTTTTGGGCGAGTCCACCGTAGTCAGCTATCAGCCGGGTATGTTTGCGGTCATACAGCACTCCTACCAAGAAGAAGAGCGCTCCGGTTGAAATCCCGTGGTTGATCATTTGCAGCACTGAGCCCTGGATACCCTTCATGTTGAGCGCTGCTAAGCCAAGAACGCAGAAACCCAAGTGGCTCACTGATGAATACGCGACAAGTTTCTTAATGTCAGTTTGAACCCAGGCAACAAGTGCCCCGTACACAATTCCAGCAACGCCAAGCACGACAAACGCCGGCGCAAGATACGTAATCGCTCCGGGAAAGACCGGCATTGCGAAGCGAATCAAACCGTAAATGCCAAGCTTGAGCAGCACACCTGCCAGAATCACACTGCCGCCTGTCGGAGCTTCAACGTGCGCGTCCGGCAGCCAGGTGTGGAGAGGGAAAAGTGGGATCTTAATTGAAAATGCCAACCCAAAGGCGCAAAACAGCAGAATCTCTTCGAGAAAGCCGAAACGCAAATTGACCCAATCGCCGAGGTAAAAGCTCATGCGGCCGAACTGCTGCTCATGCGCCCAGCCCAGGTAAACAATCGCAACCAGCATCAGCAAGCTGCCCAGCGCAGTATAAATAAAGAACTTGAGCGCCGCGTAAACTTTGCGCTTGCCGCCCCAGACGCCGATTAGGAAGTACATCGGAATAAGCATCAGCTCGTAAAACATGTAAAAAGTGATTCCGTCGAGCGCGACAAAAGAGCCGAGCATCCCGGTTTCAAGCAGCATCATGCATCCCAGATAACTGCGCAGGCGGTGGGTTATGCTGGTCGAAGCAAAGATTACAAGCAGCGAGAGCAGCGTTGTCAGAACAATCAGCCACAGAGAAAGTCCATCAACACCAAGTAGATACTTGACGCCGAGCGAAGGGATCCAATCAACCTTCTCGACAAACTGCATTTGAGGAGTTCCGACTTCAAATAGCTTGAGCAGTGTCAGGGACACTAGGAATGCCGCGCCAGAGAAGAAAATCGAAACTGAGCGTGCAAGCGAGTCGTTGTTCTCCGGGAGGAGAAACAGCGTGAGCGCGCCGAACAGCGGTAAAAAAACCAGCAGCGACAGAACTACATCGCCCGAGGCCGTCAGATTGTATAAATGCTCCATCCTTCCAGCTTCCCTACATCGGCACAGGCATAAACACTAAGTACAGTAAAATCAGCAAAAACAGGCTGACGAACATCAAAAACGCATAGGAACTTGTCCGGCCAGACTGAAGCCTTCGCAGGACATCGCCGCCTGCCTCAACAAACATTCCTGAACCGTTCACCAGAATCCCGTCAATTAGAAGCCGATCAACTGCCTTGAACAGGAACTGAGCAGTGCCCATCAACGGGCGAATAATAATCGCCTGGTAAAACTCATCGACCCACCATTTGTTGCTGAGAAAATCGTGGATGCCGGAGGCGTGCTTCGCCAGAGCCTTCGGCACACCGGCACAAACTGAATAGCACATTACTCCGAGCAAAATTCCAACAATCGCAACACCCATCGAGAACAACTCGAGCGTGTGGTAGACGTGGTTATGTTCAGCAAGAACGTGATGGCTCACCTGCATATCAAGCCGCGTCCAGCCAACGAGATACTCCATAAAATGCTCGCCGTAGACGAAGCCGAATCCAGCAGCGAGGGCCGCGAGGATCATTAGCGGTATCGTCATCACCATCGGGGATTCATGCGGCTCGTGGTGACCGCGGTATGTGCCGAAAAAAGTCATCATCAGCGAGCGCGTCATATAGAAGGCCGTCATCAAGGCGGTCAAAACTCCGATGCCCCAGCAAAACAGATTAAGCGGAATATCCCCGAAGACGACTATCTTGTGGTTCATCGGCGGAGTGTCCTGCGCCACGTTGAACACTGTCCACAGAATTGCATCCTTGGAAAAGAACCCTGAAGTAAACGGAAATCCAGCAATCGCCAATGTCGAAATTAGATATGTCACAAATGTGAGCGGCATCTTCTTCCACAGCCCGCCGAACTTGCGCATGTCTTGCTCGTGATGGCAGCCATGGATTACGGAACCTGCCCCCATAAACAAGCAGGCCTTAAAGAACGCGTGAGTCACCACATGGAATATTCCATTGCTGAACGCAGCGGAGCCCATCGCCATAAACATGTAGCCCAGCTGACTGACCGTCGAATACGCGAGAACTTTCTTAATGTCGTTCTGAACTATCGCAATTGTCGCTGCGACGAAGGCCGTCAAAGTTCCGATAACTAACACGACAGAGAGTGCCGCAGGGGCGAAGCTATACAATACCTGCATCCGCGCCATCATATATACGCCGGCAGTAACCATCGTCGCAGCGTGAATCAAGGCGGAGACAGGAGTCGGGCCAGCCATCGCATCAGGAAGCCAAATGTAGAGCGGGATTTGTGCGCTCTTACCTACCGCGCCGATAAACAACAGAATTGCAGCCAACTCAATCATCATCGGGTCTACGTAGGGAATCTGCTGGCTCAGCTGCTGAAACTCAAGTGAGCCGGTCATCATCACCAACAGAAACAT
>JAGRAN010000126.1:0-6483 GCA_020434585.1 Bdellovibrionales bacterium
CCGTCTGAGCCTTAGCGGACTCTGCCGAAGCGGTGCCGCTAAACAGGAACAGACACAAACAAGTTGCGCCGGCCTTCCCGAGCTTTCTCAAAACGTTGATGCCTTTCATTTGCTTCAGTCCTTAATCATTCTGTAACCAGCTAGGCATTTGTATTACCGCAGTTTTAAGTCCGGCTCAATTTACACAAGCACCGTAGACACTTAAGGTTTACGCTCCAATCTATTGCCCTTCGTTCCGGCCTTTTCTGGCTCTATTTAGACGGATTAGAATTCAAGCACCTCATGCGTGACTTATCTTAGTACACAAACACTTGGCTGAAATCCAGGCTGACGGGATATAGGAAGAAAAAGATATTGTCACATAAGCATCTAAAACAGAACCAAAGACGCCTCGAGATTTACCCGGTGAGTTAGTCGCAAATACTAAGAGCTCTTCGGCGAATTGGGGCAAAAAGCGATCTAGACGGAAAACAACAATGTCCAGGACATCGATTCGTGCACTTACTGCCTTTTTAATTCTAGCCGCGGCCGCTATTGGCTGCGGCACAGGCGGAGGAGGAGGATTGTCAGGAGGTCCTTCTGCGAACGTTAATATTGGAGTTGAGCCAAACCATATCGACTCCGGTGATCGCACCGAAGTAGCAGTTCAAATCGCGAGCGTGCGTGAGGACGCGGTAGCAATTAAAATCAGGTTTCCGCTGGGACTAAGCTATGTCACCGGCACGGCCTATTACTTGATTGACGGCATAGAAGTTGTGAGTAATCCGACCGAGAACGAGTCCGATTCGACCCACACCTACCTCGTGTTCTATCTAACTGCAGAAGGCCTAGGTCATTCCGGGTCAGGAACCTTGTTTATGACCCTCGAGGGCGTATCGGACGTGACCGATGACGTTATCGAGGTTGATGTTGATTTAGACGATCCCACAGAGAACAACCGTACCGAATTTGACATTAGCGACCCACAGTTTGACGCCCAAGATCAAGACTCTATTCGGGTCGGCAGCGGGTCATCCTCATCTACCTCAAGCAGTTCTTCAAGCTCCGGAGCATAACCAGGGAACGGACCATGAAATTGTCTGATAAACTTGCACGTAACATAGACAACAAGCAGGCCAAATTTCTTTCCTCAAGCGCAGAACGTTGCTCGGCGTTAGGCAGTGAAATCCTTGAAAAGTTGTCTCCGCTTCAGCAGAGCCGCCAAATTGCAAAGGAGGAGGGCCTCCCACACGAACGCGCAGGTACCCCGTTATTCTACCGTGTTGTCAGTGGGCTGATCTCATTGCGAGCAAATAACCGCATCACGTTTCTGTTCGAGCCGGGCGATGCTGTAGGAATGGGTAATTATCATGAACGCGACGAGATAGAACTCGTAGCCGAGGAAGATTCAGAGGTCGAAGTTTTTCGGGTAGGCGACGCTCTAGACGCTATGGATGCCGATGCATCGCTCAGAAGAATCTGGACGGAGTATTGTGCCCATCAAATCTTTATCCTTCAGTGTGTCATTGCCGACAACATCGTGTCCGAGAGAATGCGTCTAAAGCCGCGCACAGTAACCTTTAAGGCAGGCAAACAAATCATTAAAGAAGACTCACGTACGTCTGATGTTTATGTCTTGCTTGAGGGTCGTGCGGTAGCAACTAAAGCCGGTCGGCCAGTTGGGACAATTAGGGAAGATGAAATCTTCGGTGCGATAGCAGCGATACTCGATGAGCCAAGAACCGCGAGCGTAACTGCAATTAACGAGTGCACCTGCCTGCGCTACTCGCGAGACGAATTTTTTCAGCTTATCAACGACTGTCCAGGTATAGTTCTGCGTATGGTCGACGGAATGGCTAAAGCAATTGCATCTGCAACACAGAAACTGGTTCGATAGGAGGATCTCAGAATGCGCGGACTAAAAGAATCTTCAAACGAACTGCTGTGGGCGAACACAAAATGCAAACAGTCCGTCGCTCAGCTGCTTAGTGAGCTACCCTTCGCCCCTGAACCTGTAACCCTAGCAAAGGGAACTAAGATTTATACCAGCGACTCTGACCGGGAACACTTCTGCGTTGTGCGCTCCGGATCACTTGCTGCATCGCTTAGTGGGTCGACGCTGTTTATTTTCGATGATTTGGATTTAGTTGGGGTTGAGCAGCACTTCGGCTTGGACGCATTCGATGTTTATGCACCGGAAGATTCCATAGTAGAGCTGATTCCGGCGGAAGCTCTACTTAACGCAATTCAGCAGAATGATCGCTTATGGGATACCTGGCGTCAGTTGATGGATCACCGCAGATATTTGATTAATGCCGTTGCCTCCAAACAGACAAAACCGGAAGTCGACTTCCATCCTGACGTAATAGAATTCGAAGAGGGCGAAATTATTATTGAACAGAATGAAATGGCCGATTCGATATTTCTGTTAAGCAAAGGACACTGTGAAGTCTACTTTCTCGACATCAAGTTCGGCGAAATCTGTGAGGGAGAGATATTTGGGCACATCGGAGCGTTTACTGGCGGCAGCCGTACCGCAACGGTTCGAGCCACGGAAGCCTGTCAGGTTTTAAGGCTGCATCGAGAAGAATTTGTCGACCTGATGGAGAGTAAGCCCGAGACCGTAGTCAAGCTAGTTGAGTCAATGGCGAAAGCACTCTCAACGACCAACGAACAGGCTGCGCTCAACTAAGCATGCTATCCAGCTTTCAGCCCGCTGACGCCCTCCACTGCAGATCGCAGTGCGGCTCGATTGCTTCCGCCTAATATTCTAGCAAAGCTTTCAAGCAGCTTCCCAAGCGTTGCCGGTCGGCAACGAACCAATTCAACAAATTTTTCGCCTGGAACGGCCAGAATTATCGAGTCCTTAACGGCCTTGACTGTCGCTGTGCGCGGCGTATTCGTCAAACTTGCAATTACGCCGAATAGTTCTCCTTCGAGGATCTCCCCTACCTTCACACCGCCGGAGATTACATCCAGCTTTCCGCTAACTAGCGAGTAAACCTCTTCACCGGAAGAACCCTCTTCAATAATTACTTGGTCAGCTCTTACCAATCGTTCTTCGGGGGTGAAGTGAACTTGCCCTTCTGTTGCCGCGGCGACCAAAGATCGTAGCAGCGCAGAGTAAGTCACTAGCAATTTATTCCAAGAATCTTGAATACTGTCATTTGAAGCAACGGCCGCTTTTAACGATTTGTAATCGTAAACATCAACACGAACGGGAAACGGCGAAGAAATGGAACCTGTGTGGATACCAGCCACTGAATCAAGACCAACGAGATCTCCGGTTTCAAAAAAAAGAACTCTTCGATCGTCGACCTTGTATGTAAAGTAACCGTCTCTGATCACAAACAATTTACCAGCGAGAGCCGGCGCACTAATAACGTCTGTGTCTGCTGTGATTGTTGCACCCTCGTCCGCGGCATCAATTGAGGAGAAAAGTTGGGATACGCAAGCCTGATATTCCGCTGCGAGCTTCGCCGCCTCATCACTAAATTCCAAAAAATATCTCATTTGTGCCGGGCCTCCTGACGTAAAGCGCTGAGAGAGAAATACTAGCTGCATCCAGGCTTCGAATCAATTAAATTGCGGTGATTGCCGTCTTGCTAAAACGAGCCTGCTGGGTTGGAATAATCGAGCTGCACCAAGGATATTTCAGATGAGTCAAAGGGACAAAACATCTTCCTGCGATCTGCTAGCTAAGCCAATCATTCAGCAGATTTTGGTTCGATTAAAGGAAGGTCTGAATCCTGACTTAGTGTATCACTCGTATGAGCACACTTTGGAGGTCGTTAAAACGGCCATCAGCCTGGCCGAAGCCGAGCAGCTATCAGCAAAGGAAATGGAGCTTCTCGCAGTAGCAGCGGCTTATCACGACTCCGGTTTTTTGAATCATCAAGAAGACAACGAGCCGATCGGTGCCGAGTTTGCCGAACAGGCAATGCGCGCCCATGGCTATTCGTCTCAAGAAATCGCTATCGTTAAGCATGCTATCCTAGACACTGGCTTACTTGAGATAAATGGGAAGCTATTGCGCAATTCTTCCACTCCCATATCGCCATGCCTACTTGACGCAGACACCGCTAATCTCGGAACCGACAAATTCTTTTGGAGCATCGACGCTCTAGTTAGTGAAGGCAATCTTTCACTGGCCGAAGTCCGCTTGCGGGCTCTGCAATTTTTGACCGATCATGTTTGGTTCACCGCTGAAGCCAAGAAACTGTACGACAGCAAGAAGCAGGAAAACCTGCGGCGACTGCGTAAACTAATCCAATCAGACGCAGCAGAGAGTCGGAAATGACCAAGGAAAGTGAAGGCTTTTTTACCTCCCTCCCGCTGGTATCAGATTTCAATCAAATTCTTGCAAATGACAATTATCGCGAATTACCTCAGGACTGGGACGTATTCGCAACCGATGTCGCCAACTCCACTTCTGCCATTGAGTCCGGAGATTATAAGGCTGTCAACATTCTTGGCGCTGGCAGCATTACTGCTGCCTTGAATGCCGCTGACGGAGCTGAACTCCCCTATTGTTTTGGCGGTGACGGCGCCATTATTTGCGCACCCCCGCAATTCTCAACAGAAATCGAGCATGCGTTGGCCCAACTTGTAGCGTTGTCTACCCGAGCATATGGATTGCAGCTGCGAGCCGGACGAGTGCCTGTATCCGCTGTGAAAAACCTAGGCAAAGCTATTTTTGTCTCGAGATTTGGAGTCTCCGAGTTTTTTAGCCAGGCTGTCTTTACAGGTGGTGGGATAGAATTAGCTGAAAAGTTAATCAAAGAGTCTGGTTCCTCCGGCCCCTTTGCAATTAAAGTGCAGAACAACGACAGCCCTCCAAACCTTGAGGGTCTCGAGTGCCGCTGGCAGGATATTCCAAGCCCTCACGAGGAAACTGTTTGCCTTCTTGTAAAAGCGACAGGAGAAACTGAGCCTGACTCGACAACTTATCGTCGCCTCTTATCTAAGATCGAAGAATGCTACGGCAAGGGCAAACAGTGCCACCCCGTCCCTCAAAAATATTTGCGTCTTGCACTCTCCGCTAATCAGCTCAAATACGAAAATACGATTCGAAAGAATCAGCCGTCGCTAAGCTGGCCTCCCGGCTTGGCAGGCCTCAGACTGATTACGATATTTGGGGGATTACTTATGAAATTTAACATTTCACTTGGAGGCACGAATTGGGGCAGATATAGAGAAGATGTCGCAAACAGCACTGACGTCAGAAAGTTCGATGACATGTATCGGCAGGTTCTATCAGGCACCAGAGCTTCACGCGAGGAATTGACTGCGTTCCTTGACGCCGAGAGAATGTCGGGTAAGCTCGTATACGGTGTGCATGCCAGCGACCGAGCGCTGATGACGTGCGTCATTTTTGATAGAAGCAGCCGCCATACCCACTTCGTCGACGCCGCTGACGGCGGTTATGCGCTGGCTGGAAAACAGTTAAAGGAGCAGCTCGCCGCTGCCGGAGGAGCTTAAATCTTGGCAAAGCAGAAGGAAAAACGAGAACCGTTGGAAGAGGGGCTGCTTAAAGCGCTGCAAGCCCTAGATCGTCAAATTGCCCGCGAAATGCAGCGAACACCCGCCGAACGAGAAGAATTTGGCGTCCAAAAATGGCAGCCGTATCAGAAGCGAATTGAACTTGTTTGCGCTCTGCTGCTCAACGAATTCGGCGATGGCAATGTTTCCCTAGATGGGTTCATCGTACTTTCTCAGGCTTTGGTAAAGTCCCTGCAGCTGCTTATCGAAGACTTGGGTGAAGAAGGCTTGGGCAGCGTTCGAAGCGACTATTGCCGCTGGGCATTAGAGAACATTCAGCAGGACTGCTTTCGAGGCGCTCTACCGCTGCACGCTGCAGGACCGTTAAACTAGACGGCGAATTAGGTATGTCAAACCAATGTGGGGAATCACATGCTCCGGTAACCATGGGGTACATTGCCCACGTATGGTGGCCTCTCGCTTTCAGTTGGCTGCTGATGGGTTTTGAGCTCCCGATCTACAGCGGCATTATCGCCAGACTCAACAATCCCACGATCAACTTGGCTGCCTTCGGCGGTATCGTGTATCCGGTTACGATTCTCATTGAATCCCCCGTTATTATGCTCCTCGCGGCATCTACCGCACTGTGTACCAACCAAAGCCGTTATGCCATGCTGCGGTCATTTATGATGTTTCTTGGAGTAGCAGTAACGCTCTTCCACGGATTATTGGCTTTCACCCCGCTATTTTCATGGGCAATTGGCGCTGTGATCAATCCTCCTCAAGAGGTTATCCAGCCAGCGCGCATAGGCATGATGCTGTCAATTGCGTGGCCTTTTTGCATTGGCTTCCGGCGCTTCAATCAGGGCATCTTAATTCGGTTCGGTAAATCTAAGCTTGTCGGAGTAGGCACAGTGCTAAGGTTGTTCGTTGGCACCTCCACTGCTCTAGCGTTCGCTCTCTTTCTCCCCGGTCAGGATGGAATTCTGGCCTGCTCCCTCGCCCTTTCCACAGGTGTTGTTG
>JAGRAN010000126.1:6550-8785 GCA_020434585.1 Bdellovibrionales bacterium
AAGCAGGCAGACGAAGAAGAGTTGACTTGGGGAGGGCTGTGGGCTTTCTACGTGCCCCTCGCAATGACTCCCTTTCTGCTGATTGCTGCCCAGCCGATAATCAGCACCGCCATGAGCCGAATGAATCAACCGTTGGACTCACTTGCGGCTTGGCCAGTCGTCGCCGGTTTGACCTTTACATTTCGCAGCCTAGGAGTTGCGTTTAATGAGGTAGTCATATCGCTAATCGCACGAGGTGAAAGCGCAAAGCTTCTTGCGCGATTTACCCGACGAGCCAGTATTATTGTATCGCTAGCGTTTTTACTGCTGCTGATCACCCCTCTTCACGAATTCCTTCTGGAAACAGCGTTTGCCCTTCCTCACGGACTGCATGAGTTGTGCCACGTTGGCTTATGGATCTGCTGCCTGCTGCCCGGATTAAACTTTTATCAAAGCTGGTACATGGGAGTTCTACTCAGCAAAAAGAAAACTATGCCTATTGTTGAATCTGTCGTCTTGTTTCTGCTGGTTGCTGCTGGGGTGCTTAGTTGGGGCGTAATGATCGATAACGAAATCGGGCTTTACTACGGCGCTGCCGCATATGCTTCAGCAATGGCGCTGCGGACTTTATGGCTGCAGTTGCGCTCGCGATCCGTGAGAAAGGCGTTTCAAGCACAACCAGAAGAGGCTACTCAGGTATTCAATCAACTCGCAGCGAATTAAGTTCGTTTAATAAGTCGTCGCGCAGCCATCGCAAAACATCTACCGGACTGCGTTTTCCAGGCCAAAACGCTGAGAAGATATGCAGCATCAATCTGTGTATATAGCGATTTGCCAAGTATCCGCAAAGCATCATGAACAGCACTACAATCGCGGCCGCAAGTCCTCGGCCAGTCAAGTGATACGCCAGCGAACCAATCAGCGCCCACCAAATCGGGAACACAAAAAAACCAACGGTTAGTCCATAACTAGCAATTTGCGAGCGGTGCTTGGCACCAAGACGAGCAAGCTGCACTGTCGCCTGATACGGAATATAGTGGATCAACAGTCCGAGGATTGTAAATGGCGCCATCAAAAACTGAAAACCAGCTCGAGAATCGAGAGCCGTACTGCCGTCGATATTCAATGCGGATGAAAGATACAGATATAAATCAAGACGCTTTTCTATGTCTGCCGCTTTTTCGGCGTATTGAGGCAGCAGCTTCTCCACGTTCTTAGCAATTACCTTTAGCTGCACTCGATCGTCAGTTTTCAACCCTGTCGACCGGTACAATTTACCTATCTTATCAACTAACGCTTGGTAGGTAGTGTCTTCAAGGTTCGCTGTTAACTTTTTAAGCTGACGTTCGATATCAGAGCTTAATTCACGAACGGCTGCTTCAGGATCCTGTTCGTAACGCTCGCGGTACGCGGCAATCGAAATCGGTTTGCCTGCCGCAATTGTTACGGAGCTCTGACGCCGCGTAAAATCAGCATACGTTATGCCAAAAGCTTGAATGCGAAGTCCAAGGTTAAACTCTTTCTCCTGTTCAGCTTGAAAGCAAATACGAGCGGCACCGGTTTTAACCGGAAGCAGCTTGCGCAGCGCCATGCTTTGCCCTTCAGGAAATATCAGCACGGCTGAATTTCTATGTAGTCGATCGCAAACAGCTCTAAAGGAATCCTGATTACGACTCATTTGATTAGGGTCGTCCTGGCGGCGATACACCGGGAGCATGTGAATATTCTTAAGAAACCAGTTTACTGGCCCGCCAAGGAAGATGGTTGACTTTGCCAGCATCCAAATTGGGCGGTGATAAGAGGTACAGACGAGCAAGCCATCGAGCATTACGCTAGGATGGTTAGCTACGATAAGCAGCGGCCCCTCCTCTGCTAGCTCGGCTCCGGTCAAATGGATCGTGCGAAAAAACTGGCGAGTCGCAACGGCCGCGAACGGATGAATCAGGCGGTAAAGCATATAAAATTACAAGTCCCAGCTGGTTCTAAATCAGGCGGAACAACTGCTAACTAGAATACACGGAACGATGAAGAATGTCCTATTATTGTGGTACAGCGATCGAGGCGGCATGTATCACAGAGGAGATTAGTGAATCCCGGTTTACGGGCTTAACAATATAGTTGCAGACCCCCGCCTCAATGGCCCGTATAACATTCGACTTAGTTGAATCGCCCGAAACAATAATAAATGGGATCTCTCTGCCTGGCTGCGGCGAAGCAGTAAACAGCGCCAGTCCCGTCATTCCCGGCATGTGCAAA
>JAGRAN010000127.1 GCA_020434585.1 Bdellovibrionales bacterium
TCGGCCTTGAAGGCCTTAAAGAAGGTCTGCGCAACGATATGCGCAATGCCAAGCGTCCGCTTAAGCAGCATCGATAGCTTTTCCGCCCCTGCTTCGCGATGGTGGAATTCGTGCACGTTTCCCGTGCACGTGCACGTGCACGGGAAGCTGTGGTTCGGGTAGGAAGTGAGATTGAAGAGAAGGCAGCACGGGCGAACCATGTGATCTCTTCGGTGACGAACACGACCCGGGGCTCACGCGACTTCGATGGAATCCTCTTCCTCGATGCCAGTGACTCGTGCCCATTCCGCTGCGAATGTGACAGAGATAACGACTCTCCGACCACTGTCTTCGCGGAATCGGAAGCTGTGAAAGTCCAAGCCTCCGCTGTACCGGTGAACCATGTAGATCGCGATGAGCGCAAGAAGGGGTTCGTGCCATTTCAGCAAGCGACCGCCTTGCAATAGCGCTTTGGCCTCCGGGTCGTAATGTAACCTCCACCCTTCTTGGGGTGTGAGGTAGGGTTTAGAGTTTGTAACCATGTCTAGCTTCCGTGAGTAGAACCACACGGCCTGAAGCGCTTAGGGCCTCAAGTCGTGCGGCTCGGTCGGGGGCAGAAAATGTACTTGAAAAAACCTTGTGAGTGCTGCCGACTCTGCGTGAATGTGTGGCATTCGCGCAGCTTCGCCGCATTGGCGAGCTACACTTCTGTAGTGCTGAAAGAACTGTTACGGGGTAGGCCGTATTAACTCACAATCGCGGTTTGCGTTCAAGTAAAGGAGAGGTAATCTGTCGGCAATTTGAATGGCTGCGGCGGATTGGGCGTCGGAAAGGGAAAAATTTAGGGGAATATGCGCGCATTAATCGGAATAGTTCTAATTTCTTTGACCCCAACGCTGTGTTTGGCTGCCGAAACAGGCGCCGACTTCAATCTCGTTTTCGACTCCAATCGATCCGGCAGTTTCGGAATATATCGTCAGGGCAGCGGAGATAAAGAGCCGGTGAAAATCGTCGACACACCGAAGCATGAAATGTATCCGGCGGTTTCTCCTGACGGTAAGCTGATCGCGTTCGCTCGTTCTGCGGACCTTGAGGATCGTGATGGGTATTCCGAAGTGTTTGTTGTCAATCCTGACGGAAGCGGCGAGCGGCTGGTGCTTAAGGACGCGACCTTTCCGAGTTTCACTGCGGACGGGAAGCATTTGATTGTTGAGCGCAAGCGCAGACAAGTACTTAAAGTTTCTTTGGCCGACGGTTCGGCGGCAGAGATATTTCCGCTTCAGCACCCGAAGTTTCAGCGAAGATATATCGTCAAGCCGCGGCTCTCGCCCGACGAGAGCAGATTGGTGTTTACTTCAAATCTTCCGGATCGCTGGAATGCCTGGGCAGTAGATCTTAAATCAGGTCAGGCCTTTCACATCGGACACGGCTGTCAGCCGAACTTTGTTGCACAAAACGACAGGCTGGCGTGGGTTCAGCGCGGGCAGTTTAAGGGTGGTTCGGGAATTCAGGTTTTCGAAGTCAAGGACTCGTCTCGCTCTAGTCTAGTGGACTTCCCCCACCCTCACGGCTACGAGTATTTCCCAATGCCATCGAGTGACGGCAGATATGTTGCTTACGCTGCGGCACGCGAAGGCGAGCATTCGCACTACGATTCCAACTATCAGATTTTTGTAGCAGATCTTGCTTCAGGGAAGCGCTACCGCATAACCCACGATAAATATACCAATCGCTGGCCGCGTTTCATGGATTAGCGGCAGACGCTTTCTCTAACTTACACTCCGCTTGGATCGGTTTCGATTGACGGCTGTGCTGCGCCAGATTTTACTTCCCCGTTTGCATCCTTCCATGCGGCGAGTCCGCCCTCAAAGTCAGTTACGTTAGTGAAGCCCAACTTCTCTAGCTCTTGCGCACCTTTCAATGAGGAGTCGCATGATTCAGATGCGCAATAAGTGATGATTAACTTATCCTGATCGAAGAACCGCTTTAGCGACTCCATATCGTCTTTTGTCACATTGATCGAGCGTGGAATATGCTCTTTCTGGAAAGAGTTCTGGGGTAGTGTATTTACAACAATGTATCCTACAGAACGTGAAGAGTAGTTGGGGTCCTGTTGTTTCATCATTTCTTTTAGGTCCAACGCTTCGATTTTTTTCATTGTTAGTCCTCGCTCTCGATTCTTTACAATATTCGCATAGAGACAAGAACATTACGCTGAGTGCATGCGTGACGGTATGATCCGCATCAGGTCGGGTTTCGATTGTGGCTTAGTTGCACAGCGGAAGTTTAGTAGATAGGTAAAAAAAGGGCGCCAGATGGCTCGAAAGCCAACTGACGCCCTGGCGCGGTCATTCAAAGATTGTTATTTCATCTGCTTCCTGTCGGTCAGCAGTCGAGTTAGGTCGATAGCACGATCCTGATTCATCATGCTTAGGACCTGACCCATGCGCTTGCCTGGCAGTCGCTGCAGCAGCTCAAGTGCAATTGATTCATCGAGCTTAGCGATTAGCGGAGCTGCTTCCTGCGGTGGCATTGAACCGTAGACATTAGCCAGCTGTTCCATTCTGGATTCATACTGATTGTCTTTAGTCTGCCGATGCTCTTTTAGCGTGCGGGTAAGGCTGCGCATTTCCGCAACGCGTGCAGAAATCTCGGCTTCTCGCTTATTTAAATCGTCTTCTCTGCGCTCCAAGGCTTCGCGACGGCGCTCAAGCTCTACTCGGCGTTCGTCAAGCTCAAGCAAAACTTTGCGCTCACCTGCGGTCCAGCCGCCTTGTTGAATGATGCTTTCAATTCCGATTGCACGAGCTTCTGAAGTGTTCTGAATCGCTGGAGCTTCCGCTGCCGGGAGTGCGGCTATCGTATTTTCGAAGCGACTATCCGACTTTGGAGCAACTGAAGCATTAACAACTCCGGTGCTTGAAAGCACTTTCAAGATTGCTACCACTACTATGCCGCTCATCAGCATTACGTGTTTGCCGGTAAGTCCGGATCGTTCCGTATTGCGAGACTGCATCTGGAGCTGCATCTGCTGAGCTGCAGCAGCTTCCGGAGAGAGCGAAAAGGATACGTCGCTTGCGGCGGACTTCTTTCCGCTGCGCAGGGCGTCGCTTAACGCGCCGAATCCGCTTTTCTTGGGCTTGCTGCCTGTTTTGAGCGCCTGCTGCATTTCGGCATACATGGCACGCGCCTGTTCTCGGTCAAGGCCCGTTGCCATGCGAGAGCTTTTTACATTGCTGCCGCGTTCAGCTTTCGCTTTTCGCACTTTGGCTGCTTCTCGCGAGCGCAGTTCATTGGCGAGAAGCTCTGCCATGTCCTTGCGCTGCTGCGGGGTCATCTTCTTTTTTAATCTTTCCAAACCTTTATCGTTCTCTGACATTGCGCGCCCTTAACCTCCGTTGTTTTTCGTAAACCTGTGCCGCTGCACGACTGTTTCGTCGATCTGCTTCTTCTCTTTCTTTTTCGCTTCTTCCAAGTGTTCCTGCTTTCTGCGTCGTTTTACAGCCTCCAGCGACTCAGTTTCCTTTGTCTTTTCGATATAGGCCTCGCGGGCCTCATCAACTGCTTTGGCAGCTAGAAGAATATGCTCTCGCTGCTGCTCTAGTTCGTCCTGCAGGCGCTGCTTGTAGTCCCCCGTCAGACAGAGCTCCTCAATTGTCATAACGGCATCACCGATTCCACCGAGGACTTCCTGCTCCTCGAGAATCGCCTGCATGCGCTCCTCCAGCGATAACAATCGCTGGTTCTCCTGAGCTAACTGCTGCGCGCGCTCTTTCTTCTCGGTTTCTTTGAAGTCGAGCACTTTCTGCAGTCTGAACTTAAATCGCTTCATGAGCTAAAACCTTCAAAACTACTGAACTGGCCTCTCAATCTGCTGCACACCCTGACGTCCGGCGAACGATGCCGAGCTGCTGTTATCAAAAACTGCGTTCAGCATAGTCATGCATTCGTTCATAGAATATTTTTCGTTCGGAGCTTGCCGGAGAAAATCGTTTAGCATTTCAATATGTCGGACGGCAGAATCCACCCGCGGGTTTTGACCCGGCTTGTAAGCGCCGATTGTAATTAAATCCTCTGCTTCTTTATAATCTGCGAGTACTGTTCGAGCTTTATATGCGAGATTCATCGTGTCTTCGTCGACGATTTCTGGCATCAATCGCGATACACTCTGCAGAATATCAATTGCTGGATAGTGCCCTTTAGAGGCCAAGCTGCGAGAGAGGATAATATGGCCGTCCAGAATACCGCGAACTGCATCCGCGATTGGTTCGTTCATATCATCGCCTTCGACGAGAACTGTGTAAAAGCCGGTTATTGAGCCAGTGCCGGTAGTAGTTCCTGCACGCTCCATCAACTTCGGCAGCATCGCGAAGACCGAAGGGGTATAACCATTTGTGCTCGGCGGCTCACCAACTGCCAGTCCGATTTCTCTCTGGGCCATGCAAAAGCGGGTAATCGAATCAAGCATCAGCGCTACGGTGTCGCCTCTGTCGCGAAAATACTCCGCAATTGCTGTTGCGACGAATGCGGCGCGAATTCTTAGCAAAGCGCTTGTGTCGCTGGTTGCTACGATTACGACACTGCGCGCCATGCCTTCCGGGCCAAGGTCGCGTTCTACGAATTCTCGTACTTCACGTCCTCGCTCTCCGACCAGCGCGATAACGTTAATCGAGCTACGGGCATGTTTGGCAATCATGCCGAGAAATGTTGATTTACCAACACCTGAGCCAGCCATAATGGCTACACGCTGGCCGACCCCGATAGTTAGCATTGTGTTCACCGCTTTAATGCCAGTGTCGTAGGTCTGAGATATGCGTTCACGCAGCAGCGGGGACGGCGGATTGCGAAACAGCGGAGCCTCCTCTCCGTCGATGATCGGAGGCCCGCCGTCGAGCGGTTCGCCCAACGGGGTGATTACCCTGCCGAGCAGTTTTTCACTGACGAGAAACTCAGCGCCTTCGCCGTGTGCGATGATATTCGCGCCTGGTGCTATGCCATGCAGCTGCTCAAGCGGCATTAACAGGATGCGATCCTTCCTGAAGCCAACCACTTGCGCCATTACCTGCTGGTCACCTTGGCGAATTACACACGTCGCCCCTACTCCGACGGCAGGCCCATTCCCTTCAATAATTAGGCCTGTTACGTCGGTAACAACACCCCGAGCAGATACAGGCTGTACCCGCTCAAGAATTGTGTTAGCACGTTCCCAAATACTCATTTGCGATAGACCTCAAACAAGTCAGCCGCTACCTGCTCCCACATAGCGTCCAGTTGAAGGTCAGTTTCGCCAAAATCCGTTTCGATTACGCAGCCGGACTTAATTGAATCATCGGCTACGTAGCTTACCCCGAGCTCGTCAGACTGCATGTCTTCCGGCAGACCCACTACTTCGAGAAACTCCAAATCTTGGGGAGAAACTCGGATACGTATAGCGCTTGCACTGCCGAGAGAGCTGATGCCTCTCTTTATTATTTCATAAATGTATTCAGGCTTCGCTTCTGAAGTCGTTTCCAAAATTTTACGGGCAACTTGAAGCGAGAATTCCAGAGCGTGACGCTCGACTTCAGAGTAAACGATATTAACCTTCGTATTAAGATCGGCGGTCAAAGACTGCATCCGCTCGACTAGCTTATTGTAGTTCTCAACTACGTCAGCTTTAGCCTGTTCAAGGCCTTCGGCTAAGCCTTCTGCTTTACCCTTTTTGTAGGCTTCCTGAACTTTGCGCTTAATCAGCTCTTCATCAATTTCTGGTGCAGGTGCTTCACTGTCTGCTGGAATTGGGTTTGTTAGGGTCTCGTTATGCCAAATCGAACGGCTTTCATGCGGAACTTGAACGCCAAAGTCGTCAAACATCACGTCAACGCGAGTTCCGCCTGAGGGAATTACCTCAATCTCCATTGGGATGAAGTCTAGATTCTCCAAGCGCTCGCCGACGACTTCCCATTCCTCCTGTTTGTAGGGGGTGGGTTTAAAGTTGCGCTGAGAAACTCGGCGCAAGTCGTCTACGCTGCTTTCGCGAAAGCCGGAAGATTTGGACTCTGCAGAATGCGTGTTTCCCATGGATTAAACGAGAACCTCCTCAGCTCCACCGCCGACGGTGATTTTGCCTTCAGCGTCGAGCCTTCTGACGACGTCGACGATCCCTTGTTGAGCTTTAACGACGTCTTTAAGCTTAGTGGGTCCAAGCGACTCGAGATCTTCTTGAAGCATAGCGGCAGCCCGCGAAGAAATATTGCGGAACAGCAGCTCCTTGAGGTCGTCGCTGGCGGTTTTGAGTGCAAGAACGAGCTGGTCTCTCGGAACTTCTTTGAGAATCTGCTGGATATCGCGGTCGTTGATCTTGCGAACATCTTCGAATGTGAACATGAGGTTGCGAAGATCTTCGGCCAGCTCGGGATACATCTCTTCAATTTCCGCGAGCATCCGTTCTTCGTTGTTGCGATCAACAAAGTTAAGAATGTCAGCTGCGGCTTTCGGCCCACCGAGTTCTTCTTCACCGCGCATGCTGACACCGCGGAGCTGTGAGCGAAGCACTTCACGCACTTCATCTATGACGTCGCCTTTGACGTGCTCGAGCTGAGAAATTCTGACCATAACCTCGGTCTGCATTTCCTCAGGCATTTTTTCCATCATTTCGGCTGCCTGTTCAGGATTCATTTTAGTCAGCAAGAAAGCGATGGTCTGCGGGTGCTCTGACTGAATAAAGCTGTCGACGATGTTTTGTGGAATATCTGAAAGAAGGGTTGCGAGCGGCTCCTTCTTGGTTCCTGTGATGTAGCTGAGCAGGCTGTCTCCGGCTTCTTCGCCGAACGCGTCCGTAATAACGCTTTCTGCGAAATCTCGACCGTCAACAACGACCTTCTCTGCAGCCCGAAGCATGTTGTGAAACTCACCGGCAACTGCCGCCTGAACTTCACGCTCTACCTCCTGCACCGCCATAAAAGTTCGACTGAGCTTTTTAACTTCAGTTTCAGTCAGGAACTTCATCACCTCGGCTGCCTGGGATTTACCCAAGCTCATCAGCACGAGTGCGGCTTTCTCCGCTGGATCTAAGTCTGTTTTATCTGCCATGACGCGCGCCTTGTCTTTTCAACTACTTCTATAGTCGTCCTTCGTTGAGCCAGTATCTGATCAGCAGAGCAGCCTGCTGCGGATTCTCTTTAACCATTCTTGAGTTCTCAGACAGCAGCTCTTCGAGCTCTTCAATGTCGACTGTCGGCTCGAGCATTTCTTGAGCACTGCTCATTCTGCCGCGCTCAGCTTCAAGTTCGGCCTCAAGTTCCTCAACACCCGCAGGAAGCAGACGGCTGAGGTCGACTTCTGCTTCTGTCGGGCTGACAAGGAACTTAACCATTGGTCGAACGAGGAAGAACAACACGAGTATCAGGAAGTATGGGGCAAGGGTCTGCGCCCAGTCTCTGATCATCTCGCGGCTTTCAGCTTGAACGAATACATCTTCAAGCGAGCTGTCCGGCTCAAAGAACTTGATATTTTCGACTGTAACGATATCGCCGCGGGTTGCGTCGAAGCCTACGCTCTGTTTAACGAGATTCTCGATCTTCTTGAGCATCTCGTTAGTGAGCGGCTGATAGTTTTTAACAGCTTCGGCTTCTTGGCCAGCTCCAGCTGGGGCTGAGTACTGACCATCGACCAGCACAGCCACGCTGAGGCGTTCTATCGTTCCGCTTTCCGATACAGTGCGGCTGACTGCACGCGATACTTCGTAGTTGGTCAGTGACTCGCTGCGTCGTGTGCTGCCGTCGCCTGAGTTCGGAGGCGAAATCAACGAAGGATCGTTTGTCAGGTTGGAAACTACTCCAGTTACCCCAGCCTGCGAGCCAATGCCAGCTCCTTCCTCAATTGTGCGCGAGCTTCTGACTACTTGTCCTCCCGGATCGTAAGCTTCCTCTTCCTTCTCGTGCTTGCTAAAGTCCAGCTCAGCGGTTACGCGTGCGACAGCGCGGCCCGGTCCGAGGATTTCTGCGAGCATTGATTCGATGCGTCTTGAGTAGCTGGCTTCAATCGAAGTGCGATATTCAAGCTTGGTAGAATCCGCTCCGCCCATTTCCTCCTGGCTTTGCTGTTCGTTGAGGATGTTTCCGTGAGAGTCGATGATTGTAACGTTCTCAGGAGTCAGTCGTTCAACGCTGTTAGAAACTAAGTTGGCGATACCCTTTACCTGGGATTTAGACAGCTTGTTGCCGGCCTTGAGGCGAAGCAGAACAGATGCTGTTGGAAGCACGTCGCGTTTAACAAAGACAGAACGTTTTGGCTTGGTGATGTGAATTCTCACGTCGCGAACGGCGTCGATCGAGCGGATCGTGCGTTCCAATTCGCCCTGCAGAGCGCGAATTGCTTTTAACATTTCAACAAAACCGGTCTGACCCAGTGAAGACTCGTCGAAAATCTCGAAACCAGCGCTTTTGCCCTTCGGAATCCCGGCGGCTGCAAACTCAAGGCGCAGTTCATGTACAACTGAAGGCGGGGTGACTTCAATCGTTCGGCCGTCGTCACGAATGCGAAAACCGATACGTTGATCTTTTAGGCGTTCAACAACGGAAGCGGCGTCTGACTCCTGCATTCCAGAAAATAGAACGGCATAATCCGGCTGGTTGGCCCAGTTGGAGACGAAGACGATGACGCCCATGCTGCCTGCGACCAGCAGCGGCAAAGCGATTTTCTGTGCCAGCGGCAGCTTGACATAGAGCTGAACAAGCTGTGTGAATATTGCGCCAATATCAAATTTCATACGTCAACCAAACCTTATCGCTTCAACCTTTTACCGAGGCTAATGACCTAACCAATCGGCATACGCAGTACTTCTTGATACGCCTGTACAATTCTCTCTTTAACTGACATCAGCAGGCGAAATGAAATATCCGCCTTTTGGAGCGCTATGAGAGTCGTATGCGGGCTAACGTCTTCACCCGCGATAGCTTGCTGCACTAAATGATCTGCTTCGAGATTTTGTGTGTTCACTTCTTCTAACTTGTTGATGAACATCTCGCCAAACGAAGGAAGGCCGCTGGCTTCGGTTGCTGAAGGCTCCTTCGGCTTGTTGTTCGGAATAATGCTGCGCACCGACTCGGCGCGTGCAAATGATTCTGAAAGAGATATGGGCATTTTGCTCATCGTTTATTCTCCTACCTAGAATCGCTGCGCCAAGCGCTCGAGAACCTGGGTCATCTGCTTGCTGACGTTTACAACTTCAGCAGCAGCTTTGTAAGCGTTGCTGGCGCTTAGCATGTTGACCATCTCAGTTACCGGGTTGATGTTTGGCATTGCGACCATTCCCGTTTTTGGGTCGGCATCAGGGTGCGCCGGGTCGTAAACCATGCGGGGTTCACTCTGATCCTCAACAACTGCGGCGACCGCTACGCTCTTCATCGACGCACGGTCGAGCGCTGATGCGAATTCGTCGCCTTGAATGTCAGTCGCGCGTAAAGCTACGTCTTTGCGTTTGTATGGTCCACCTTCGTCAGTTTTTGTCGTGTTTGCGTTCGCTATGTTACTGGCAATGGTGTTGATACGCAGGCGATTTGCGCTCATTGCAGCAGCAGCGATGTCGTATACCTTGCCGAACATTTTTTATACTCCTCCTCTTCCGCCGCTGGCCGCGAATCTGATTAAGCGCAGCTTCATGTTCAGATAGTTTGTAGCTGCTGAGTATCTGCGGCCGTTGTCGGAGATTTTTCCAAGTGCAATGTCGAGGTCGACGTTGTTGCCGTCGCCACCGACTGCCCCGGTATCGTCAAAAACGATATGCGAAGCTTCGTTTAACGATAGGTCCATGTGCTTGGGATTTGTCTGGGCGACCTCTGACTGGGTGCCGTTTGTCATCATGCGGTTCAGTTCACCGGCGAAGTCCACTTCTCTAGCACGGTATCCAGGGGTCTCGCTGTTGGCGATGTCGCTGGCGAGCACGGCATGGCGTCTGGTGCGCAAATCCATCGCGCGCTCAATCATGGAAAATGTCGAGTCAAAGATTTTCATGGAGCGTCCTCTGCTCAAAAAAATTACCTTTTACCGGCTCAAAAATGGCAAGCATCATGCCGAATTGAGCGTTTTGGTAACTGCCTTTAAACGCTGCGGTTTTTCTAAACTGCTAGTTCTCGCAGCGTCGTCTCTTTGACGCCTGATACGCACAGCGTCAAAGGACCACCACTTACTGCGTTCCCGCGCCGTCCTGCATGGAGTATTCGTTCAGCTTATTGCGTAGTGTTCGAATACTAATTCCCAGGAGCTCTGCGGCTTTGGTTTTGTTGTTTCCCGTACTCTTTAAAGTCTCAAAAATCAGTCGACGTTCAGCCTCCGCTACGCTCAGTCCCGAGTGGAGGCGCAGGTCGTCATCCCCTTCCCCGGTCGACACAGTAGTTCCGTTCTGTTCGAGCGCTCCGATTAGGAAGTGGGAAGCCTCGAGTTCACCGCCCTGCGCTAAAATCACAGCTCTCTCACAAGCGTTTTGCAGCTCTCGTACGTTGCCCGGCCAAGCGTATGTGCTTAGTTCTTCGAGCAATGGGCTTGGAACGGATTTTATGCTGCCGTTGGTAAATTTCCTGACGAAATGTTCGACTAGTAGCTTAATATCGCCGCTGCGATCGCGAAGCGGTGGAACCATGAGCGGGATAACATTGAGTCGGTAGTATAAGTCTTCCCGAAACTCTCCTTTACGCACAGCCTGCTTAATGTCTCGGTTTGTAGTAGCGACTACTCGGACATCGATTGGAATCGGCTTTTGGCCGCCGACCCTATCAACTTCCCTCTCTTGAAGCACTCTCAGCAGTTTTGCTTGAAGGGCTTCTTCCATTTCGCTGATTTCGTCGAGCAAAATAGTTCCGCCGTTGGCCAGTTCAAACTTACCGACCTTAGTGCTAACAGCGCCGGTAAAAGCTCCTTTCTCGTGACCAAATAGTTCACTTTCCAGCAGGTTGTCCGGCAGAGCTGCGCAGTTAACGGCCACGAAGGGTCCGCTGTTACGTGTGCTGCTTGAGTGAATCAAGCGTGCGATTAACTCTTTGCCTGTTCCGGATTCGCCTTGAATTAAGACGCTGGCAGAGCTTTGTGCCACAGTCACTGCAATTTCCAGCACTCGCTTGAACGAGCCATCGTTGGTTACGATTGCCCGTGATTGCGAGGTTCCGGACTTGCTCGGCTGTTTTGTCGGCTGAGCTCTTCCTGGTTTGCAAGCTCTAGCAACTACGCGCTCCAAGTCATCAGCAGAAAATGGTTTGGTGATAAAATCGAACGCGCCGTTTCTCATGGCGTCGACCGCCTGTTCGATCGTACCGTAGGCGGTTATCATGACCATGGGAATGGTGGGGTGCTCTTTACACACCCGCTCAAGCAATTCATTTCCGGTCATGATCGGCATCTTCATGTCCGAGATGATCATATCGACGGAGGACTGGGCGAGAAAGTCGAGAGCTTCCTTTCCGTTCTCGCAAGTGATAACGGCGTGACCAAGGCGTGCCAGGACGGTTTCCATTCCGAGACGCATCTGCTTCTCGTCGTCTACCACCAAGATTCTTGCTGTTTCCTGCATTACGACTGTCCTCCGTTTGCACCACTTGGTTGTGGAATTGATATTGTAATTTCTGTTCCCTCACCCGGTTCACTAGACAAAGATAGGGTGCCGTCGTGCGCCGAGATTAGCGAGTGAACAATCGCCAAGCCCAGCCCGGTGCCTTCGTCTTTTGTCGTGTAAAATGGTTCGAAAATACGTTCGCGGACCTCATCCGGAATTCCGCTGCCATTGTCAGTAATTTTTATCACCCATGCAGCGCTGTCGCTTGTGTTGCTGAATAGCTTCACATGCTTACCGCCCTCAGCTGCAGCATCAATTGCATTGAAGACTAAATTCAGCAGCGCTTGTTTAAGGAGATACGGATCGGCCTGAGGCGCTAGTTCGCCGACAAGTTCGGTTTCGATAGTTATGCCTTTGGCGTCAGCTTTTGGTCCCGCGTCGCGCAGAATCTGTGCAAAATAGTCTTCGACAGATGGGATAGTTTTTAGCTTAGCGCTGCGGTCGCGGGTAAACTCGAGGCAATTCGCAATAATGCGGTCGAGCACCTTGATGCTTTCATGCATTTGCTCGGCAAGCTGATAAAGATCGGGCTGCGAAGACAAGTCCTTCTTTAGCAGAGTGCAGAACAACTCCATGCTGCCGAGTGGATTGCGAATTTCGTGCGCCATCGACGCAGCCATCTGCCCCATCGCGATTAGGCGCGCCGCACGCTGACTATGTAGCTCGAAACTCTCGCTCATATCCCCTCACCGCTGTGCTTGTCGGCAATCGTGTGAGACACGGATTTGAAAGCTGTTGAGCTTTCGTCATGCTCGGATGGGTAAAGGTTCTTGATGAGTGCAGCCTCGCTAGCCGCTTCCGCCAAGGCATACCAGTGATTGTTTTCCGAATGCTTGATCTTAAAGGATGTCAGCGTTGCGGAGGCATCATCCAAGCGCCCAAGTTCGAGCAGCGCGGTGACCTTTGCGTAGTAGGTCCACGGGTCGTCAAATAGTGCCTGTGCCGCGGATGAGCCTTCTGTGTGCCAGAGTAATACTCCCTCGTAGTCACGTTCCGTAAAGTCTATTTCCATCAATTGACGTAGGGCTGGGCCGACGTACTGGGATGCGATTGGCACGCTGGTGAATGTATGACGCGCCTCTTCGAGCATTCCAAGTCTGCGCTGAGTTTCTCCTAGGTAATACAAGGATTCAGCCTTAGATTCTTCACTTCCCTCGAGGCTAGCGCGTTTGTAGTAGTCCTCAGCTCTACTGAAGATTCCCTGCGATTTTAGCGATTCAGCAATCAGCAGCCAGAACTGAGCGCGAAGCTCAGAAGATGGAATTTTTTGGGCACCGCGCTCTGCGAACGCACGGGCAGACTCAAATTGGGATTCTTGCAGTTCTAGAATCGCACGGCTTAGCAGTGCACGTGCTCTCTCAGAGCCTGTGAAATCTCTGTTTGCCAGCAGACGGTCGGTATAGCTTCGAGATCGTTCAGCAAGACCTAGTGCCCAGGCGCTGCGCGATGCTGCGATTAGATCCGCGATAGTCGCGTCGTTGGAGGCCTCTTCAATTGCCGAAATGGCTTCGAAGTGCTTTCCGCTGCGCGACAGCTCGACAGGTGACTCCTGCGAGACATGAGAGTTGGCCTGCGCTGTTCTATGTGACTGCGCTTCGGCGTCGGGTGACGATTGCACCGCAATAAACGCTGAAATGACCAGTATGGTAGTCCTAATGGGTTTCACGGCTGTTCCCCTATCTGGCTGCTTTCAGCTGGGTTTCCTCTTCGTCGCGCTTAACTCCAATTCCCTTCTTTTTAATTTTTTCAACTAGCGTGGTTCGGTTGAGATTGAGCAGCTCGGCTGCTGCTTTCTTATTGCCTTTGGTTCGCTCCAGCGCTTGCATAATTAGGCTGTTTTCAAACGAATCGACGACGGAGTTAAAATCAAGTCCGTCTTCGGGCAATTCGCTGCTGCGCCAGTCGAAGCCGTCAACGTCGCTTTGTTCGCACAAATAGCGCGGCAGGTGTTCGACATAGACTGCGTCGCCGTCAACTAAGATAGTCAGACGCTCAATCAGGTTTTCAAATTCGCGAATATTGCCTGGCCAGCGATAGCGTCCAAAGACTTGGAGCACTTCCGGACTGAAGACAAGCGGCCGCCGATTATTCTGCAGCGCGTATTCGTGACTGAAGTGATTAGCCAAGATTGTGATATCTTCTGGGCGTTCTGACAGTGAAGGCAGTTCAATCGGAACTACTTGAAGTCTGTAATAAAGGTCTTCGCGGAAGGAACCTTCCTGTACTTTTTCCCAAAGATTGACGTTGGTCGCCGCAATAACGCGAACATTTACCGGCTGCGACTTGACGCCGCCAACGGGTTCAATTACCCGCTCTTGCAGTACTCGCAGCAGTTTAACCTGAAGATTCGGTGTCATTTCTCCGATTTCGTCGAGAAAAATTGTTCCGTTATTGGCTAGCATGAAGCGGCCGGGCTTCGAAGAAATAGCTCCGGTGAATGCCCCTTTTTCGTGACCGAAGAGTTCGCTTTCAAGCAGATTGTCAGGAATCGCACCGCAGTTAACAGGGACAAAAGGTCCACTTACGCCGCTAAGGTCATGCAGCGCTCGTGCGATAAGTTCCTTTCCGGTTCCGCTATCGCCGAGAATCAGCACGGTGCTGTTAGTGCCCGCGACTTTCTCGATGACGTGGAAAATCTTTTCCATCTCGGGATTGGCGGTAATAATATCCCGAAAGACCGGGTTGCGGCCGAACATCCCTGAGACAACCGGCGATCCCGAAACTTCTGTCGTTTGATCAAACATGAAAAAAACCTCCCTACCCTACGGTGCCAAGAAAGCGGACACTCTTATGTCCGATTATCCAACGAGTGCGTCAGATTCATGGCAATCCTCATACCAACTCGATCGCGCATGTCATGATTTTGGCAGGCTGTACTGATGTATTTACTTCTTGCTTCTTGAGCAGAAAAACGCGCTTGGGTAAGTGCTTATAACTGCACAATAAAAGCACTACCTGTCTGGCGTGGGCCTTAGTGCCAAATCTTATGCACAAAGCGTTGGCAGCTCGACTTTTTATTAGAAAAACTTCGCGTCGTCTTTTTGGCGTTCATTAATGTTCACTGCGGCCGAGGAAAGTTGAAAAGTATGCGTAGCGTGGGCGAAAAGGACGCCATTTTATGGGGCAATTGAGGCTTAGCAGATGTTCAAGCCGATTCGGAGAATAACTAATATTCATTCTGTTATTTCAGTAACTTAGCTGGGCAGGCGAAGCGGCGGATATTAGGTATAATTCTTTGCGGAAATGGGGTGATGGTGTATGTTATGGCGCTAAAATATTGGAGTTGTGTCGGCCGGTTGACGTTCCCTTTTCAAGTGTTCCGACTGTGCCAAATACTTTGAGCGAAATTGGCAAGTGCTGCTAATTTGCTGACACGCGACGTACGGGCAACAACGTTATTATGGCATCGAGCACCTTTCTGGCGCGACACTCGGGTGCAGCAGCCGAGAAGTTAGCTGAACTCCACCGATCTCTTACTGGCGGCACTAATGGAACGTCTCCCAGTGCCAACGTAGAGCTGTTGAAGGACAACCCTCTGGGGCTTGCAGAGTTGTTATTTCGCAGGGCTCCCGACGATTTTCTTAGCCGCTCGCACGTAGGAACCCTCAGTTACCTGTCCCATCAGTTAAACACTTTCTATTTTGACTTTCTTGAAAGCAACAAAGAATACAAAGTTGTTGAGCTCGATCTGTCTAGCCGCAATGAAGGTAAATATGTAACCAGCTTTATGCTGGCGCTCTACGATCGACCATTTATCGTCGATACGTTGACAGAGTTTTTCCGTGAACAGGGCTTGCGCGTTTTTACCTACCTACATCCGATTTTAACCGGACCAGGTGACAAAGTAATTTCACTTAACTACATCGAACTTGAGAAGATTGAGAGTCTCGATCGGGTCCAGGAGTTGTATGACTCCATCAGTTCGATTATGGCCGACCTCGCTCTAGTCACCAGTGGTTTTCAGCCGATGATTGACCGCGCTCGCAGTTGTGCGCTCAGCGTTGAGGAAGGCTATAGCGACAGCAAGACGGTTGTTCAGGCTCGGGAAACTGCTGACGTGCTGCATTGGTTAACAGATGGCGGCTTCGTTTTTCTTGGGCACAGGGTCTGGCAGCCAGGCTCAGGCCCAGCCTCGGAAGGTTTCGACTACGATCCCAGTCTCGACCTAGGTCTCTTCTGCTCCACTACGAATGCATACCGAGAGGGTCTGCAGTTTACCTCTCGAGATGCGGAATTTTTGTTTAACCGTGATACCTTCCTGCACTTCTCTAAACTGCTGCTAAAAAGCCCCGTTCATCGCCGGATCCGCATGGATGCAGTTTGCGTCAAGGTTCCGACTGAGACTGGAGATGCGATTCATTGTTTCGTCGGTTTGCTTACTTCGAAAGCTATTGCCCAAGAAGCGTCCTCAATTCCGTTTATCCGCAGAAAGCTAAAGCAAATCATCGAGCTTGAAGGCGTCTACCCTAATTCCCATGACTACAAGGAAACGCTTTCGATTATCGACAGCATGCCGAAGTTCGAACTGTTTCAAGGTGCGACTTCTGCGCTGAGGCGGGATGTGCAGATAATTCTTTCGTCTTATCAGGCGCACGAAACTCGAGTTTCCACCCATCTGGATGCATTGCGACGTATAGTATCGGTGATGGTCGTAATGCCGCGAGAACGCTTCACCGTAGGTGTAAGACAGCGGATCCAAAATTTTGTCGAGAAAACTCTTCGAGTGCCCCAAGGCGAGTCGGAGTATAGCCTCGCGGTTGCCGATGATCCGCTGGTCAGGCTTCACTTTTTCGTGCCGAACCACACCGGCAAGGAGTTGAGTGTTGATGCACGAGAGTTTGAGCAGCGCATCAGTGAATTGACCCTAACCTGGGACGATAATCTTTTTCGCTCATTGGTCGAAAACGGGCAGGAGCATGCGGCGCGCAAGTTAACCGCCTTTTACAGCAGAGCGCTGCCTGAGCAGTATAAAGCCGGGACGAGCGCAGACGAAGCTGCTTACGATATTCAGATGCTCGAGTCTTTGAACGAGACCGAAAATCTGCAGATCGCTGTTAGGTCGGCAGCTGATGATTTGAGCGGTGTTCATGTTAATTTGAGAATCTACAAGAAAGGCGGCGGACTAACATTAAGTTCAATTGTCCCCTTCTTGGAAAACACCGAGCTGGTAATCGTTGACGAACAGTCGACTGAAATTACAACTCAGGAATCCGTTTGGGCAGCGATCTACAATTTCCGAGTTCGCAAAAACTCCGGACAAAAATTTCCGATCGACGATGCCCAGAACTTTTTTGTTCCAGGTTTGCGCGATGTAATTAACGGCAAGGCAGACAACGATCGGCTTAACGCGCTGCTGCTCGATGCCGGTCTTGCAGTTAGTGACCTCGCGATACTGCGCACAGCGCAGCGCTATCTCTGGCAAATAAAGGTTTTTACATCTACTAAGTCAATTGTTCTCGGGATCGCCCGTAATCCGTCAATCGCAGCGATTATCGTCGAATACTTCCGTACCAAGTTTGAGCCGGGAATTTTTGATGGTCCCTCGCCTGAGCGTCTGGCGAAACTTGAAGAGATAGAGCAGCGCTTCGTCTTGCGTTTGAAGGAAGTCAGCAATTTGCTTGACGACCGAGTCCTCAGGGCGATGCTCGGCGTTTTTAAGGCGACTGTTCGAACCAATTACTACCATGGTTCCAACATTCCGATTGGCTTAAAGATCGAATGTCGAAAAATCGCCGCAATGCCGTCACCACGTCCGATGTTCGAAACGTTTGTGAATAGCCCAGATTTTGAGGGCGTTCACCTCAGAGGCGGCAAGGTCGCCCGCGGTGGCCTGCGCTGGAGTGAGCGCAAGGACGATTACCGGACAGAAATTTTGGGTCTCATGAAGACTCAGATGGTTAAGAATTCGATTATCATTCCCGTTGGAGCCAAAGGCGGTTTTATCGTGCGCGGTGAAGCTACTCGTGAATCAGTCGAAAACTGCTACCGCAAGTTTATTCGAACTCTGCTTCAGCTCGCCGATAATCGGGTCTCAGATGAAATCGTTCACCCACCAAACACAGTTATCTACGACCCGGATGATCCGTACTTGGTTGTTGCTGCAGATAAAGGGACAGCAACATTTAGTGACATAGCGAACTCTATTTCAATCGATGAGTTCGATTTTTGGCTAGGAGATGCGTTTGCGTCTGGAGGCAGCAACGGTTACGACCACAAAAAGCTGGGCATTACTGCCAGAGGTGCGTGGGAAGCGACGTGCCGACATTTCAGGGAAGTAGGAATTGATGTAGCTGAGCAAGAGTTTAAAGTTGTCGGTATCGGCGATATGTCAGGCGATGTTTTCGGCAACGGACTATTGTGCAGCGACAAGGCGAAACTGATCGCAGCGTTTAACCATAGACACATCTTCATCGATCCGAATCCGGATGCCGAGCTCTCTTTTAAAGAAAGAAAGCGCATGTTTGAAACTCCGGGCACCCAGTGGACGGACTATGATGCTTCTGTGTTGAGTACTGGCGGCGGTATCTACAACCGCGGCGATAAAGAAATAGAACTCTCAGAAGAAGCTGCCCGAGCTTTAGGAATTAAAGAGCGCCTTCTTTCCGGTCAGGAGCTAGTCAAGGCGATCTTATGTTCTCCGGCGGACCTACTTTGGAACGGCGGAATCGGAACCTACGTAAAGTCTTCGACAGAGTCCAATATGGAAGTCGAAGATCCTGCCAACGACGATGTTCGCGTTGATGCGCGAGAGCTGAGAGTGAAAGTTGTTGGTGAGGGAGGAAACCTCGGTTTTACGCAGCGGGCGCGAATCGAGTATTCAAAACTTGGCGGTCATATCAACACGGACGCCGTCGACAATTCCGGTGGCGTAGATTGCTCAGATGCGGAAGTGAACCTGAAAATTCTGCTAAACGAAGAAGTCAGACTGGGCAAAATAACATTGGAGGAGCGAAATGAGCTTCTCGAAATGTGCGCCGACTCAGTATGTCGCAAGGTAATTGGGCGCAATCGCTCACAGAGCATGATACTTAGTTTGGGTGTCCGCCGCAGCCGTAAGAATATCGATTATTATCGCGGCCTAATTGCACAGTTAGAAAATAACGGCGTGCTGGATCGTGAAGGCGAATTTCTTCCCGATGACGAATCTTTAGTTAAGCGCAGTCAACTGCGTGCAGGCCTTACCCGGCCCGAACTTGCCGTCATTATCGCTTACGTCAAGATTGCGCTGTTCGAAGTCATAATGAAATCATCTCTGCCGGAAGAGCCGTTCGTAGAGCGTTACTTGCTTAGCTACTTCCCCGCCAAAGTCGTTCAGCGATTCAGGGCAGAAACAGAGAAGCATCCGCTGCGTAGAGAAATCGTTGCGACCCAGATTGCGAATGAATTGGTCGAACGTATGGGCGCATCGTTCGTTTATCGGCTCACTCAGGAAACTGGCGCGCCTGAGATAGACATCATTTGTGCGTTCTTAGCTGCTGATACTCTGCTCAGTGCTGACGCGCTGAAGATTGAGCTGCGCGTCATGGACAAAGCCTCGACGACAAACAGCCACCTGAAAGCGCTGCTCACGATGACTGCCGCGCTTGACGGCATGACCCGGTGGCTGCTCGAACATCGCAATCCAAATTGGTCTTGGGGTGAGCTGATTGAGCGTTACCAGGAGCCGTTTACGTTGTTGCTTCGAGAGACAGAAGGATTGGTGACCGAGGTCGAGCTACGTAGGTTCCAAGAATCGGTTAAGCGCCTTACGCTGAACGGGTTCCCAGAGAATCTTGCGAAATCTGTTGCATCTATCGCCTACGCAACTTCTTACCTGGATATTGCGCAGATCGCTTTTGGGCTAGAGAAGAAAGTTACAAATGTCGCGAAGCTTTATGCGCGACTAGCCGCTGAATTTCAGACCACTAATCTTCTTGAGCAGGCTGCTGATATTGAACCAAACGATCGCTGGGAAGCTCTTGCCGTTCGAGCGATTTCAGCCGAACTCAAAAACAGTATTGCAACGATTACTCGCAGTGTAATTGAAGAAGTTGGTGAGCCGACAATTGAAGCGATGGAAACCTATCTGTCCAGGCGGACCGAAGTGGCACAGCGCTTTAGGCAAAGTATGCGTGAGTTTCACAACAAATCGATGTCAATTCCGGCGATATTGGTGCTGACGAATCAGCTGCGTGCGCTGTCTAAGCTGTACGTTTAATCTACGTCTTCTCGGCGATAAAAGAGCTTAGGCGGTTGTCGCGTCTGACTTTAGCCTGATCGAGCTGCTGAACAATTTCCCTGCGAAATGGGGCAAGAGTCGGACCGGCCATGTTGATCAGTTCCTGTTCATTTGGTCCGAAGTGGCGTGCGATCTCAAGAGCTTCGCCGCGTCTTCCTGCGGTTAACAGCGATTCGATCACGCTTAGTCCGACAAGAAGTGTGTCCGGAAAGAATCCGTAAATTGTTTTAATAAACTCGATTGCTTGCTCAGCCTTGCCGCGATGCTCGTATTCGTACTTGCAGAAGTGGACCGATGTCATGAAGGCGTTATTGTTGATTTCCTTCTTAGACGCGCTTTGAATCAGAAGTTTTGCCGCTTGGTCTAGCAACCTGTCGGCGAGTATGTTTGAAATTCGTCTGACGGTCGTCGAGCTTGTGTATACTGCAGAGCCTTCGCCGAAGTAGCGATAAGGCCGTGGGGTGACTTTTGTGTCCCTTAAGCGCTGTTCAAGGAATGTTGCTCGCGCCATCATAGTATGTTCTTTACATACGGCTTCTCTGCCTGCGGCGGCGATGCGCGCCCTTTCCTCTTCATGTTCTAGATAGTAATTGCATTTCGCTGCGGCCTCCTGGGCGTTTCCATCTTCGTAGGTTACTAGGTGAACGTCTTCTTGGAAGAGCTCGAGCAGGCCGTTATTCATGCGCGGAGTTATCAGCAGTGCTCCACACATCATCGCCTCGAAAACTCTAAAGTTTAAATCGTCTTTGACAGACTGATTAACGACAATCTTGGAGCGTGGAAATGACTCGGCGTATCGTCCGGTTTTAGCGTCTAAGTTGGTTAGCTGTCCCAGCTCACCAAAGAATTTTGCTCGCTTAGGGTGTAAGTCGGGATCTAGATTGCCGCGGAAGCAGACATCAATTGTAGGAGTTTCAGCCGGCTCAATCTTGATCGGTGCCCACAATGGCAGCCATTCGATACCGCTGCAGTACTCGCTAAGGCTCTGAATGTAGTTTTTCTGTGCAACCAGTGTTTTGTCGAACACTGCGCAGAAGCACGAGTGCCACCACGAATGATGGTGGGCATCGACTGAGTAGAATAATGTCGGGATGTCTATCTCCGCCAGCCCTGTTACGGCCAAGGGTCCACTGTCGTCAAGGTATAGGATACGTTGAGGTTTGAAGCCGCTTGGCAGCATTGCCAGCACTTCTTTTATGGGTGTGGATGGAAACTTGAAGTAGATGTCTAGGGATTCGCTGACCCATCCGGCCGAAACGACTCGGTGTCCGAGTTCACGCAGTTCGTTGACAAACCAGTCTTGGTTAAGAACCAGAATTGCTAAGCGTTCGTTTTCTGCCACAGGCAAGTAACTAGGGGTTCGCCGCCGACTCAGCTAGCTCTTCGTTAATTTTGTCCAGAAGCTCATTTGCCATGGCGTGTCCGGCATCAAAGATCAGAATCTTCTCTAGCTCCGACTTTGCGTCCAGCAATCCTCCCTGGGCATACAAGCATCCGGCGTACGAATACAAGATTGCCAGGTCAGCCGGGTGAATGTCGAGATAATTCTCTAAAGCAGCCTGCACTTCCGGCGCTTTATTCAACTCATAACCGACTTGGACCATGCCGAGCAGCGAACGCATGTTCTCGCAATTGACCGTTAAAGAACGTTGGTAGAAATCCCAGGCGTCGTGCAATCGACCCTGCTTCATCGCACAGATTCCAAGACCTGCTAGCGCTTTATCGTTGTCCACCTGACAATTGAGAGCGTCCTTGAAGTGGCGCTGAGCGTTATCCCAGTCCTGGCGAGCGGCAGCAATTGCGCCAAGCGCCGTTTGTGCACGGGCGCGGTGTACGCGGTCTACTGCAACTTCCTGAAGGAGCTCCTCAGCTTCGGTCAGTCGTTCTAGGCAAGCTAAGGATTCGCCTTTCAAGATAATCGCAAAACTGCGCTGATCAGGTCGGGCGCTCGCATCGCTCGAAACTTCATCGGCTTCGATAATTACACGACCGTAGTCGCGCGCCTCTTTTGCTTTTTCTAATTCTCGCAGCTTCTGGTCGAACGCATGGCTAAAAGTTTGGCTAATACCGGCAGGCTTAGCTGGCTGGGCGACCTCCGCTTTCGGCTGAGCGGCCCCGAGCTTCTCCTCGGCCAGTCTTTTCAGTTCCAGTGCATCCGCATGCTCAGGCTGATCTTCAAGGAGATTGCTTAAAACTTTGATACACTCGTCGAACTTCTGTTGTTTGAAGCAGCATCCGGCCAGGCAATACTTAATTTGGAAATCACCGGGTTTTTGCGTCAGATACTGGATAAGCGCGTTCTCGAGCGACGCCATTTCGTCTAGAACATAAGCGGCATTTAGCAGTTGAAGCAGGATCGATGAATCTGCCGGTGACCTCTCAAGCGCCTGTTCGTAGAGCTTGTAGCCTTCCTGCTGCTGTCCCAGAGTCCACAAGCATGTACCAAGTCCTGCAATGGACCGTGCGTCCGTCGCGTCGAACTTAATTGCTTGCTCAAAATTTACTGTCGCCTGGTCTGTGCCGCCAAGCTGTAAATACATTACGGCGCATGAGCGGTAAGCTCGTCCAAATCTGGGGTCGATTTCAAGTGCGGCTTTATAGTGAGATAAAGCTTCTTCGAATCGTCCTTCCCTCGCAATTACATCAGCTTCGTCGCAAATAATTGTCGGGTCGGGTGCGTCTGGCATTCTGATTGGCGCTAGTGAACGCATCTTATCCGCAATTTGGGATACGGTTCTTGAAGCCTCGGCTGCTGTGTCAGACGCAGTTTCGATAGTCCTGACGAGAGTCTTATTCGAATTGTCGATGGACCATTCCGGAAGCTCGTAAGAAGATCGGTTTAACTTGGGAGATGCTGACAATACAGCTTTGTAAACGCCTAGAACCTGCTTAGCTGCATTTTCCCAAGTGCGGTGCTCAACCGACTCCATCAAACCTGCCTTAGGAGGAGTGTAGTAAGCGGCCATAACTGCGTTGTAAATGCTCTCAGTGTCACCCGGATTGCAGTAGTAAGCTGAATCGCCAAAATAGTCTTTTGGAGTTCCGTAATCCGTCACTACAATATTTGTATTGTGCCGAGCTGCTTCCATTGAAACGATGCCGGGAAGTTCGTACCAGCTCGGAAGAGCATGGACCCGGGCGGCGGCAAAGGCGCTGGAGAGCATTCTGGCATCCAGTCGGTCGAGAAAGATAGTTTGGCCGCGGCGCTTGAACTTCTTGCACTGCTCTTCATATTCAGGCTGATAAGTAAAGCCACCGGTAGCAAATACTACGGTAAGTTCGCTGTCATCTAGCGCCTTCAGCAGGCTCAGCTGATTCTTCCGAGTTTCAAGTCGTCCAACGCAGAAGATGAAGTCCTTAAGTCCGGTTTCAGCGGTGAACAGGTCGCCGTTTGGTTCAATATGCTCCAAGTTGCATCCGCAGGAATACAAATCGACTCTGCGAACATTTGGATAGTCGCGCAGCAATGACTGGCGTTCCCGTTCGCCGGTAGCGATTAACGAAGCCGCATGTTCAGCCGTCCACGTATTCTCCCATCTTTCACTAGGTTGGGCGTTCTTCGCCATCTGGCTGAGTTCGCCCCATTTGCGCTTTGGCTGTCCGGCATTTGTATATGCCTGAAGCACTTCAAACTGAGCGAACATTTGGTTGTAGAACAGCGGTAGATCTTCATACATGGTCGTAACCACGTAAGGCACGCCTGCTTCGTGTGCTCTGCGAGCAAAAGCTTCCGTGATTTGAGGTGTTGCAAAATTGTGTATGTGTACTAGATCGTATGCACGAACGTCAGCGGTCCCGTCCAAGTCATATTCGACATGAACGTTCATTGCTCGCAGCCCTTCGGCAACTCGCTCCATGACTACTGTGTCGCCGCCGCGATGTGTAAGTGCATTACTGCGATTCTGCATTAACACCCGCATAATTGGTTGAGCTGTCGAAGCTCCTCGCGACTTGATCTCTTCCAGTAAAGATTTACGCCTTTCCGCCAGTTGGCGATAAAGCACTAACAATTTTTCAGCTACTGCAGGCCAGCTGTTCTTTTCTGCCCACGCGGCCGCAGAGCTTCTTAAAGTACTATTGAGCGTTTGATTACTTAGAACCAGTTCCAAGGCCATCGGAAGCGGGTAGCCGCTCGTGACATGAAAGACTGTATCAGCAAATCTTGCGAAGGTCGGAGCAGTGGACGCTATTACGGGAGCTTTGCAGCCGAGGGCGCGAGCGATAGCACCTGATGCTTCGTAATATGTGGAACGATAGTTCATGACTACGGCATCAGCTGCACAGAGAAAATCGTTCACTAGTTCTTCGGACGCAAATTCATCACGGATAGTGATGAAGGATTGAGCGCCCAGCTTAGCGACCAATTCCTTGATTGCTGCTACGTAGCGCACTGAGTTTGGATCTTCGTGGTGGGCTCCGCCAATAATATATAAGTGTAAATTCGGGATTTTTGCTTTGAGCTCTGCCGCGGCAGTTATCGCTTCGTCAAAACCTTTATGGGCTTGTGCGAAGCCGAAGCATACGACCACTTTCTGCTCACTTGGTATGCCCTGGCGTTGTCGCGCTTGCGCCGGGTCTTGATCGATTCCCAGCACACCGTGCTCAAGGACATGAACGGACTCGGGCGCTGCTCCATTGGCAATTGCCTCAAGCTTGTTTTCCGGAGTGTGAACTATAATCGCGTCGGAACCCTGCATTAAGGCAATTAGACTCGGATCGATCGTGTAAGGGTTGTGGACGTGGGCAATGATTTGTACACCGGCTGCACGTTGCTCGCTGAGAAACTGTGTAAGAACATGAGCCTTGAAAAAGCGATAGTGGCAGTTCAAATGGAGAATTTCGATCTCACTGCGCTTTATCTCTTCAGAGAGTTGAGTAAGTGATGAGGTATCGCGCTTCCAGCAGCGGCGAACCCTGCTGTCATCAGGAGCTGTTAGCTGCTCTGCACCTGCGGTTTCGGCAAGGACTATGATTTCTTCGTCCCGTAGGGCACTGATCAAATAGTCGGCGTAAGTTGCCAGTCCGCACTTCTGATTAAAGGTCGTTACAATACCGATTCTTGGTTTTCCGGTATCCATACCGAATACTTCCTTTCTCGAGCTGCGCTCTCCTACGTTAAAAAACTCGGTCGACTATTGCCGACTGATTTATGCTTTCATGCAGCTTCAGAGAATCGGAACGAAGGGCTATCCTTAACCAAAACCCATAAAACCGTATGGCAGCACTCTTTAGATGCAGCTTAGCGCTGCACTACTCACCACAGTCCTCCTTTCAAGAAGCGTTCCAATCTTGCTCGGTTTGGCTGCCGCGGTTTACTTTGTTTCACATGCAGCAGGGTTTTTGAGGAATGCCGCGGTAAGACGACTAGGGTCAGTGGTCGAAAAAGATAGGTAAAAACAAAAGGTTAGTAGGGTTATGTGCAGAATCGACCGGCTCGCTCTTGCGGTTATTTCTGCCTAACTTTACTCTGTTTAAACTAAGAAAGGCGCTCCCGAAGAAGAATTCTCTGTGTTTAGTTGGGCTTAAGCCCTAGTTAATTTGACGCCGGATCCAAACTTTTGACAGCAGTTCTCCCCTTCCCGCAGTGTATATAACCTGTCCAAGGGGTGTTTTAACTCTGTTTTAAAACTAGCCTTCAGGTGTCGAGGCGAAGCGGTCGATGTATAAATGAGTAGAAGAACATAGCTTTCTGAATTAAATGGCCGACGATCAACACCACCGCACGCTCAGCGCCGCTGAAATTTCAAACTACGTCGTCTGCCCCGAAGCTTGGCGGCTTAAGTACATTGAGCATGCGCGCTACGAGCACGGCGAAGGCACAGAAGAAAGCAAAGAGCTGCGAGAAGAATGGGTGCGTCAACACGACCTGAGCAGCGAACTTCGCGAATACGCCACAATTGCGTACTTACTGTTGTTTGTTCTGGCTGTGTTTGTCTTTGCCTGGGACCAGGTACGCGAACTCGAATCTCAGGCTTTCGAAGGCGAAAAGAAACTACTGCACATCATCGATTCCGCGAAGCAGGCGATACCGCTCGAAATCCTTGGCCTGTTCTTGGTCCTTGGGATTTTGATTTTTGTTTGGGATCTGCTTGACCGTAAGCGCCGTTCGATTCGACAAAGCGCAGGTGTCGGCGAGAAGACTGATGTCATTGCTGTGCGCGGAAGTTCCGAACTCCCGGGTAAAAAGTATTATTCAGAAAAGCTGAAGCTTTCGAGCCGACCGGATGCATTACTGGTCGAGGAAGGTTTTATTGTTCCCGCCGACCGCAAGCCGATGACTAACAAAGTGCGCGATCGTCACGTTATTCAGCTGCTTGTTCACTGTCGGCTGGTTGAGGAAGAAGAAGGTAAGCGGCCGCCGTATGGTGTGTTATTCATGGGTAAGAGCGTTCGCACCGTTAGAATTAAAAACACAGATGAAAAGCAGCGTTGGCTGGATAGTGTGCTCGCCGAGATGCGCTCGATACTTGGGGGCGTGCCCGCCGTTCCTGCGCCGAGCAAGATGAAATGTAAGTATTGTGATGTCCGGCAGTACTGCAGCCATAGTCGCTTTCACTCCCGAGGTGAAGATTCGAGCGACTCTGGCGAGGAAGAAACTACTGCGATCTAGTTTCGACTTACTGCTCGCAATATTTGCTTTGCAAGGACAGGCAAAACGAGCGGATCTCCTCTAGGTGAGGAACGAGTTTGCCGTCGATTACGTCTGCCATGAGGATCCACGATTGGTGAAGCTGGTGCTGAACGATTTCTTCTGAGATCTGAAGAATCGGAGTTATTTTTTCGCTGTAGCTATTCACATCTTGCTCAGCAGTTTCTGCAAGCACTTGGAGCACGGCGCTGTACCAATTGAAGAATGCTTTCAAGTCGTCCATTGATTGGCTGAAAGAATTGTTGGCGTCTTCGTTACTGCCTTGTCGGAAAAGTTGTGCGCTTACTTGCAGCTGCTCGGCGATTTGCTCAAGATATCCTCCAGCTTGAGACAAGCGCTCAGAAACGTAATCCTCTTTTGAGCCCGTAGTAACTTCAAGCATTGCGTCGCCCTGCACGCTGAGCGGGACTCTCCAGTCTGCGTCGCTAAGTTCTTTTCCTTCGAGAACGAGAGAGGTAATGATGCTGTCTGGGTCGATTTGCGCTTTGATCAATTCTACGAGGTCGGCCATCGTGTTGATTGTGCCGATGTCGCTCAGCTCCTGCTCGCCGTTAATCTTGACACGTACCATGTGTTAGTTCCAATTCTGCTCTATGTTGTACTTAAACAGCTTAGCAAACTTTTGGCCGCGCCGTCTGAGATTTTCGTAAATTTGCTTCATTTCCGAGGCTAGATGCACAGGATCAGCGCCCTGCATGTTCTGCTGCTCCATTACAAACATTCTCACCAGTGCGCCCAGCATCGGATAAGCCAGCCCGATATCTTCGATATGGCGGTTGATTGCGTTAATTTGAGAATTAACTTCACCCAGCAAGCTAGGTGGGCTCGAAACATTTCGGATAAGCTCAACCAATCGCTCGGAAACTTCTACTCCTTTTACAGCTGCGTTAATTGCCTCGTCAAGGCCTGCTGTGCCCTCAGCTCTGTGATCGATTACAGCAAGTTTGTTTGTAGCCTCGACATGAGGAACATCTTTAACAGGCATCATGCCGAATTCTTCCTTCCACAAGTGCCGATAAGCGTCCATTGCTGCGTCGAAGTATGCCGGATGATAACCGAGGCGCGCTGCCGGTGAGTTAAGGCGTCTAAAATCTAAAAAACCCTCTTCGTCAAAATCGCTGTAGTACACGGCGACTTGATCGGGCGGACATAGTGTCTCGTCGATTGCAAGGCTGGCAACTTCCTCTGCAGAAGTTGCTAGGCGAAGCTTAAGCAAGTAGGCGACCATCTCTGGTGTGATCTGATCATGGCAGTCTGGTCGCGGACAAGAAAAGTTTGGATTACATGGATTGCAGCTGATTTGCGGCTGAATGATTAGGTTGCCTCTGCTATAGGGACCTGTTTCGAAGCAGTACGCCGAGGCAAGAAATAGCGCGATCACTGGGGTGCCGACGGCAACGGCAAGATGCATTGGGCCAGTATCACCTGTTATTAACGCATCAGCGCGCTGCAGCAGTGCTGCGAGCTCGCCTAGGTTAGTCTTGCCCACTGCGCTTGCGATGTTGGGGTGATTGTAAATGCTAAGGATTTTTTCGATGATCGCTGCTTCACCTGCCGCACCGGTCATAATGACTCGAGCACCATGTTCTTCAACCAGCTGCTGCAGCAGGCGGGCAAACTTAACAGGCGCCCATTGACGCTTTTCCTGGCTAGCTCCGGCTTGAAGACACACGAGAGGACCGCTGGCGGAGCTTAGGCCGTGTTCGGCCAGAAACTTGTCAGGAAAGGAATGAAACTGCTGCGGAATTTCATAGACCAAATGACGCGGGTGCGTGTGAACGCCTGCGGAGCAGCGAATTACGTCAACCAGGTTAATCGAGTTGTAGTGCCGATTGGAGTGATAGACAAAAGCGGCGAAGAGCATCGACCATGGGTTAGAAATAATACGATTCCCTTCGTCGTCGGCAGTCCAGCCGTAGCTGCGTTCAATGCCGATCATCTTGAGTAGCAATGCTGTGTAGCCGGCCGATGCCATGTTTACGCAGTAGTCAAAGTTCTTTGCTCGTAAATCTTGGACTAGCTTGTGGACATATTCGTAGCCGTCAACGATTCCGTCTCCATCCCGGTGTAGGCTGCGAACGACCATGGACAGATCGACTTCATACAGCTCGTCAATGCCGGGAATCCCCTTGCAAATTGCGGAGAATTGGCGATCGACAAGAACTGTTAATCTTGCGCCTGGAAACTGCTCTTTCATCCCGACAATTGTCGGCGACGCCTGCAGCAGGTCTCCCAGTCTGGTAATTGCAACCAGCAGGATGTTGCTAACGGGTTTCTGATCGAAGCTTGTTGACATAAGCAATCTGCGCTTTGAGATTGAACATAAACATCAGCATCTGCTCGACCTCGTCGAGTGCGCCTTTTCCAAGCTGAATGTCTGCTACCAGCTGTTCAAGTTTCGGTTCCTCTCCTCTTTGGTAAACCTTCTCCAGCCTCTCTTTTAGTTCGGGATACTTCTCTGCGGCGGCCAGCGTCTTGGGCCAAGGTCCTTCGCTTACGCGAGAGCGCAAATATTCAGAGCGATCTGCATAGATATAGCCGAGCATCGACTTCACTCGGTGCTCGTAAGTGTGCTCTTCGAGGACACGTTTGCGAGCTGCTTCTGTAATAGCCGTGCGCTCTGCTGGATTTTGCAGAAAGTACTTAATTTTGTCTTCCAGCTCATTCCCATCACTGAAAGTAGCAATTTCGCTTCCGACGGAGAAAAGTTCGGGCAGTAATGTTCGATTGTCCGCTAACTGAAATGCACCTGCTGCTGCAAGTTCAAACGTGCGCGGGTTTACAAAGTCTCCGAAAGGATCTACGCCGTCACGTTCCATTGAAGAGTGGAGATTGAGATTAATCTCTGAGCTGTTGAATATTTTTACATACTCTTCCGGTTCAAGCCGTCGTCCACCTTCCTGAACGAGTTTGTCGAAAGGGTGACTCTTCGGCCACTCGGTGCCCCAAATCTTAAACGGCATGTTGGCGAGCTGCGCAAACATTTGCTGCCGGTTATGATATCCCGCCCCTAAAAAGGAAATCGGTGAACCCCAACGAGCTCGCTCCTCTTCCGGAACATTAAGCGGTTTGTGAACGTGAGGGTCGCATGCCAGCGGAAGATAAATAGCTCTGCCAGCTCCCGCGGCCTCAACATAGGTAGTAAACGGTTCCTTCTGAATCAGGAACATGTAATCGTAGTAGCGGGAAATCTGCTGCCAAGTGGCAAACCGTCTGCAGTCTTCCACAAACCACATTGCGGTAATAATGCCGCGGTTGCGCATCTCCGTCAGCGCTTCTGGAGACAAAGGTGCCTGCGCCAGGCTGATCATAATATCAACAGGTCGTTCGCTCAGGCCTTCTAAAACTATTTCAGACAACATTTGCACGAAGGAGCTCTCAAGAGAGCTTCGTCGTGATTTGTCGCGCACGAACTCAGGCAGCTTCTTGTACGGAGGACAGAAGTCTGACAAGTCGTAGTACTGAACTCGATGGCCGAGCCGCCGAAACGCATTGTAGACATAGCTGGCTATTGGGAGTGAGCCCCCGTAGATCGGACCGACTACGGCAATTGACGGCCGCAGACCTTCAGCAGAGCGCTTTGACCAAAAAATTGTACGAATTTCGTCTACGAAACTGCGATGAAGCGCGTGGGTTTGAGGGTGCGCAATAATAGTTGTTTCGACGTGATCAGCGGATAGGGATTCGCTTACCTCCTTAAACTGTTCAGGGGTAATTGTCAGCGAATCCAGTTGACCCAGCAAGTTAGTGTAGTCCTGAATGCCTAGCGCCGCTCTAAGTACTCGCGGGTCAGGCTCTACTACATGGACATTAGAGCCCATTTTCTCAACAAGCGATGCTAGATGATATCCGGAAGCGAATCCAATGACGATCAGTCTTTCACCGCTTGGCCTGCAGCAGCGTTCGGCCCAAACTTCTCCGGCACGTCGTGGCTTGTCTTTTTGGTCGAGCGCTGTATCGCCACGATAAACTACTCCGTCACCGCTGCCCGCGCGTCGAACAGATACTTCCGCATCCGGCGCGATGGTAGAAGCAAGCTTGTGAACTTCAGGAAATCGCTCTGCGAGGACTCTTAGATTTCGTTCGAAAATTTCTGCGGACCACTCGCCAGTATTTGCACTTGCGGGTGACTGTTCGCGTTTCGAAGGAGCGGCTCCTGTTTTCAGTTCTTCAAGAAGCTCAATAACCTGTGGCTCGGGGCTATCAAAATGCTGAACCGCAAATTCCAAAGCCTCGCGCGCTTCACTAAGTTCACCTTTATCTAGGTGCTGCTGCGCTCGGGCAAGGGCCATTAAATATTCTGTTTCTGAGCCGCCCCAACCAGATCCCGCACTCTGCTCACCTCCGGGCATGAGTATCTCAGCAATCTGAGCGGCGCTTAAACTTGGCTGTTCGTTTTTAGTGAGATCTACGAATTTGGCGTACAAGCCAGCTTCCTCGTCGGATACCTCGAATGGCAAGACCAGCTCTCTTACGCCGACAACTGAAAATCCTGCCGCCTGAACAGCGGCGACGAAACGGCCCTTGTCGTAGCAGCGAATTGCAATGCTGTCTTCCTGCATTGCCGCTTGGGGTGAGCCAAGATAGAGCTGAAGACGTGCATGTCCGCCAGGCTTCAAAACTCGCTGCAGTTCAAGCAAGTAGGTAGCAACGACAGCAACTGGCATACTGGCAAGAGCTGCAAATGTGTATGCAAGATCGATTGAATTTGATTCAACGGCGCTTATGTCTGAACCATTGCCGAGATGAAGGGTCACATTGCTTTTATCGCTAAGGAGGCGCTGCGCTTCCGCAATTGCTTGTTCGGAAACGTCGACACCAATCACTTGCTTACAGCGTTTCGAGGCCGCACCGACAAGTCTCCCTACTCCGCAGCCCAGGTCGAGTGCAGTAGCTTGAGAGACGAATTTTTCGTCGAGACCCTTGAACAGCAAGGAGAGATCGCGGTCACCGGTTTCCCACATCGCGCAGTCGTCGTCTACGCCGTCACTCATCCAGTAGCGGTAATCGTGAGCGATGCGGCGATCCCACTCCGAGCGCATCCGGCTGCCCAGTTCTTGGAGTTTTAGTTTGTCGTCCGCTGACATAATCCCATTCTTGGAAACGCACAAAAGTGCCAACCGCGGGCTTACCAGCCTATCGACTGGCGCCATTTCGCCGCAAGTATTTAACTTCTATAGAAAAAGATGCTGTGAGCTAGCTAATCGACGCGCATTCCGCGTCTAGGAAACAGCTTGCGCTGCTAATAGGCCGTAAACGCAAGACAACTCAAGCGTAAACGCACTAAAATAGACTGAAAATTTCGAACTAGAACTGAACTGATAGCGATGAATTCTCTGGGGTTTCTTCAGTGGAGTGCTTCTCCGCCCCCTGCCCTCGCTCGAGAATATCGCTTAGTTCGTTATTGTATTTACCGCTGTCGATAATCTCGCGGTATGCTCCGGCGATCGTTTCGAGCAGATTAATCACCCGCTGAACTTTCTCCGGATCTTTCTGAAGATTAGCTTCCGTTAAGTAGAAAAGCATAAAATCGTATAAACGATCTAAGTCTTTTGCAATTTGCCCGCCCGAATCGAAATCGAGCGTGTTCATCAGCTCTGCAATAATCGCCTGCCCTTTGCTTAAAAAGCGGGCGAATTTAACGATGTCCTTGTTTACCAGGCCGTCTTTAGCGTGCTTTAGGAAATTAATGCCCCCGTCATACATCATGAGCAGGAGCTTGCCTCGATCTACTGTGGAGATCTGAACGTTCGTGTATTGCTTGTGTGCGTTCTTGGCGTACATAAACCGAAAAACCTGTGTTGTCTGATTCCCTAACGCTGTTGAAACTTCCTGTATCTATAATTGTTATCGTAAGTTTACCCCCTGCTCCTTTAGCGGTTTCTGGGAAGAAATCCTATTTTTTTAAGGGGAATCGCGTATTGCTAAGCAGTTGATATTATTACACTTATAGCCCTGCCAAGATGCCGCTCAGCGCAGACTCCTTGCTTTGCAGTTCAGCGGTGATTTGTTCAAGTCGGGCGAAGCGCAAAGTTAGCGTTTCTCGCATTGAAGCGGTTTGCCGTTCGAGCTGCTCAATTGCGTCGTTTAAGTTAGAAATCTCGTTGTTATTTGACTCCTGCGCCAGGTCAATAAACCCGTTGAACTTCGTAAACTGGTTGAGCACTCCAGCTGTGCCGGCAACGTTGTCGGCGAAGTCTGTAATTACTTCGGACACCCCGGTTGAATCGGTGTTAACGGCTTCAATAAACTCATCAATATCAAAGCTAAGCGAGCCGTCCCGGTTTGTGGAGATACCGAGCTCGGACATTGCGGTGACTTCCGTTCCATTTGCCGACGAAGCAGCTAGCAACTGAGTTCTAAATCTTGAAATCAGATCGTTATCGACGTTAGTTTTGGCCAAAGTTCCGAACACGTTGGTCGCGTTGTCGCCGGACTCGATACGTTCGATAGTGTCATTTTCGTTGACGAAATCGACTATGTCGTTGAACGCATCGATCAATTCCTGTAGCTGATCCCCAGTCGAGTCGGCATCGTCGCTGATGGTGATAGTTGTTTGACCGGCGCTCTCAAGGTTAAAAGTTACTCCGGATATTACGTCATTGATGGTGTTGGTTTGACGCGTAATAGTTCCAGCAATTCCGTCAATAGAGAATGTTGCGTCAGTTGCGTCGGCGGAAGAGTCGTCGATTGTAATCGATCCTGTCCCTACTGAGTCGGTATAGCTTATTGAAATAGCACCCTCTTCTGTGCCTGTGTTTAAAGTCTGCAGCACAAGCTGGTAATTTGGACTGCTACTAGTTCCTGTGTTTACCGCGGAAGCGACGATATTCCCCTCAGCTCCCGGGTCATTATTAATAGCGTCAATTACGTCTTGGAGTGTATCACCTGCTGCGGTGTCGACGTTAACGCTGATTACAAAGCTGCTTCCTCCAGTTCCTACGGTAATTGACAGTGTCTCATCGAAACCGGAGTCAGGATCGAACTCCGAGGTGAGGCTCGACCAAGGAGAAAGGCCATTGGTTATGTTTGCAGTTTCAGTGTTTGCTACTGAGGTCACTGTCAGCGTGTACGATGAATTAATCGCCGTCGTACCGGCCGCAGCCGTGGCGACTGTTGCGTCCGAGGTATTTGCCTCTTTCTTTACTCCGCCGCCATTAATCGTGCGAAACTGATCAACCAGGTCGTTTAGCGCGAGAATCTTGGTGTTGAGTTCTTCGAGAGCGTCATTCTCAGAGTTGAGAAATTCTATCTCAGAGCGCCGCAGCTCGTTGGAAGATTCGCGGGCTTCGACCAGTGCGTCAATTAACGCAGCAGAGTCAATGCCAGACGCCAAGCCGGAAAACTGAATGAGAGCCATAAACTACTACCTCCCTGTACTACCGCACTCCACAACCCGTTTGTGAAGGCCAGCACAACAGCTAATGCTGGCGAAAGCAGGCCCGGCGCCTGCTTTCCGCTAAAACTTCAGCAATCCTGCAATCAGGTTTGCGTCAGAGTTGAGCTTAGCGAGTAAGCCCTCGAGCGAAGTGAACTGGCTTTGCAAAGCCTCCTGCCGTGAGGTTGCACTGCGCTCGACCTTTGAAATCGTGTCCTGCAGGTTTTGCATTTCGCCGTTATTGGCATCCTGCGCACCATCAATCAGCTTGCCGAAACCGGTGAACTGCTGGATGGAACCCGTTGCTCCGCCTAACTGGTCTGCGAGG
>JAGRAN010000128.1:0-3210 GCA_020434585.1 Bdellovibrionales bacterium
TCTTGCACATCAAATCCGGCAGAATACATCGCGAATGCCATTTCGCGATCACCGTTTGTGCCCTTCTCGCGAATTATCGCGGCTTTTGCACGTCCAGGCTTGGTACGCACTAGGTCTAGTCCGAAGTCCGCCGCCGCTCCGGTAAAATCATGCGGAAAACTATATTCTAGGGGATGCGCACCTAGGGAATCTCGCCGCTGATCTGCAAGCTCGGGCTTTGTCTGCCTACGGTCAAGCTTCCATGAGGGCTCAAACCATACGCTTCGCAAACTAGAAACTGGACGGCGAAAACTTAAATCTCCTGCATTGCAAGTAATCATGTTGTCGTCAGCAACTGAGCCAATCGCCAGCGCTTCAACACCTGAATCCTTAAATATCTTCTCGAGTGCTGCACGATTCTCTTCAGCAACCTGCAAAACAACACCAGGCTTTTCACAAAACAACATTGCTGCAGTATCCGATGCGTTGTTGGTCGCAACGTCTATTTCTACTCCGCAGTCTCCGGCAAAGGCCATTTCGCAAATCGCGGTAATCAAGCCCCCGGCGGACACATCGTGACCGGCCAGGACGAGATCGCCTGCGATACACTTCTGCAGGGCATTAAAGGCGGCAGCGAAATGCTCAACACTTTTCACGTTCGGAACATTTCTCCCCAGCATGGCCTGCGACTGTGCAAACGCAGAACCGCCAAGCGGATATTCGTGCATTCCAGAGAAATTGGCGTAGATCAGCGTCGATTTTATGTCAGCTTTCAAGTCCGCAGTTACTACACGACGCACGTCCGTAACAGGGGCCGAGGATGATATCACTACAGTACCGGGAGCTCGCACTTCTGAGCCATCACCGTATTTCATAGTCATCGATAATGAATCTTTGCCGGTGGGGACGGGAATGCCTAGCTGGCAGCAGAAATCAGACACAGCCTGCACTGCGCGATATAGCCGAGCGTCTTCGCCTTCCTGCTTAGCGGGCCACATCCAGTTTGCGCTCAGCGAGATAGACTTCAAACCGCCGTCGAGCGGCGCAAAAACAGTGTTGGTCAAGGATTCAGCTATCGATAAGACAGCTCCCGCGCGTTCATCAATCAAACCCACTACCGGAGCATGGCCAATCGCTGTCGCAATACCTTTGCAAGAGCTGTAGTCCAGTGCGGCAACTCCAACATCATTTAGCGGTATGTGCAGCGGACCGCAGCATTGCTGCAGCGCAACGTAGCCGGAAACGCTTCGATCGACTTTATTAGTGAGCCAGTCTTTGCAAGCGACGCCCTCAAGTGAGAGCACTTTTTCCAGGGCTTCAGCTAGTTGGTCACCGCTGTTTAAATCACAAACGACCTCATCTTCCTCTACGGAAATCGAAGTCGCTTCGATACGGGTATGGGGAGTGCTGCCAAACAGTGTTTCAAGCGGAACATCGACAGGAGCTTCACCAGAGGGCGACGCAAATACTAACTGCCCGTCCCCAGTAACTTCCCCGACGACATATAGCGGTGCTCGCTCCCGCTCGGCGATTTTTTGCAGCAGTTCGACGTCTGCGGCCGAGACAATCAAACCCATCCGCTCTTGAGATTCATTGGCAATCAGCTCAAGCGCTGAAAGAGTTTTGTCTCCTACGGGAAGCGCGGAAAGATCGATGCGCCCACCGTTTTCTTCAAGCAGTTCTGAGAAGCAATTTATGTGACCGCCAGCGCCGTGATCGTGAATCAGGCTAATTGGATTACTGCTGCGCTCGGCAAGTGCGCGGATGACGTTGTAAACTCGCTTCTGCATCTCGGGATTGGCCCGCTGGATGGCAGAGAGTTCTAACTCACGAGCAACATCCCCGGTGTCGACTGAACTGACAGATCCTCCGCCAAGTCCAATCCGGTAATTGTCACCACCCAGGACAACAAGCTTGTCACCAGGCTTTGCTTTGGACTTATGTGCATGCTCAAGGTTCGCATAACCAACGCCGCCGGCAAGCATGATGCAGCGATCGTAGGCGTAAAAACCGCGCTTGCTCTCACCTTCATACGTCAAGAGCGACCCAGTAATCAGCGGCTGCCCGAATTTGTTGCCAAAGTCGGAGGCTCCGTTTGAGGCCTTGATTAGAATTTCCTCCGGAGTTTGATACTTCCACTTGCGTGGGGAATAACTCGGCTTCCAGTGATCTGAACCCTCTTCGATTCTTGGATACGAAGTCATGTAAACAGCCGTGCCGACAAGCGGCAGCGAACCAATACCGCCTGCCATCCTGTCGCGAATCTCTCCGCCGCTGCCGGTCGAGGCGCCGTTAAACGGCTCAACCGTTGTCGGAAAGTTATGTGTTTCCGCCTTAAGAGAAATCACGCTTTCGATGCGGCGCAGACCGAATTCGCTTGGGCCCTGATCGTCTTTCGGTGCAAACTGAAGCACCTCCGGACCTTTGAGAAAGGCCACGTTATCCGAATAGGCCGAGACAATGTTATTCGGTGAGTGCTTTGATGTTTTCTTAATTAGCGCAAACAACGACGCATCCATTTCCTCGCCGTCGATTACAAAAGTTCCGTTAAAGATCTTATGGCGGCAGTGTTCGGAATTGATTTGTCCAAACGCAAACACTTCTGCGTCGGTAAGCTTGCGTCCGAGGTCCGCGCTTTGCTGCTCTAAATACGCTACCTCTTCCTGCGAAAGCGCCAGTCCCGCTTCTGCATTAAAATCTGAGATGTTTTCGATATGACGAACCGGAGCCGGCTCAGCATCAATGACCAAAGTCGAGCTATCCAACTGTGAATAGTGCATCTCCGTCATCTTATCGAAAGTAGGTTTGTTGCCCGCCTTTTCAAATCGTTCGATTCGACGAACTCCCGTAACACCAAGATTCCAGGCAATATCAGTGGCGTTCGTTGACCAGGGTGAAACCATCTCGCGGCGCGCCCCAACGAAACTGCCGCTTAATTTCTCAGCATCAGCTTTGTTAGCTTTGAGCATCCATTCGACTTTCGCCGTTTCGGCGTCGCTCAGCGCTCCCTCTGTTTGAACTATAAAAGCGTTGGAATCGTTCTCGAAGAGATGTGTTGTCATTTACCTGCCGCTTGATAAACAAGCCCGTCCAAGGTCGAACCTTGTTAGAAAAACTAGGGCTGATTGGATGGCGGGATGATACTATTATTCTCCGTCGATTAATAGGCCGAAGCCGCTGCAAATCCACCCAAGAAGCCCCTCCTCAGTAGCTGGAGTATTTGTCATCTCA
>JAGRAN010000128.1:3363-8942 GCA_020434585.1 Bdellovibrionales bacterium
GGCAGCAGCCATATTCTTGTTAAGCAGCCCAGCTAATGCGCAGACCGTCTCTGCGGTTTCTCTGAGCTCAGTTGATTCAGTCGTGAGCGATGAGGCACCGCAAGACCAGCGGCTTAGACGCAGACACTCGCAGCGGGATCAACTTCAACGCAGAAGGCGTGCTCGCCGCGCCCAGGCCGCCCAGCAGGACGAGGTTCAGAACGATCGTGCAGCGAGGAGGAGGCTGCGCGCAAGCGACAGCGCCGTGTCCGTAAGGGCCGAACGCAAAGGGGCCTATGCGCGCCGTCGCGCAGCGGCAGCCGGACAACAGAAGCGTCGCCGCAGCCGTTAGCAGCTATTGCGGATTCGCAGGCAGGTAGATGCGCCAGCTCGTTCCCTTGCGCAGCGCCTGCGGTAGCGGTTCGGGATCATCGACCGATTTATACCACTCGAATTTAAGCTCCCATGCGCTGGAAAGCTGGGCTAGTTCACATAACAGACTTTCTTCTCGGCAAAGAATCGCACCTGGATCAGTAGCGTTCAAAAACTCCTCTGCTCGGCGACCAGAACGTTCGAACATGCTCATCATGTTGCCAAGTTCTAAATTCAGCGATGGAGTCCGCGGATCGACGCTGGGTTTGGTAGTCGGAACTCCGTCCGCAGCCGCAGTGCGGTAAGCAACATACGGAGCAAATCGCGAGTCAGTTAGAATTGGGCCCGGTAAATTTTCGTTTACGATATAGTCGAGAGCTTTAATCGGGTAGCCGCCCAGACTAAGCGGAAGGCGCGAGAGCTGCACACCGTTGACGATCACTAGACAGAACATCACCCAGATTATTCCTTTCTGATCCCAGGACACGGCGCGTTGGTGCAGCGCATCTATTCCGACACCTAAATTCCCGAGGTTCTCGGCCCCGGCTGCGCCCCAAACCTGTGCCAGTGCATAGGCCAGGCCAATAATTGCATACGGCGCATAATCAACCGACATCAACGCCGCCAGAGTCAAAACTGCGGCAAGTGCGGCGTCTCGTGCCTTAAGAGCCGTCGGAGCCTGGTGCAGACAAAGCAGCAGCAGCACCCAGAGTAAAACCACAAACGCGATTGAAAAATGGAATGCCGTGCCCGCATTGGGGTGAACCAGCAAGTCGTGTGCAGTTTGCGTAAAAAATGCGCCAAGGACGGGGGGTAATTGCGATCCGAAATATGGTGTGCAAAGGACTGATGCGGCGACAGCAGCAGCGGCGATTGTCTTTTGCTTTGCCGACAGATCAGCGCCGGACCAGATCGTGAAAAGAATCCAGCCGATTGCTAAGTAAGCCGACGCGTGAACATTGACAAACAGCACCAGCAGCAATGTCAATCGCGAAAGATTTTTTGCGAAATCTTGCGCACTACTCAAGCGCGAACAGACTTCCAAACAATAAAAGAACAGCGCCCAACCCAGAACATTTGGTTCAAGCGAACTGCTTTCAAACACCGCTGCGGCTACCACCGCAGTCAGTGAAGCTCCGACAAATCTAGAACCGGCTTTTGCCGACAAGGCCGAGCCCAGCAGACCAACGAAGCTGACAAAGAGCAGCAGCTTGGCATAGAGAAGTCCATTTTCGCCCCAGTACTGCTCGATTATCGAAACGACGGCAGCGAACAGCCAGCTGTCGGAATAAAACGCCGCGCCCTCCCCCGCCGCAGACCATAAGTCCTGAACCGGAAGCTCGGAGTTGTGGCGAATCCAGTTACCTAGAGTCAGTTGGAAGTAGAAGTTAGGGTGGTGAATTGGAGCACAAAAGTAAGTTGCTACAAGCAGTAAAAACATGACGTAAGTCCATAGAAACAGGACATCGCCGTTCTTGGCCTGCTTTGAAGTCATAGCTCTTTACTTGTTCGATAAGGATTTTTATACTTGCCTCGATTTTGATACTACGCTTTTGGCCGTGGTTTAAACAAAGAAAAATGTTCACTGCTTCGAAACGATCTCACAAACTGCGACACCTGATTTTTTCAGTGTTAGTCCTTGCGCTCTCTGAGCGTGCTGCGCTCGCGTGCCCAGACATCAACGGGCTCCTCGATATCAATTGTGACGGCCAGGTGCGAATAGTCTGCTTCGGAGATTCCATCACCTACGGAACTGCGGACAGCACGGGCCTGGGCTACCCTGGAAATCTGAAACAACTCCATCCTGGTGTAGTTGTATTGAACGTGGGCGACCCCGGTGAAAAAACACCCCAGGGTAAAGTTCGCGCCGCGCAAATTTTTGCGCAGGAGAATCACGCTGACTTTATCGTCATCCTCGAAGGCGTAAACGACTATTGGCTTTTCTACAGCGCAAACAACACTAAGAATAACCTGATTAATATGATTAACTCAGGTAACAACACCGATGCCGTAGTGCTACTCGCTAAACTCACCCAAGTTAAGCGTGCATTTCAGCAACCCTGGGTTAACAGCGTTAACAGCGCCATCTCCGGTCTTACCCAAGTCGACTTTTTCTCGCTCGGACAGGGAATCATCTCGTCGGACTTGCTTCACCCCGACGCTGAGGGATACTCAGAAATGGCCGATTTTCTCTCTGCGATTTTGATTCAGCAAACCGAACTCAACCGGCCGGCAGACTTGGACCAGGACGGAATTTATGATTTCGCTGAACCATCCTTTAACACCTCAGCTGCACTGGCTGATACTGACGGCGATGGCTTGCTAGACGGCCAGGAAGTATTTATCTACCACAGCGATCCAAATGTCGTTGATACGGATGGTGACGGGATGGACGATGGCTTCGAGGTCAACACAGTCGGTAGCGACCCAGCCAGCAACCTGCCAACGCCGGCAATCATTCAATCAATCGAAGCGTTACCTTCGGAACTGTAGGATATTTGCTCGCTGCTAATAGGCTGTGTTGTGCAGCATATGGGGCGTAATCAATCCGCTGCGCCAGAGCATTTCAAGATTAACCAATGCCAGCTTTGCACCAAGAACCGGTGAACCGTCGCGATTGTGCATACCCGCAGCGGCTGACAGCCAATGATGAGCACGGGCAAAATCGCTGTCTCTGTAACCGGCATATATTCGTGCAACAGCAATATTATTAAACGCAATTGCGGCGATATGCGGCACATCGTCATCTCGGGCTACTGCCGCAGAGTGGTTAAAACTAACTTGGGCACAGTGAAGTGCTTTTTCCTGCAGGATACCCGGCAGGTCAAATGCGCTAAGCAGTTCGTGCGTGGCCGCAAGTGAGAGCGGAACTCCAAGCGGGGTACTAGTCAGCCACTTCCCTTCAATGCCTGCGGCGGCAAACAAAGCAGCTTTCTTCATACCTCGCAGCTGCTCTGTCATTTCACTCTCAGCAACCGGTTCAGACAGCTGCTCCTTTAGCTGCGGGTCGCGCTGAAGGCCTTCGGCGAACCAGGCCAAAAAGTGCTGTCCCAACTCAGGCGGACGACCTGGCACCTGCAAATACTCCGGCACTGTACCCAGCACGAACGGCTCTTCAAGCCACGGCGTGCGGACAATCGGCAGCGCATCAACTCTAGGCAGGCCGGCGCGCTTCGCAGCTTTCGTGAAAAACTCTGGTAAGTCGGGTTTAGTGCTGAATGGAATTATCCGTTCGGGATCCATTATCACACGAACCCACTCCGACGAACCTGTCGCGACAAACAAAGCTTCATCATGAGACTCAAGCCAGCTTCGCGCTTCATCGTCTGAACTAAAGTGCTGCTGGACCAAGTAAGTAGACGGCAGGTCATTCAGTCGTGCGATTTCGTTCAAGCGCCGGTAGAGTTCTCTGTCTTCAGGACTTTCGCCGGCGGAGTTAACGCGAGAAAGATAAACGCCGTGTCCGTTGATGAGACTGGGTGCATAGGCGCGAACATGGAGCGCTCCCAACATCCAAAACGTCAACGCTAAAACTATTACCGCGCGGGGCGGACGCAGAGAGGTAGAATTCGGCAACTTCAGCAGGACAATCAGCATCAATGGGAAAAGGACTGTTTGCAGATCTTCCCTTAAAAAACCGTAACTTGGCAGGATCATCAGGCAGAGCAGCAGCGCGAGCAGCAGAAAAACCCATCGTGGTTTTAAGTACTTAGACACCGGACCCCACGCCGGCGTTGATCTGATAGGCTGAAGCTCGCTAGCTTCATCCTTCACAGGAGCTGCATTACTGACGTTTTTCACTGCTATGGCGCTGAACGAGATTACACGGCCTGCAAGCAACCGCAATTACTGATGACTGAAAACGACGACCAATCATTGCATATGACCCGCCGAACTGGAAGGCCGGGCTTTCAAATCGGTGAAATTTGCTCGGGGACCGGGCTGACAGAACTGCTCCACCGTTTGTGCCACGAAGTCGACAATCCGCTTACGGCAATAATATCAATGGCCACGGTCATCGAACGCATTGGACCTGATGACTCCTCAGATGAGTTTCGAAAAGAAAAGCTGCCGCGCTACGGCCGAGCAATTGCGTCAGAAGCCTGGCGTGCTTCGCGGCTTCTGGAAAAACTGATTTTCATTGCCAGCACAAGACCTCCCGTCGATTGTTCCGCAGATCTGGGCACTGAAGTTCGCGCCGCACTTGCAGCCATTCAAGACGTCGAAGGCTACGAGTCTGTCCCGGTTGGTTTATCAATTGATCCCGACTTGCCTCCCGTTTGCGCAGAATCTCACCAGCTCAAACTGCTGGTCGCAGAGCTGTTGGACAACGCTCATTTTTCCTGCGCCTCCGCAGCGAAACAGCTTCCAGTAACGATCTCCGTCTTTCACAGCGACGGCTCGGCAAACATCGAAATTTCATCCTGGTCTGACAAGCCTTGCGCATTCGACCTAGATAAGGTTTTTCAGCCATTCGTTACCGATCGCGAATCCCATAAAAAACTGGGCCTCGGCTTAACACTTGCCTACGCAATCGCGCAGCGTTTCGGCGGCGACGCTTGTATTACCGAAGTCGCAGAAGACGGCGGATATCGCTTCACTGTGAACATTCAAATCCCGGTTCGTACTGAAGATTCCGCAGCTGAAGCCTCGATGTCTGAACTGCGTCAGCAAGCCAATCAGCGAAACAAGAGCGCCGCTCCCCGAAGCATTACAGTCCTCGTGATTGAAGATGAGCAGACTGTCGCTTCTGCAATTCGTAAAATTTTAGAACTGGGAATCGGCGGAGCTGAATCAGTCACCTGCACGTGCACTGACGGAGCCGGTTATAGCGAAATTATTGATAGCGGTGCCGCATTTGATGCGATTCTGTGCGACTTAAACCTTAAGGACTGCTCCGGCCGAACAGTTTATAAAGCACTGTCCGAGCAGCACCCTCAGCTGGCTGAACGCTTCGCGTTTTTAACTGGCGACGGGCACCGAGCAGAAACCATTTCCTTTTTTAAGAGCACAGCGCGGCCTTACCTGCTAAAACCCTTTGAGCCCTCAGATCTTGTTGCGCTTGTTCAGAAACTCGCGGGTATTTAAAGTTAGGTCATGTCTTTGCTTGAAATCGTTTTATATCCTGACCCTATTCTCAGAGAGAAGTGTGAGCCTGTCACCGAGATCACTGATGAGATTCGCGCCCTGATCGACGACATGACTCAGACGATGTATGACGCTCCCGG
>JAGRAN010000129.1 GCA_020434585.1 Bdellovibrionales bacterium
TCAGCCGTCGCAATCGAACCGCGTGGCTTGCGTCTGGTGTTGCGTATAAAGTAGTCGCGTGTCAGATACTCCCCTACCAGGTTAACTTCAAAAACCCTGTCTCGGACAAAGGAACTGTAACGATACATGATACTGTCGAGCAGCTTTCCCATATCGAAGATTTCTCTAACCTTTACCGTGACGCCGAGGTCAAATCGGCCGTAGGTGCGGGCTACCCAGCAGACAGCTTCGTGCTTGGTTAGGTAGGAAATCATCTGCTGGATGTCGGATTCGCGAGCATTGTGGAGCTTGAGAAATATCTTGTAGAAGGCGAAGCCGAGCATCGCCGTATTCGGGATGAGGGTAAAGACCTTAATCGCGCCAAGCTCCTTAAGGCGCATTGTGCGATAGCGAACCACGTCAACCGACAGGCCTGTGCGCTCGGCCAGATCGACGTACGAGGCACGGGCGTTTCTGTCCAACTCAAAGAGCAGGCGTCGATCGCGCTTTTCAATTTTGACTGCTTTATCCATAATTTTCTTACTTATTATACCTAAAGTCGAATAAAATGGAAAATTTGAATAAAACTTCCATTTATTGCGAAGTAGGCTTACTGGAGCTTTTGGAGGAACCGTGGCACTGCTTCGCACACAAGCTGACGAGCGACTATCGGCGATATTGCATCTCAATATCGCGGTGTTCTTGTTTGCGATGCCGGCAATCATCAGCAAATTCGCCAATTTGAGCCCGGTATCGGTCGTGGTCGGGCGCGGACTATTCGCAGGCCTTGCGCTTTGGAGCGCTCTCTCCTTTCGCTCAACAGCAACTTACAGCATTTCAGCTCGCACTCTGAGAATTACGGCACTGCTCGGCGTACTCTATTCAATTCAGTTGTGGGCATTTTTTAAGTCGGTCTCTGTTTCGTCGCCGGCGCTGGCGATTCTTTGCTTTTGCAGCTACCCATTGTTCACTACTTTTCTCGAGCCAAAGTTTTTTGATACCCAGCTGCGCACTGAAAGTATCGTCAGTGTGATTTTAGTGGCTCTCGGATTAGCAATTGTTACGGCCGACGCGGGCTTCGACGGAGCTTCAATGGACGGAATCGCCTGGGGCACACTCTCCGGCGCGCTGTTTGCTGTCATTTCGTTGATAAACAAAGCTGCGCTAAGAACGGTATCGGCCGTTGAGTTAGGCTTTTTGCAAAATCTTTTTATCCTGCTTTGCAGCCTGCCGTTTCTGCTGCTAGAGATGCCGTCGCTGACAACGACAAATATTGCTCAGCTGCTGTTTATGGGAGTCGTATGTTCAGCATTCGGCCAAACACTGTTCGTCTCGACCTTTAAGCGAGTGGACGTGCAGATTGCCAGCATCTTTCTATCGATGGAGCCAGTTTACGCAGCGCTTTTGGCTTACGTCTTCCTTGGAGACTCTCCATCGACAGCCCTTTGCATAGGAAGCATTCTGCTAGTTGGCGCAAGCATTTGCAGTACTAGAAAATAGCTCGCGGTACGAAGCGGGCCCAGCTTTGTTTGCTAATGAGCTGAGTAAATCGCAGAGATGGAGTATTCGTACCAGCTTTTTTCCTGAAGCAACTTTTCCTGACTGGAGATCCAACTGTCGATGGACTGCCAAGGAAGCGCACTTGGTTTCGGGGCAGCTAGCTCGCGCCTATGAGCCTTAACGAACGGCAGTGCATCGATGGACAGAATTTTAAGATCGCCCACTCCCATCCGTGACTCAAGTTTGTAAGAGAGCGCGAGATTGGCACGAGAAACCATATACTCGACCGGAAGCACGGTGACCAAGGAATACATCCATAGAAGCAGCAATACTGCTAACTTGGTGATATTGGCAGTCGGGCGCGTAAAGGAAATGAGAATAATTGCAAATAAGACCGCGCAGTAAAGCACTGTATAGCTCGCATAGAACTTCTCGTAGCTAAGTCCATAATGCGTCACATACAAGTACATTCGATGCGCCGCTGAGCCTAGCAGCAACAGCGACGCTATCACAAAGCAAGCAAGTAAAAATTTTAGTACCGAGTCGCTTTGATGAAAGTAAGAAAAAGCGAGCAGAAGATTTACTCCGGTAAGGACGACAAGCTGCCAGAATCCTGACTTAACGTAAGCCTCTGTTTCGTTAAACACTACCGGCAAGGTTCCTTCCCAGAATTTGTCAAACTGTAGGAAGATGAAAATAAGATAGAGAACAAGTACGCCGAATATCAACACTGCGGCACTGATCTGGTCGCGCTGCGTTGGTTTGATTTCCCAAAACGCCTTTATGTCTTTAGTCCACGCCGATAGAAACGATATGCAAAATGCCGATACAGCAAACAGCATCAACAGCCGCCAAAAATGCTCGAGCTCAAACAAGTGCTCCAACGCGTTAGCTATTTGCTGATACAAATTGGTAAAGATCTTTCCGAAGGTGTTGTCCGCAGATCCAAGCAGCGGAATAACAATGAAAAACGCCAAAAAGCTCAGCATCACCAGGCCCTTTAGAACGCTGCGAGCCTCCGGTCTTAAACTCAGCCTACCGCCAACAAAGTGCGCAGCTAGAAATTTGTTATACGAAGCAATTGACGGGATAGTTTGGACGAAAATCTCAAACGCTGCGGCAAGGCTGGCTAACAGCAGACGAACATAACTGGCAAACACCTGCTCTTGATCCTTGATTCGCACTAGCAGCGTCAAGAAGCCGACCGTCACCGGGATAAACAACAGGTTGCAGAGTTTTATGAAGGGATTTTCAAACAAAGAGTAGCTGACAGATACAACAAGGAGTGGGGCAATCCAGTACCATGCGCACTTATTTGCAAAACTATCTTTACCTAAACTGTAGTGGGCAAGCGCAAACAGACCTAGCAGAAAAAGACTTGCGTTTATACCGAGCGCAAAGACATGACGTTCCCAGAAACCCCAAAGAAAAAGCACCCAGTAAACCGAAAGACCGGTGATGAACCAATAAATCCTTGCAGGCAGCACAGCGGGGCTAGCAGTTTGGGTTTCTGTCGTCTCGTTCATTTCACATCACTCCAGAGCGTCGATACAACTGCTCCTATTATTGCGAATGTATGTGAACTCGAGGTGAAGCCGCTGCGAAAACGCGATGAAAATCGACGGCTTGCAGGGACTTGCGAGGAAACTAAGCAGTTAGCGCGGCGGCTCAGTGGGCTGACTGAGAACCTTGGTAACCCAAGCGCTGAAGGATTCGGTGGGATCTGTCACTTCGGCGTAACGCCAGATTAGAGAGTTAAGCGGCTCTCGGCCTTCTTGATAGCTTTTAATGCGGCGTTCGAACTTAAAAAAACCATAGCGGGGGGAAAGCTGCTCGAGTGCTTGTTCTTTGGTGCCGCCCTCGTGTTCGAGCATCCAAACGGCGGAGGCAAAGCCTGAGCGATGAGTTCCGTCGGAGCAGTGCACAAGTATCGGCAGCTCCGCGGTTTTATAAACATCGAGGAGAGCCGTTACTCTTTCTAAAGCAGGCAATCCAAGACTGCTGAATTTAATATGTTCGTAGCGCACCGGCAGGTCCTTCAAGGAGTCAGCTTCCGTGAGACCTTCGGAGTCCGGTTCGTCGTCACCTAATCTAAGATCGATTACCGTCTTTATTCCCTTATCGTCTATCAAACCGCGTAGAGCTTTGTGGGACATTTCGCCGGAGCGGTAAAACTTGCCGGGAACTACCTCGTGGAGATTATGGGCGAACACGGCTTTCGACACATAATCTGATGTGTCATCAAACTCACTGATAAACTCAATAAAGTCATCAGAGATGAGTGCGCAAAACGACAAGAACGAAACAAAGAAAAGCAGTCGCCAGGACCACCCCGAGCTACTCACCGCCTGTCCAGCGTTGGACATAACCGACTTTTTCCCAAAGTACCAGCAGGCCAGCGCCAGCAGAAGAAGCGAGAACCCCTCCAGTCCAAAATGAGAGATGCTTTCGCCGTTTCCTACATCAATCAAAATGTCAGCAATTGACACGAGGAGGAGCAGCGAAAACAGCGCGGCTGAAAAATATCTCTGAAAAAAAGTAGTTTCCATGGATCGCCAAAGCAGACAGTCAGATACACTCACTTCCTAACATGATAATTAGGTTGAAGGAACGCCCCCTTGATGTCTCGACCCTCCGGCGCTAGACTTCTTGCCTCCTCTGCTCCGGGAGTTGCTGCACCTCGGCCAAACGGTTGGTAGGAGGGCTATATTGCTAGTATGCTACGGAGTGAATATTGCGCACTCGAACTTCCAGAGTATTATTGTGCCTGGCCGTCCTATCCCTGCTCGGCGGCTGCGCAGTCGCCCTTCGACATGCACTAGATCAAAAATATGGAGAACCCCAAGTTCGCAGCCGGGTGCTTGCATCGACAACCGGACCCAGCTTCTACCGGGAAATCAAACCCGTTTTAGATCGAAGATGCGTAGTTTGCCATGCATGCTACGACGCGCCGTGCCAACTGAAGCTGGGCTCGATTGAGGGGATTGACCGAGGAGCTAGTAAGTCCCCCGTTTACCATAGCGACCGCTTAATCGCCGCCGATCCGAGCCGTCTTTACATTGACGGGCAAAACACTTCCGAGTGGCGTACTCGCGATTTTTTTCCAGTGCTGAACGAACGAGAACAAACCCCCGAGGCAAACTTAATTGCCAGCGTGTTTTATCGGACACTACTTTTAAAAGATAAGCATCCGCTTCCTGAGAGTCCTCAGCTTCCCGATAGCTTTAACTTCGGCATCGACAGCGAATGGGAATGCCCCACAATTGAAGAGTTTGACGCGTTCGAAAAGGATTACCCGCTTTGGGGCATGCCTTACGGACTTCCTAGCCTTTCAACCAACGAGCGCGGACTTCTTGCGTCGTGGATATCATCTGGAGCACAGACTCCAGAACGAGCAGCACTTTCCGAACTTCACATGAAAAGAATCGCTAAGTGGGAAAAATTCTTTAACGGTAATACAGCCAAAGAAAAGCTGATGAGCCGCTATATTTACGAGCATCTATTCTTAGCTCATCTCTACTTTGATGATTTGGCTCCAGGAGAGTTCTTTAAGCTTGTTCGCTCCAAAACTCCGCCAGGATCGCCGATTGAAATCATTCCCACGAGGCGTCCTTACGACAGCCCAGGAAAAGAGCCTTTCTATTATCGACTGTGGCGGGAGCGCTCAAGCATCTCAATTAAAACCCATATGCCATATGGGCTTAACATGCGTAGACTAAAATTTTGGCAGGAATTGTTTATCGAACCAGACTATCCAGTAGACGAACTGCCGAAATATTCCGCAAACATTGCGGCAAACCCGTTTAAGTCGTTCTCCCAAATTCCCGTGAACTCGCGCTACCGCTTTTTGCTCGACGAAGCAGAATTCACAATCATGAACTTTATTAAAGGTCCCGTTTGTCGCGGCAATACCGCTTTGAATGTGATCAACGATCGGTTTTGGATCCTATTTGTAAATCCAGACTTGCCCCAGCTGCGGCATGAGGATGAATTTCTCGCCAAAAACTCCAAAGACCTTCAGCTTCCTTCCGCTGAAGAAAGCAATGCGCTAGTGCTCACTAACTGGCTGAGATATTCAAAGCTCAGTCAGGAGTATACAGCGGCAAGAAATCAGTATTTGGAGAAGATTTTCCCTGACCCCGGCGTGGTTGACATGAATGTTATTTGGAACGGTGATCGCTCCAATACAAATTCTGCTTTGACCGTTTTTCGGCACTACGACTCAGCGACAGTAGTTCGCGGACTCGTGGGGGAAACTCCGAAAACCGCCTGGCTGCTCAGCTACACCCTGCTTGAGCGCATCCACTACCTGCTAGTTGCCGGATTCGACGTGTTTGGGAACGTTGGTCATCAACTAAATTCCCGTTTGTATATGGACTTCCTGCGGATGGAGGCGGAAAGCAACTTTCTAATGCTTCTTCCTCCAGCTACGCGGGAAACTGAGCTTCATTATTGGTATCGCGACGCACAATCGCACGTCGAAGAATACATCGCCTGGCCGGATAACTTATCCAAGCGCCCTGTCGGAATTGATTACAAAACGTCTAATCCCAAGCAGGAGTTGTTCGACCTGGCGAAGGCCCGTCTGAAGCGAGCATTAAGCAAGAAGTATGACTTGAATGATTCGAAAAAGTCGTCAGATGCGGAACTGCGCTCGCTCCAAGGGCTCCAGTCTGAAGGTGTGCAATTTTTTCCGGAGCTTTCGTTTCTACGTGTATCGAACGGACCTCGCTCGGAATTTTTCACCTTAATTCGCGACGCGAGCTACAGCAATGTCACCACTCCATTCTTCGAAGAAGATCGCCGCAGGCCCAAGGAAGACTCTCTGACTTTGGTTCGCGGGTTTCTAGGCGCCTACCCAAATGCATTCTTTGATATCGCTCGGTCTGAGTTAAAAGAATTCGTCAAAGGTGTCGCGGAAGTCAGAGACGAACCCGGCTATCTAAGACTTCGCGAGCGGTTTGGAGTGCGGCGAAGCAGTGCTGACTTTTGGCAATTTGCGGATTCGATTCACGACGCCCAGCAGCGCGAAGACGCTGTGCAGGCAGGCTTGTTCGACTTCAACAGGCTGGAAAACAGGTAGACTATAAGAAACGATTCTCAAACGGCTCAGGCAGAAGCTCGGTCAGCAGTTTATCGATTTCGTCGGCACGCTCCACTACCTCCAAACTTCTAGAATACTCAGGGTTAGCGCGATCGTTGCGCCAAGGAGCATCCCAATTTTTAGTGGTTTGGATAAACTCGCGTGCAAAATCCTCGCTGTAATCTAAGCAGCCGGTTATCGCCACATCAACGTAGGACTGGAGAATCGGTGACTGCATACTGGGGCGCAGCGGTTCAGTCGGCGCATACAACCAAACCGAAGCTTCCCCGATGTTCGCATCTTCGAGCAATTCAATCTGATCGTGTTCAACTAATTTTCTGACGTAACTTACTTCTCGAGAGTCAAACGCTTCAATCTGTTCTTCAGATACACCGATCAATGCGCCGTTGCAGGTAGCGTCGGTACTTGTTCTGACCGCAAGCGGCGCCCAGCCGTAAAGCGGAAAGCCGCTCCAAAAACGCCGATAGCCTTTTACCCGCGCCTGAATCACATCCTGAGAGGTTGAGGTTTGATTGCGAACTTCCGCGCTAATCAGACTGCCGTAACCAAAAATATACTGTTTCACTTACTAACCTGGTTCTTTCGTTACTATAATCCGGCGACTTAGATGTTCTTACACAATGTTTAAGAACTATCTCCTATATTATGCACGAAAGCGAAAGGGGGCGACTAGACGCTAGCTGGAAAAGTAACGTCGCCCGTTCAACTGTAAACTATTGCCATTGCAACACTTTCTTCCCATCTTCGATGAGGACACCAATCTCTGCGTCGCTCCCATAACAATTATGGCTAGTTGGGTCTTTAATATTCGTGTTCGGTAGAAGCTTGCCGCTCTGTTTTGCTCGCGTTCTGCGCGTGCAAGGCAGAGCCGGTGCACAAATGTTTTTTTAGAGGTTAGAGCGGCAGCGCGCCACTGAGTTCTGCGGAGAAATGGACACCACTTTTAAGCGCTTAGAAGTAGTGTCTGTTTCTCCGTCCAGTTCCCATAGGAGCCCCGCTCATGTTCCGTCTCCACCTTTTGCTTGCCGCAGTTCTGTGCCTCGCCGCCTGCTCCCCGCAGGACAGCAACAGCCAGCAGCAGCCCGAAGCAACGCAGACCGTCACGGAGGAGCAGAGCGATCCTATCGCCGAGCTCCTCAAGGAATGCGATGCCGAAGAACGCTTCCTGGTCGTCACCATCTCGGGCAAGGTCGACTCCTCCAAGCACACCGAACTCGTCGCGCTCATGCGTGAGTTCACCAGTGTGTGCGAAGAGTGGAAGGCCAACAACTCCGACTACTACCGTCGCTTCGATGACCCCGGCTACCCGCTGGAGCGCATTGCGGTGACCGACAGTCTTCGCAAGAAGGCTGAGTCGCTCGGATTCGAGATGAATGGCGTTCGTCGTCTGGACAAGATGCTGTCCATCCTGCTCGCAGGACCCAGCAACTGACGACGACAAGGCGAGCGGCGCGAACTACAATCGCGTTGCAAAAGGAGGCAAGACTTCCTTTTTCAGAGTGCACCGACTCTGTCGCCTTTCTACCACCCCATTTAACAGTGGATTTCGCCGTCTTCATTTCGTAAAGTTCTCCTGGGCAGCATATCTTCAGGAATTGACTTCGGATGAAGCAGCTTAATTACGTTGGACGCGGCAAATACGATTGGTTCGACGTAGCAGAGCCAAAACTTACTCAGCAGAACCAAGCAATAGTGCGTCCGCTCGTAATGGCGCGCTGCGACGGAGATGTCGTCCCTGCCCAGCCGCTTATCGGACACGCATTACATTTCGGCGAACAGATCGGCGTCGTAGATCCGAGCGTTAGTAAGATTTTCGGCGCCCCTCCATTTAAAACGCCGCTCCCGGTTGGACACGAAGCGGTGGTGGAGGTTTGTGAAGTTGGCAGCGAGGTGGGCACTATTAAGCCCGGCGATAAAGCAGTAGTTCCGTGGGCTGTCTCATGCGGCACGTGCAGCACTTGTCTTAGAAAGCTTACGACCCATTGTGAGAATTCCGGACCAACCCTTTTCTCTGGCTGGGGCTTTGGCAGTGCGATGGGGCCATGGGGCGGAATGATTGCCGATTCCTTTGTCGTTCCTTTCGCAGATCATATGCTGCAGCCTATTCCCGAGGGCCACGATCCACTGCGCTACGTATCCTTGTCCGACAATCTGGCTGACGCATGGAGAACAATTGCTCCCTACCTCGGGGAAAGTAGTTCAAAGCGAGTTTGCGTCTGGGGCGGCGGCGCTAAAAGTATCGGGTTATATGCTGCCGGCATCGCAGCTGCACTCGGAGCGAGCAAGATCGTCTACGTTGATCACCGAGATTCGAGATTAGAGATCGCTGAAAAGTTTGGCGCTAAAGCGGTTAAGCGGTCGGACAATTTAGCTACGCTCGGACCGTTCGACATCGCAGTAGAAGCAAGCTCTACTGTTCGCGGCATCAACTCGCTAATTGACGCGATGGACTACGGCGGCGTTATTTCGGCTATTGGATTTTACTTCTTCAATCGGGTCGGGCTGAATTTATTTTCGATGTACGGAAAATCCCTCACTCTAAAAATTGGAGTATCTCACCCGTCAGCAGATATTCCAGATATTATGCAGTTTCTGAGCACGAGTAGATTCGACCCTACGCTGGTTCATACCGACGTTCACGATTACAAAGAGGCAGCTAAGGTCTACGGCCAGCGCGCAACCAAGCTGGTGCTAGTCAATTAGTCGAGCGACCACTCCCAGGTAAAAAATGGATCGTCGTCGTTCTCACGGTAACCTTCCGCGATAATGACGTTGCGGCCGTCGTCAGGTGTGAGCATTAGGTGCTTCTTGAAAAATTCGTTGGCCTCTTTATCGCTGGATTGGAGCCAGATGTCATTTGCAGGACGCGGCCCTTTATACGCGGAGGCCATTCCCGGCTCGGTGCTTTCGTTAGGTGGAGTTAGTTCTGCTGAGCCCATCGTTGAAAACATATATTCGACAATTTTTGACGGTGAATCTAAATGACTCCGCTTTTTGAGAATTTGAATTGTGTGCAGTGCATATTCGGCCGTTTGATCAAAGCCTTGGTCACCGGAACTTTTAACTGACGGTCCGGACTGTGTGCAGCCAATTAGCGCAAGCAGCAAAAGATAAAGAGCAAATCGCTTTGTTCCTTCCATCTTATCCTCAAGAATACCTAAGCACCAAGTTAACTATCTGGCGGTATTATCCTCCAAATTATCGCAAAGCTCCAGCAAGGATAAATGCTCACCAAACATTTTCGTGGTAGTAAATCAGCTTCTAGGCGCCACAACAGCGGGGATAAATCGCATGAAAATGAAGAACAACACTATTTTGATTACAGGCGGAGGAAGTGGAATCGGACGCGGGCTGGCTGAAGCATTTCAAGCGCTTGGAAATAAAGTGATCATCGCAGGACGCGGTACGAAAAAGCTCGAGGAGACAGTCACTGCTAATCCTGGCATGGACTTTCTCACCGTCGATATGACTCAAGCCGCCGACATCGAGCGTTTCGCTGCTGAAGCCACTGAGCGTTTCCCGGAGCTTAATGTGCTGATCAACAACGCTGGCATTATGAGGAAGGAACTCTTCGCTAAGCACAACCTGGACGATGCTGTTGCAACAGTAGAAACCAATTTGCTCGGTCCGATTCGCCTGACATCATTTATGCTGCCGCATTTACAGCAGCAGGCTGAGGCGACTATAATTAATGTCAGCTCCGGACTGGCCTTCGTTCCGAAACCGACTCATCCTACGTACTGCGCAACGAAAGCGGCTCTGCACTCGTTCTCCATATCTTTGCGCGTTCAGCTGGAAAATACTTCGGTCAGTGTAATCGAACTAGCTCCACCTTATGTGCAAACGGAACTAAACGGACCTGAACAAGCAACTGACCCCAGAGCAATGCCCTTAGCTGACTACATCGAAGAGAGCATCAGGATCTTAACTGCCGACGACAAAATTGATGAAGTGCTTGTTGAAAATGTAAAGATACTTCGGTTTGCAGAGCAAAGCGGCAAATTCGACGAAGCGCTGAGCTTTCTTAAGCAAATGGAATAATCATTAAGGGAAGTACAAAACGGCGATCTGAGTACAATACTCTGCACGGCCCTTTGATTGTCACGTGAAAAAAGCTGCATTCATTCTTTTCCTACTATTAGGAGCCGCCGTTGGACTAACCCTCTACTATTCGGCACAAATCGGTGAACAGCTACTCACCAACCAGCTGCGCACTGCTGGCTTTGACCAAGTCGAAATTAAACTATCACGCCCAGGACTTAGCAGCGTGTCGTTTTCGAATTTGTCCGCAGTCAAGCAAACCGAAAGCTACCAACTCCGAGCTGGCATAACTGATATGCGGGTCGGATACTCATGGCGCCGGTTTCTCTCCGATCCCAGCAACGCTGTGAATTCAATCGACATCAAATCTGCAAGAGTCACTTACTCCGAGCAGCCAGCCTCGAATGACCCAAAGAGCGATACTAGTGACATCGCGATTCCGGAGCTGCCGTTTTCGAGGTTGACGATAGGCAGGCTCACCCTAAACGCACTTGGGCGAACTGCCGTCGCCGAAAATATCTCGCTAAACCAACGTCGCTCGGAAGAAATTCGAATTCAAGGCAAGTTTGAATACTCGGGAGCTGACAACGATTCCAGTAAAATCGGGCCGTTCGTCGGGAGCGCTGTAGTTAATACAAAACCAGGCGCGGTCACTGCCACACTAGATGGCAGATTTAAAGAAGTTCCTGTTTCAGGCGAAGCAACCTACCAGTTTGAGAATTCTTACGCTGAGTTCAAAGCAGAATCAAATAACGCGAAACTTGCAGAGTTAATGCTGTTGTTCAGCGCGGTGCAGCCCGAAGAGTTAAAGTCACTGAAAATAGGCAGCGGCACTGCGAACGCAGCTGTAAACGGTAGGTTTCAGAACGCTAAGCTGTCAGGAGCTGCTTCCCTTAAGATTAACAAAGCTGCTCTATCTTTAAACGATCTTCGTGCAGAAAACACATCGCTAAGTGCTGAGATAGCATTCAATGACAAATCGTTCTGGTCAGCCACCCCCGCTGCACTAAGCATCGGAATGCTAGATGTATTCTCGCATCAAGTAAGCGATGTAAAAGTGAAGGCTTCATTAAGAAAACAAAAAACTGCAAGCAACAAGAATCCGCGGGTAATAGAGGCAAAGCTGGACAACGCAAATCTTCTCGGCGGTCGAATCTACTCTGAACAACTAGTGTTTCAGCCCGGAAGCAAGTCATCTGTTGTCGTTATTGGGGACGGCTTGAGGATCGAAAAGCTGTTAGAGCTCTATCCAAATGAGGTCGTGCAAGCTAGCGGTACTATAGACGCTCGGCTGCCCGTAGGCTGGGATGGCAGCAAGATCAGAATTGAAGACGGAAGTTTAAAAGCGCGTCCTCCCGGCGGTAGCATTCACTATTTGCAAACTTCCGGCGCCTCAGCTTCGAATCCAAGCCTGCAGTTAGCGTTTAAAGCACTGAGGAATTATCAGTATACGGCGCTGAGTTCGAAGGTGAACTACTTACCTAGCGGAAATTTGGAATTAGCCCTTTCGCTTCAAGGATTTAGCCCTGAAATTTCACGTGAACAGCCGATCAACTTAAATCTTACTATTAGCGAGAATATTCCGGCACTGATAGACAGTCTAAGGATTGGCAGTGAGCTCGAGCGCAAGTTGGGCGGCTCCTACTCAGAGAAGAAATGAGATGAAGCGTTTTACAGGAATTTGTTTATTGCTCCTTGGAGCATGCACTCCGCGAGTTGAAGTGGCCGCGCCTAAGGAGCCGATCACTATTAATTTAAATGTGAAGATTGACCACGAAGTTAAAGTTAAAGTGGAGAAGGATCTAGAAAATGTTATCTCAAAAGACAGTGGCCTCTTTTAAGTTCCGCTTACTACCTAGCATTCTCTTGCTCGTAACTACTTTATTCGTAGCTGCACCTGCGTTCGCTCTAGACCTAGACCAGGCAAAAGCCCGCGGCCTCGTCGGCGAAACTCCTTCGGGATATCTGGCTAGCGTAAGTGATTCGGTGAGCCCCGACGTAAAAGCGCTAGTGAGCGAAATCAACGCAAAACGCAAAGCGGAATACCAAAAGATAGCAAAAGAGAACGGCGCAAGTGTTGCGTCTGTTGAGAAGCTTGCTGCAGAAAAAGCCTTTCAAAAAACTCCAGCAGGACAGTTCGTCCGCAAACCTAGTGGAGAATGGGTTAAGAAATAAACACGCAGTAGTTTCTCCTGCATTCCTCAGAACTTAGCGGCTTCCGCCGCAGTTTTCTACTGACTGATCTGCGTCATACTGCACGATCTCGCGCTTTGCTACCCTACAGAAAGTAACATTGATGATCGCTGTTGAATCGGAGGACGTCGTATGAACAAAAAAATTGGATCAAAGTTTCTTTTAGCCCTGCTTTCTGGGTTTCTGCTGCTATCAGTTACTTCGTGCACAGAGAAAAAAGGAACTTTCGAGAAAGCCGGTGAAAACATGGATGAAGCCGTCGACGACGTGCGCAACCAAATGGATGATGCAGCAGATGAGGCGCACGATGAAGTCGAAGAAATGGGCGATAAAATCGAAGATTCGACAGACCGATAACCGATAACAAAAACCGAGGAGAAACCACTATGCTTAGTTGGGCTTTAACATTTTTTGTCTTAGCACTTATTGCCGGAGTTCTTGGGTTTGGCGGCCTGGCAGGAACGTTCGCCTGGGGCGCCCAGGTTCTGTTTGTCGCATTTATCGTACTAACAATTCTGTTTGCGGTAATCGGGCGAAATCGCCCTCCAGTGTAGAATAATTACGGAGGCGCAGCGCAGTTCGACTTAGACCCTCCAAGGGGGACTGCTATTGGCGGAACCAGCAAGTGAGTCTGGACAGGCGGCAAAAAATCGGCCAAACAGGATATTATGCCGCTTGGAAGGTTAACCAAAACGCCGGATTTGCTGTCTAGCGTTATACTGCTGGGAGCTATAGCGATGCTAGGCGGATGCGCTGCGCTTACTATAAACGACATCAGCACAGATACTGTGGACCCGCCGGTGCTGTTAAAAGTAGATGGCACCGGCAATTGGTCCACGCCGCTAAATTACCCCAGCGGTTTCGCTGCAACGCAATTATCCGCCTATCCTGAAATTTCTACTCGCCGCTATTCGCTCAGTCCCAGCGAGGCATTCATCTTAATGAAGCGTGTCATAAAAGAATTCCCACGCTGTAAACTTGTCCGAGCCGAAGAAGGAGCCGATAGTTATCTTCAGGCCGTGGCAACAACTCGACTGATACGCTTCAACGACGATGTCGTTGTACGACTTAGGACAAGAGACAGTGAAACCCTGGTGGACATACGCTCGAAGTCACGTGTAGGAAGTGGGGACTTCGGCGCAAACGCGGCAAGGATTAAACAGTTATTCGATAGATTTGAGGCTATCGCTCACGCCAGCCCGGCCAAGCCTAAACTCTAGTATGCTGAAGTTGGTTTTGTTTTCTGACAATCGCGTAGTTAGATGTTTCCTAGCAACGTAAGAGCAAGCTGGGGTTGAGCGTTAGCTTGACTTAAAATCGCTGCCGAAGCCTGCTGCAGAAGCTGCAGCCTAACAAACTTAGCACTCTCAAATGCAATATCTGCGTCTTTGATTTGCGATTCAGCCAAGGCAACATTCTCTGTAGTGGTTGATAGGACATTTGCTGCAGTTCCTACTCTGCTCTGTGACGCGCCGATTCTCGAGATTGCTTTGCTCAATTGAGTCAAGTTGTCCTCCAGCTGGTCTAACGCGCTAAGAGCATTAGTTTGATTAAGTAGATTGAAAGAGGCCTGCGAGAGGTCCTCAGCAACTATGTTTATGCCTTGAGAAACCTGCGTTGTGTCTTGAATACGAATATTAACATCGGGCCCGGCAGCAGTAGCAATATCCTGTATTCCGTCATTATTAAAATCGCCGTTTACGGTATTTGTGGACTGATTTACCGTAGCTCCTTGCCCCGCACCGCCGTAAGAAACGCTGAACGTCCCGCTGTCGATATTATTTGTAAAGTGTCCTTGAACCACACTGCCTAACAGCGGCGGGTTGGAAGTAAAGTTGAAATTGAATCGAATGTCGAGATCTCCGTCGTTGCCAATGTCACTTAGTTGAAGCTGAAGTACACCAAAGCCAACTACGCTGCCTAAATACGGTGAACTAAGCGATGCTTGCTGCTGCGCACTTAGAGCGAAATTTCCGTCTTCGTCGCCCAGAAACACCGCAGCTGTAATTACAACCTGGTTCGTTGCCGTCTGGTCGCGAATCGTAGCGGCAACTATATCATCTATCCCGTCTAGATTCATGTCCGCGACAATTAGGCGCGGACCAACTTCCAAGGTACCGTTGGGAGACAGAAAACTTTCAACGTGATTTGTGTAAGTTCCCAACCCCTGATTCAAAAACGTTTCTTCCTCATAATTTTCCAAGATATCCGCGTCTATGTTCCCTTCTGCACCATATCCCGCCTGAATAGAAACGGAGGGATTGCTACCGTTGAGCAAACCTCTGCCGTTAAACTCAGTTGTATCCAAAATTCTCTGATACTCCGCTGCTAACGACTGCGCTTCTCGGTTCAAGGCCACACGCTGAGCTCCAGAGAAGATTCCATTTGCAGCTTGCTCGGCTAACTCGCGCTGTCGAATAACGATATTTGATAGCTGACCAATAGCTCCTTCTGCTACCGCAAGAATAGATAGACCGTCGTTTAGGTTGCGCACGCCTTGACTAAAGACCCTTCGATCGGTGCTTAGCAGAGAAGACACAGCAAGGCCTGCTGCGTCATCGGACGCACGATTGATCCTGAGCCCAGAGCTCAGCCTCTCAAAAGTTTTCCCCAACTCGCCGCTGTTACGCGCAAGCTGACGCTCTACGCGAAGCGAGCTGATGTTGCTGGCCAAAGTAATCGGCATAGCGTCCCTGCTTACCTCTTAACTACATCCGTGTACTGCTGAGCACATCGCTACATCAGCGCGCCTGTGGCACTGGACGCGAGTACTCCTCAATACGTAAGTCGATAAAAACACACGAATTCTAAATTGGAACTATTTGCTGTAGTTATTACAGCTGCTTAACCTACCGCATTCTAGAGGTGCTATTTCGGTCGGCCCGATCGGCTACTTGTCCCGTGGTTTGCGCCACTGCTAGAACCAAACTGGAAGCGTTTACATGACTGAGCTTAAAATGAATTTTTCCGATGGAAGAATTAATCATTTCTGCCGCGCGGCAGCCGCTGCGTTGTCACTTGTTCTGGCGCTCTTAGTCGCGGCACCGCTCGTCTCTGGTTGGATACTCTTTACGAACGACTTTGCAGTCAGCCTTGCGGTCGCAGATGGCATGCTGCACGGTGAAATGCCTCTGCTCGGTCCGCCTTCTCACGTTGGGGGGCGTCATCTCGGTCCAGCCTACTACTGGTATTTGGCCACCGTATATGCCCTGAGCGGAAAAAGTCCTTTTGTCTGCACATTACTGCTTAGCCTATTGAAAATTGCGGCCCTCTGCGTACTGCTGTACCTGACTTCTGTGCACCTAAGGCACAAGGCGAAAGTTATTGGCGTCTGCACGATAGCGCTATCTGCTTGCTGCGGATTTTGGACGCTCTGGATACTGCGAACTCCTTGGCACGCAAGTTCTGAATTTGTATCCACCACCCTGCTACTGCTGGCTTTCCACTTCGTTTTGGAAAAAGGTCGAGAAGCATTCGGCTGGTATATTCTTGCTGCCAGTTTTTGCATTCAGATGCACTTAGCTGCAGCACCGCTGCTTGCGGTAATCTCAGCCGTTGCCGTAGCGCGCTGCCTAAAGTCGAACATCGACGAACTCCCGTCAAAACGCTCAGTCGCTCCAGCAATAGTGCTGTTGGTTTTGCTTTGGCTTCCTCCGCTGATTGCAGAGCTGTTTGCACCGAGCAATATTTCTTCTCTGCTTCAGGCACATGGTGCCGAAAATAGCGCGCCAAGAATCGGTTTGCTAGGTTCAGTAGACGCCTTCAGCGTTTTTGCCGCGGATGTGTTAAGCCCGCAAAAGGTACATGGACCAGAGATAGGCGATTGGATTCTGCTCCTGGTGTTAGCTTTTGGAGCTGTTCTTTACATCAAGCGTAACCGCAGTTTGGATAGAACCTTTGCTGTCTCTCTGCTTGCGGCGATCTTCATTCACGTCGTGGCAATTGCATTTGTGCGCGCACCCCTTCGGGATCACTTTTGGTTTCCTATCCTTCCCCTACTTTTGGTCCTCTTCGGATTAGGCGGTGGCGCGCTCTTCGAGCTTGCTCGCAGTCATAAATTCCCGAGATCGAGCCGAGCAGTAGGTAGTTTGGCGCTTGCCTCTGCCGTCATCTGTCTCGCGCCGGGCATCTACACAAACTCTGTCGAAGCTTTTTTCAGCGGAGGAAGCTTGTGGAGGTACAACATGTGGCAGTTCGAAACGCTTAATCACGCACAGGAGCTCACAAAGATCATCAGAAGCAACCAAGTCCACACACCGTTTGAATTGAAAGTGGTTGGGCCGGCTCCACTGCGACAGAATGCTTATTATTTCTTTCTGGGTCCGAAATTTTTCCATGCTATGTATTATCAAAAATACTTTTTCGAACTTTCGACTTTCAATGGAAATATCGGCAATGAAACTCGTATACTGATTCGCTGCGGCCCTCCTCTGCCCAACGAGAAGAACACGCACAATGCATGGAAAACGAGTCGGGGCATTCCACTAGCAGATTGTGAAAGTTGCTCCTCCTGTTACGTGGAGGAGCAGCACTATGATGCGGATCATGGCGGCGATCTTTAATTGGGCTAATACTGCTCCTGTTACAAACGCTAACTTGGGGCATTTTTATGCATGCAAGCAGGTCAAATATTAATTGGGTGGCAGCGTTTGCTTTAATCGGCTTACTTAGTTTGGCGGCGCTGCTCGTTGGACCAGCTAAGACATACAATGCGTTCAACTGGAGCGAAGACCACGCGGAAACTGCTGCTACGCCCAAGAAGCTCACACCGGCACGGCAAGCGCCAAGAGTCGAAAACCACCGCCCTGTAAAAACACTGAAGCGACTGGAAAAGCGCTTGCAAGACCTGTAGCGCCGCTTGTCTACCTGTTCGGATTAATAGTTATGCGGGGAAAATCAGATCTAGATAAATTTGTTGAATCAAAAAAGGCGAGCCTTGTTGTCGACAATGAGGTCAGCGATGATTTATCTCGCCATACGAATGTAGTCAATCTTCGGGCCTCGTTTCCACTCGCGCATCGGGCAGTTTTCCTCCAGAGTTGGCGATACTTTGTGGCTGTCGGATTAATGATTACACTTGCTGCCGGCGGAACAGTTTTATTTACCAACAGCAGTCCAACCGAGGAATTATCTCACTTACATCACGCGGTCGTGCACTATACAGTTTTCGGAGGCATCTTTGTCCTTTGCCTCAAGTTGCTCTACGAGGAGCTATATCACATTACCTATTACTATGGTTATGAGGCTGAGCATTTTGTTATTACATCAGGAGTATTTCTTAAGCGGCGCAGTTCTCTGCACGTTTCGCTGATTACAGATGTTTTCCTTGAACGCGGATTGCCCGAACTGGTGTTCCTTGTGTACTCACTTCGAGTCGCAAATCCCAGTTCGGAGAACCCTTTCGAGTTCATACGCGGGCTTTCACGCGATAACGCAATCGGACTGCAGGATTTTCTAACCAATCTGATCGAAAACACAAGAGGTCGACCAGAGTTAAGCAACGAAACTGCCGCAGCAAATGGAACTGCTCAATCTTACGGAGGTCAAGCCAGACGCCTGTAAACATTACGAAGCCGAATAAAGCTCGGTGTTCGATACAGCAGCCTATCTTAGATAAACTGATTGAAAAGATACCCGACCAGCAGCACTTGGGGCACCGTAACTACTGGGAGCCACAGTGCGGTACGCTTGCCAATGTTAGTCCAAATCAGACCTACTTCGGTGTAGTCGGTGGCAACTCCAGCCATGAGAAACACGAACGGATTTCCAAGCATACCGGTCTTATTAAATAATTCGAACGCCACCGGCGCACTCCCTTCGCTGCAAACTTCCATTATGGTTGCAACTAGCAACGTGAGCGCTAATCCACCAAGTGATGGACCAAAATAATCCTGAAAGATGTGAGTCGGCACAAAGGCACCAATTAGAGCCGCCATCAATACGCCAATAAGAATCCACCATAAAACCATATTGCTTAGTTGGACTGTTCCCTTCGCTACACCGTTTATACTGGATCTTAGTTGAAAATTCTTAACTCGTTCCCAGCTGGGATTGCCTGCACTGCTATCTTGGGGAGACCGTTCGATTAGCTCGTACTCTTCGAGCATTAAGAATACACTTCCTGTAATCAGCGCAATAATCATTGCGGCGACAATAAAAAGAATTGCCTTCCATCCGAAAAATCCAAACAGCAAAATCGTCACTGGAAGATTCGCCCAGGGAGCGGCAAGCAGAAAGGTAACCACCGCAGCGTTGTTCGCGCCCTTCTTATGCAGCTGCATCGCTAAAGCAAGAATTCCGTGAGAACAGGCTGACAAGACAAACCCACTCAAAACCGCATACAAGAGCGAGATGAAACTTCTGTCCCCAAGATATCCGCTGATAAACTCTTCAGGCACGAAGTAGTCAATCAGTCCTCCTAATAACAGCCCGAGCAGCACCGCCCACCAAATCTGAGATAAATACAGCATCAGGCTTTCATTTAGCTTTTCGAGCGGTCTTAGCGGTAAGTATGAGACTGCGACAACTATGGCGAATAGGGCGCTGCTAAGCTTTACCTTTCCGTTGAAAGCTAATGCGTTCGAGTCGAGACTACAGTGATTCTGTTTCATACAGGGGCAAACCTTATTTAACTGTATTTTAAAACTGACCTAACCAGTTACTTTCTCCAGCTGTATTCTACCAAAGCCAGATATGATCTGAATCATACCCCGTAATCAAATCAGCAATTACCTTAGACTCAACAATCTCTGCCAACCTCGACGGCTCGGTTTATTGCACCAACATTAATTCGTCCAGTCGCGGTTTGTAGTGTTTATTCGATAGAAAATTGAGGAACCAATTTATGAAACGGTTAATGAGTCTTGCAATATCATCGGCATTTCTAGCTGCTACTACGGCTACTGCGGTCGCTAAAGACTCCAACCAGGCTACAGCGCGCGCTTCGATGGAGGACAGCGCACACATGAAAAACTCAAAGAAAGAACGTCAATCCGACACCTGGTTGGAAGCGAAACTGGTAACAACCATCGCATTGAACAGGCACTTAAGCATTTTTGACATTAGCACTGACGTTAAAAACCAAACCGCATATCTGAGTGGTGTAGTCGAATCTGATATTGAAAAGGACTTAGCGGGAGAGGTCGCAAAGTCAATCGACGGCATAAAGAGCGTCAAGAATAATATCCTTGTCGACAAAACCAAGGCACGCGCCGAAGTTGAGAAACTGAAGTCGTCGGAGGAATATTCTTTCGTTCAAAAGATTGACGACCTGACGACAACGGCTGCAATCAAAAGCAAACTAATCGCGGACTCAAACGTGTCTGGTTTCGCAGTTGATATCGACACCATGCACGGCAATGTAACCTTGAAGGGAAAAGTTCAAACAAGCGAACAAAAGGCGCTCATTGAACAAATCGCTAAAAACACAGCTGGCGTGAAGGACGTCGATAACAAACTAAACGTGCAATAGTTTGATTTAACTCTTACCCAACCCAACAGGTAAACGAGGGGCGGATGAACATCCCTGAGCTTCAATTAAACCCTTCGCTCCTCGTTTACCATCTCTTCCACCTCAGCATTGCATATTTACTGGCTCTGCTTATCGGATTCGACCGAGAACGTGAGGCACGAAGCGCCGGACTGAGAACGTTCCCGATTGTCGGGATGGCGAGCTGCGGTTTTGTACTAATCGGAATCGACATCCTCGGGATGGAATCGGATTCGCAAGCAAGGATAATTTACGGACTTATGACGGGCATCGGCTTTATCGGCGGCGGAGCGATCCTGAAAGGCGATCGAGGGATAAATGGAACAGCTACCGCTGCCAGCATATGGAACACCGGAGCAATTGGAGCAGCCGTCGCCTATCGACGCTACGAAATTGCAGTTGCCCTCACTCTACTGAATTTTATTACACTTCGACTGATAACGCCGCTAAAGGAAGTCGTCGGTAAGCAATCAGAAAGCTAGCTAATAAATAAGTTGGGTGAGAAACAGCTTGGAAGAGGAGCTTCTCGCGACGGATGAGCTTGCAGCAAGTGCAAGCTCATCCGTGTATCACATCAGGGGATCATGCAAGTTCGATGTTACTTCTTCTCCGGCACGACGAACGGCTGCGGCGTCACCTGAGGGGCGGGCTGCAGCGAGAGCGGAACCTGAGACTGTTGCGGCTGCGGAACCCGAGTGGGATCCTGCACCGGCAGCCAGGAACCATCGACGACGCCGACCTGCTTCAGTTCGGGCGGCGTGTCACCGACCGGGGCCGAGTACGCGCCGTAGACCTTGAAGGTGAAGCCGGCGTGTCCGGGACCGGGGGTGAAGTACATCTCCTGCGTCACGCGCGAGGAGTTGTCCGGGAGCCACTCGGTCACGGGATCCGCGATCGGACGGCTCTGCTGGATCTTGTCCCACTCGGCCTCCGAACGAGCGACCTTCTTCGCCTGCTTCGTTCCCCAGACCGACAGCGCACCGGTTCCGAGGCCCACGGCGAGCGCGGTCTCGTTGCTGGCGCCGAGCGACTTGGCAGTGCCGGCGCCGAAGAGGGTGCCGAGGATGCCAGCGCCGGCTTCGTCTCCCGAAGTGGGGAGAACGCAGGAGGTCTGGAGGAGGGGCAGGGTCAGGACGAACATCAGGGTAGATTTCTTCATGTTAGTAAGAAGATGGTTGACGAACGGAATCCTCAATCACAGGAGTGCGAAGGAGGATGCAGGAGTCTGCTGAACAAACTGCTCCATCCGCCTTCGCTCTCAACTGTGCAGTTGAGTGAATTTTGCTTAAAAACTGATGCGACTGCGTTTTGAGCAGACAAACGCTTTCGCAACTAACCTCGATAAAAACCTAAAATAAACCATTGCCTTTCCAAGCTGATTTCTCGGGTGAACCCTTCCGTGCAGTGCTCATCCGAGAAACAGCATCGCTTCTTCCCTTTTCCAGCGTTTAAAAGACTAACTGAGCCTGGCAGCACAGCTAAAAAGGCCCAGGCGCCAGCGGGCCGCTGTAATTGATATGCGCTGGATAAGAAAAAGCGTGACTCAAAATCGCAAATATTTTACAATTAATATATATTCGCCAAATTTTTACGATAATAGTATTAAGTATTTCACCACTTTGACGATAGTGTATTGCAGGAAACCGGTTTAGGCGGCACTCAGCGCGAATTTCAAATTGATGGCTAAAGCACCAGAAGACTCCCTAAGCCTCGCCGAGCGCGCATTGTTTAGCATGCTCAGGCCACTTGTGCGCTTCTGGATCAGGAACGCCAAAACGATTCAAGAATTCATCGACATTTTAAAAATTGTATTTGTGCGTATCGGTATCGAAGAATTGGAGCGCACAGAAGCCAAAGTAAATATCAGCCGCATAAGCGTAGTTACTGGAGTTCACCGGCCGGACGTAGCCAAGATTTTTAAGCATAAAGGCGAGCCGCCTAGAATTCTTCCAAACGTTGTGCCGCGCATCATCGGAAAATGGGAAGCGGACCCTGATTTTACCACTTCTGACGGACGACCTCGGGTACTTTCATATAAAGGTGATGAAAGTGAATTTGCCGATCTCGTTGAGAGCGTGAGTAAGAGTGTCGGTGTTGCCAGTGCCCTATTTGAAATGGAGCGAACCGGAGCCGTGCAGTATACCAGCCGAGGAATTCGCCTAAAACGAGCAACCCACCGCGTTACAAAGGACTCTGCAGTTGTTATCGAGACGCTGGCGAAAGACATGCAGACTTTGCTGGATGCAGTCTTGCAAAACAAAGATGCCAAGCAAGAAAGTCCAAATCTCCATATTCGCACGGAATACGATAATGTGGTCCTTAGCCGCCTCCCGCAAATTCGCAGCTGGGTCAAAAGCGAAGGCCGCAAGTTTCACCGCCGAGTTAGAAACTATATAGCGAAATACGACCGAGATATCAGCGG
>JAGRAN010000001.1 GCA_020434585.1 Bdellovibrionales bacterium
GAAAAGTATCAGCTTATGCCGTGGCCACAGTCGGCCGGTGAGGATCCAGCCTGGAGCTTGCAGCACGATGGGCCGGCACATCTAATCGAATTTTTTCGCCAAAGCCCCGGCAGCGACCGAGAGGACCAGCTTTCCCTGCTTATCGATGCCCTGAACGCTGCTTACAAGTCTGAGGGCCGGGATTTATGGGAAGAAGTAGACGCCGAGGCGCACCTCTTCACCTTGCTGATGCAGCTCGACGCCTTAATCGGACTGCACGCACCCAGCACACAGGCGCTGGCGGCAAAAAAGAACACCCGAAAAATTGAATCTGATTTAGAAAGCGCCATATCAACAATGCGGCGCCGCTCCCCCTACCGCCACCCGCTCGCCCACTATGGCCTGGCTACAGACGCAATGCGTAGAAAGATTCACCGAACCAAGCCAAAGCTGCTTGACTCCTCTCTATTCGGCGCGTTTGTGAACATGCATGACTCGAGCCGAGCAGTTGCGCTTAATTCACTTCGCGGCTACGACTCCCTGTTTGACGCCTTTATCGCCCTTGATGAAGCTTTCAGCAAAGAGTACCCAGTAAACCACGCATCTCCACAAAAAACTGTACTCTGGGGGCGCTACCCACTCGACCCGTACAACGGCAATCCATATTCTCAGTTCATTTTTACAAACGGAAATCCTTGGGTGATTGCCTCCCTTTGGCGTTCTCGTTTCTTACTTGTGCTCGCAGCTGATATTGAGCATTCCCCCACTTTCGTTTGGGACCGCGGTGCAGGCGAACGCTTACTGCAACATCTAGAGATCGATACGCACGACCGCGAAGAGATAGTCGCAGCTCTTCAACTACATGCGAAAGACCAATTCCAACGAGTGACATCATTTTTAACCGCGGAAGCACCTGCTCCAGAGCAGCTCGATCGCGTCACTGGCAAACCGCAAGGCGTCCAACACCTTGCTTGGTCGGCGGTCGAAATTTTTCGCACCGCGCAGGCCGTCGACCCTTTTCCCACACGAGATCTCTAGCTCTCCCAGCAACTTACGGAACTAGATTTTCGACTTAAGCCGCCACCCAACTTCTGTCGACTTAAACTTCTACAAGGATGTTTGCAGTGTAAAAGGATGTACCGTTGTGAAAGCAGTAGAAGTACCTCGCGTGCCGCTTCTCGGCGCGCAGAAGACACCACCCTCTACCGACTTCAAACCACCGCAAGATGTTCGAAACCAGCTAATTGCCGGCCTCGGCGAATCATTAAAACGCTTGGCAAAGAAAAAGAAAGAGGCGGCCGCTAGCAAGACGTTCATCACGCGCAAGGAATACCCACGCATCGCAACTTTGAAGCTTGGGGGCAGGTCGGATCGCGAAATAGCAAAGTATTACGGTTTGCCTCCGGAGAAAGTTAGTCCGCATATTCGCGCGGCGCTAAACGCTCTTCGAAACGGAGAAATCCGCGTAGACGTAAAAGAAGTCGTCGATGAAGCTAAGAAAAAGGCTGCTGAAGATACTGTCGGAGCTTCCTCAGTCGACGTCGACGGCGAAGCCGCATCAGTAGGCGCAGCAGTTGTTGCGAGCGCGACGTTTACGACGATAGCCTAGGCGTTTTGCCGATGTGATTGGAATGAGACGCTGTAAGAGCGATATAGCTCTTTCTTAGCGGCGTCGCGCATCAAACGAGTCTGCTCGCGCAAGTGCACACTGCGCTCTGCGAGCTTTCTCGCTTCGAGCGCAAGCTCGTTCAGCTCGTCAATTGAGGTTTCTGCGTTCACTTGATCAAACAATGCAGAAAGCTCCTGGGCGAATTCAGCGGACTGCACTTTTAGCACGCGAAACTGCTCTTCGTAGCTAGGAATCTCTCGAAGCCGCATGGTTTCGAGTTCGGCATAGATATGACTGAGTTCGATATTCGCTAGGTTTGCTTTTGCGAAGCTGAGCAGAACCCCATGCTTCGCTTCCACTCCGCGGCTAGCCTTAGTCGCAAGGAGACCCCAAGCGGCCAAACCAACCGCTAACATAGATAACAACAGCGCTGCCACAGCTATAAAAGTCATATGAACACCTCCATGCTACCCAGCTTCCAGACTTAAGAACGATACCAAAATGGAGGGAAAAAGAAAGAATTCAAGGATTTTGCTTAAAATTTATCAGCAATCCCCCTTTAAAACTCGATTTGAAACTTATCAGCTGCTGACCCGCTGTTGCCTTGAAGTAGAATGCTCATAGATTCTGTTACTGGTTCGTTCTCCCCGATATCTTCGCTCAACTCCTCCAGCGTTATTCGTCCATCGATACCGCGTTGAATGAGCCTTATCACGCCATCCTTACCGAGCCGACTAAGCTCCTCGTCCGATAAATTTTCAACATCAGCGATCGCTGCTAGCAGCTCGAGCAGCTTGAACATGAATGTCAGGCGATTTTTTGCAAATCCGCCAAATGCGTTTTCGTTTAAAAGATAATTTAAAATGAATCGCTCATTGCTTAAAAGCGCCTGACGGTCTCGCATCGCACGCAAATAACTACGCAGCTCGTCGTAAGTGCAGCCATCATCCCCGCAGACTCGAGCTAAAGCCTCGGCGATCTCGTCAATCAGCCCCTCGTCTATTTCAAGGACCGACATACCAAGCGCTGCGTCCTGCTGAGCCTCGGCAACGGGGGTGAAGCAGAATATGGAAAGAAAAAATAGAAACAAGCCCGCCCCGTGCGGACAACTCAACTTCATGATGTGACCCTCTCAACAACCGAATAAATTGAACCCTCTTTTAACGTATTATGCGGGCACAACCCGGGGACGTGAGCTTAGCTCTTTAAATTAAGCGACTTACGGTCCATTACGTAATCAAAACAGTGGGCTTAGTCCCATAAATTTGGATCAGCTTGGGCAAGCAGAACCAATGTGGCGAAATCCTCTTTCGCCGACAACTACCCCGCCCCTCAACGGAAACCCTAAGGCTTCACATTAGGGGCGGGGCCTCAGCTCAGTGCATCGAGCTCACTCGTCGTCTTCGTCTTCGTCCGCCTCGACCCACGGGTAGGGGTTGGTGTCGGGGTAGACGAGTGCGTCGACGCCGCGCGGCTTGCGTCCGTCGAGCATCATCTCGATGGCACCGGCAGTGATAGCGAAGGCCTCACCCGCGGTCAGACCACCGTCGGCGAGAACGTCGCGCAGGTACAGCATAGCAGCGAAGTTGCCGCTCTTGCCGCCCCGAGCCTCACCCTTGACGAGAGCGCGAAGACCCGGCGCCAGCGTCCGCTTGACCGTGGTTGCCGCGGTGTAGTGCCAGGCCATCGCGAAGGCGGCCAGCACCGAGTTGATCGTCACCTTCGGAACCCGCTTGAGGCCCAGCTCGTCGAGCGCACCGTCGAGCGTGGTCGTCAGCCAGAGCATCGCGTCGAAGTTCTCCCCGACGAGCGCCTCGGCGGCATCGGGGGCGACGTTCTGTCTCCGACCGAAGCCCGCCACGCACGAGAGCGTGATGTCGACGAAGCGCGGATCGTCGGCGTACTCCTCGGCGGCGTAGGCCAGCAGTTCGGCCAGCGTCGCCCGCTTGTTGATGTCAGTCGTGCTCAGCACGCTGTCATCGACATCGAACTCCACCGGCATGCGAATCGCGACGCCGACTTGCGCAGCGGCCTCCAGTCGGTGACCACCGCCGACGGCTTCGCCGTTGGTATCGATGAGCACCGGACTGTTCATGTTGAACACCCATCCGGTGGCCTCCATGGTCTCGGCGTGCTTGGCGACGACGGAACGACCGATTCGACGAGCGCGTTCGGCGCGCGAAGCGCGCAGAGCGTCGTTGATCTCCTGCGTGATCAGCGCGTTCGGGATGAAGTACCTCCCCCCGGCGTCGATGATCTCGTCGGGGTCGAAGCCGAAGTCTGCTGCGATGCGCCGAACCTGAGCGAGCGTGGCACGACGCTTCAGTCGAGTCGTCGTGACGTCCTTCCAGCGAGTTTTACGAGGCGCCGGAGCCTCTACGGTTGTCGTCATGGTGTACTCCCAGTCTAAACGGGGACAGTGGAAAGAGGGTGATGCTACGACTACATCGTTCCCTCTGGACATGAAGCCAGGCCGAAGCGAGGCTTCCCGGTAAGGGTCGGCAGCAAAAGATAACCAAAGGGAAAACCCTGGTTGCCCAATGCTGTCGGGTGCTGGACCGCACCTGACAGCAAGTTAAACGCCTACTACCAGCGCAGGAGATTGAAAGATCCGATTTGCAGATGAATTAGAGGTGGAATTCCTAACAGAGGAAACAGCACGTTGCAAGCCGCGGACGGCTAGAACGGTGTTCCATGTTAAAAGTGGTGGAGCTGACCGGGATCGAACCGGTGACCTCTGCCTTGCAAGGGCAGCGCTCTCCCAGCTGAGCTACAGCCCCAAGGGAGATAAGTAATTTAAGACAACTTTGGTGGGCCTGGGAAGACTTGAACTTCCGACCTCACGCTTATCAGGCGTGCGCTCTAACCACCTGAGCTCCCGACCCGCAAGCGGGCCGGCAGTGCCGGCACGTCGCCTTCCAAGGGAAGGACACGAGGCGCGAGCCACCGAGACCCACACGGGTCGAGGTTGGCGGAACGAGGGGTAACCCGCATC
>JAGRAN010000130.1:0-5317 GCA_020434585.1 Bdellovibrionales bacterium
ATAGAGCAAATTCTCTCGCACAGAGCCTGGGTTGGTGTAGACCGCTGTGTAGCTGCGCCCCCCTCGATCTAACGAACTAAATACAGCACCTTTATCACTTCCGTCCATTACAGGGACGCCAGGAATCTCCCCATCGGTTTCTTCCGGGTCCGCCATGCCTTCGAATACCCCGTGGTGAATTGCCACGATTCCCTGCACGGGATGGCCCGAAGAAATTTGGCCGCGAAGTTTCTGCGGAACTAGCCAGGCGGTCATTGTCAGTTTCTTGCCGGAGAGTGTGTCGAACGCAATTGCAGTTGCTCGGGCTGGGCCCTTCGCTGCAATCGCCTTAAGTCCTGCATCTGTCCATAGATCCATTTGCTCGCCGACAATACGCCTAACGGATTTGTCGGTTGTAAAAGACACAATGTCGGCGCTCTTGCCGTTAATGGCGATGCGGTCGCCCATCGGCACTACCTTGATGCCTCGGGGCAGCGGGTAATCGAGCGGCCAGTTTGTGGGACTACCGCTGCTAAGAGCGGGATACATCTGCTCAGGTGAACGCGCAGCATTTGCCAGCTCTGCCTGTTTGCTGAGACCGTGAACGAGCCCGTAAACGAACGAAGAAACGATAACAAACGCACCGACTGCGGCATGAAACCACAAACTGCCGGGGAGCAGCCTTTTGTTCGTCGAATCTTTAAGCGTGAGCCCTGTCATCTCTAGCCAACCACAACTAATTAAACTCCGGATCTGGATCCGGATCGTTATCTTCTTGTTCTTTTACGTAATCGTTAAAACTGCGGTTTTCACCCATTAGCTGATCGCTGCCTTCGCCGTCATTTCCGGTGAGTTCTTCAGAACCAGGATACGCGCCGGGTCGAACTGAGGGCCATTCTGGGAAGGTCGGTACGATTGCGCCAATCCCCGGAAGGTCGTGCAAGAAGTTCAAAATATCATTAAGCGGGTTGTTCTTAACGAACGTGATAATCTCTTCTAGGAATCCGCCAACGCCCTCAAACGCACTGACTACACCACCCAGCTCTCCCGGGAGCAGATCGGTAATCGGCTGAAGCATTGCGGTAATGTCGGATGGCAGCAGCCACAGGCCGCCCACACGGCGGCGCAGCACAGCTTCTTCCGTCTCTTCATCGTATTCATCGAACTGTCCGCCCTTATCGCGGAAGTCTCCAAAAGGTCCTTCGCGTCGAGTGATGTGCCAGGGCTGGGTGACGAGGTAGAATTTTGCGCGAAGGGTTTTGTTGCCGCCCCAGCGCTTTATTGCAGCTGGGAACAGACCTTTCTGTGCAGGATACTCTACGATGGCTTCCTTGTTAGATTCGTTAACTAGCGTATCGGTCAAATCCTCGCCCACCGATAAGAATCCGCCGTCTTCGTTCGAGAGAACGTTGATCATCAGACCGCTCTGAAGACTACCCGCAATCTGTCCGAAGTAAGGCGGTACCGGGAGATAGGTGGGATTGAGGAAAAAACCATTATCGACACCGGGAACAAAGCCGCCGAAAAAGTCCGCGGCATCATGGTGCAGGACTTCATTAAGTGCGTCTTCGAAGTCTTTCTCGTCGTCTGCATTGTCAAACGGTGGCATCACGGACAGTGCGCCGAGGTCACCAACGATTGACGCAACAGCGACTGAGGAACCCATGTATCTGGCGTCGGTAATCAAGCCAACTACGTAATCACCGTCTTCTATGAAATCATAGTCGAGCCGCTGCGCGACGATGTAAGGGATTGCTCCGAGCATTGCGGCTTTTACTGTCGTGTCAAAGAAGGAGTAATATTGTCCAGCGACTTCCGCCTCCAGAACAATTTCCAGAGCTTCACGCTCCCCAAACCCGTCGCCTAGCTCATAGCTGTATTCTTGAAACAAGTTTCTGAAATCTACATTGTGTGCGAGGTGCATTCCGAAATCGCGATTATAGCGCTTACCACAGTCCGACGCGCTAAATTGCCGGGCTGCCTGAGGATAGCCCCGGCGGTCGAGCAGGCTGTCCATCATTCCGCACAGCTTGTCGCCGAAGCCGCGCATCTCGAGGATTCGCTGCATGCCACGCTCGAGCTTTTCGTTGCGCTCGATTACCTGTTTAATTTTTGGCGGCAAATCGTCGTCTAAAACACTGTCTCCTCCTCGAGCACCAGGACCGAAGACTCCCTGACTCGCGAAGGCTGTGCTGACCAGCGAAAATTCTCCATCAAACCATTCGTCTGTTTTACGCGACCAGATAGTCTGAGCGCGCTTAGCTAACATCGTCTGCGGAGTTGAAACTGCCTTGTCGTCGGCCGATTTGAAGTCAAACAAATTCAACTTGGCCCAAAAGCCAGTCAGATCTGCGATGTCACCGTCGTCGGTAACTTCTTTAGTCGCGTCGTCTTGTATTCTTTCAACCGCTTTCGGTCGTCGGTAGGTTGATCCGTTATCTAGATTGTTAATTGGATCGTGATATGGATCGGCATACGCAGAGTGAGCGTGCCAAGTTTGTTCAAACGCAATCAAGCGGGCTTCCTGCTGCGCCCAATATTGAAATGTTAGCAGTCTGCTTGTGTACAGCATGCCTGCGCAAAGCGTCATGATTACAATTAGCAGAATGACAAACTCGGTCATTGCCTGCCCTTTGCAGTTACGCGAGCGGTGCAAGAACTTGATTGAGCTGCTTCTTCCCATCATGCTCCTAGTGCGTCGGCGGAATGGTGATTCCAGTGCCAGCTACGAAGGGCAGACCCTTACGCAGCAGCACAGGAACATCATCTTCGTCGAGCGGCGCCAAGCGTGCGACCCAATGTGGATTAAACAAACTCGGCTTTTCGTCCGGCCGATTCGGATTCTTTAAGTAATAAACCTGTGACCGGGCGATTGCCGTAAGCGAGTAAGCGTTGCCAATGCCGTCTGGATAACGCTCAGTGCCGAGACCGCGAATGCTGTTTACGTCACTGCCTGCCTTGACCCCGACCACCGCAATGGACGGTCCGGATAGACGGTTGTTGTTTGTCGAGCGCGAGTTGCCGTCCGGCCGCTCCTGGCCAATCGAAATGTCGTAGTGGTAGTGCGGGAAGCCAACGTTAGGCAGGTCAACCTGCCAGTCGTATTTGGGCACACCGTCTTCGGCCCCGTCGGTGTAAACCTTAATCGCGTACTCGATTCCAGCGGCCTGTCCTCCACCCGGCGGATAAATCTCAAGAAAATTATCCGGATATAAATCGTCAAAGGAGCCGTCCCAGTGATCGTCGACTACTATCGGCGGAATAACCCCCATCAACTCAGCGGCGGTGATATTGGCCTCGTTTAAACTGCACCCGGTAAGTATGCACTGAAAGGCCCGGCCAAAATCGAAGTCGTCGAGAATGTCGATCAAGTTGGCTCGGTTGGCTACGTCGGCCTTCTTCTCCGCACTAGTGTGGCCTTGGGCTCCAGAGAATCCACCGATATCGCCGAGGTCAAATTCTATTGCATCAGATATCTGAATATTAAACTGGAAGTCGATTCCAAATAGGTTCACTTCGCGGTATCTGCGTCGGGCAATGAACGGGACGTGGCCCTGATTGGCCCGGTCTTCCTGACTGTCTCGCATTGAAGCACCGATACTCAGATTTACATCTGCATCGCAGTCACCCAGGCTTAAAGTCAGGATTTCGCAGGCGACTTCGATAATCGTTTCAATCGTGCCTGAGGCCGGAAAGATGTTGCTGATGTTCGGCATGCGGCGCAGCTGATCAAAATCTCCGTCACGGTCGCGTCCGGCAGTGAACTTGTCCAGGCTGGCTTCTGTTACCGCAGCCAGAAGATACTCATGGTCATCTGTCTCCGAGTCTTCGCCTGCCATTTTGTTAAAGCGATCCTGAAAAGTATCAAACGGGCTGTCCAGTTCGTCGGGATCCTTAATCACCCAGTCGACGGCTTTAGCCAGTTCGTCGTAACTTACGGCTTCCGCGCCCAAGCCGAGAACAGTTGTGGTGACAATCTCTTTGTCCATTTTCTTTGCGACTTGATCGATTACCTCAAACCGCGAGGACTGCATCGCCGCATAAAGCATGCCTTGGTACATTGTTAAAATGTTAACGTTGTACATCTCGATGTACTGGTTGAGGTCATTTTCGTCTTGAGCGAAAAACTCATTCGCATAGTGATTCATCGTGTGCGCGACTTTGTGGACTGCGTGCACCGCATCAGCAACGCTGTCGATGGTGGATCCGTAGCCAATGATCGTCAAAACAATCGAAGCTAAGTACAGAATCATCGCAATCAGCGCTAATCCATGATCGTCTGCATCGAGCAGTGCCCAAACGGCTGTGTTGAAAGCCATTGAGTTGTAGTTGGCAACCATTGCGCGGTTTACATAGGCGCTCAGGTTCATATAGCGCGCTTCGACGACCGCAGCGGAATACGCAGCGGCATCGACGGCATCCTGAAGGTGGATCTTTTCAGCTACCATCATGCCGACGTTAGCTACGGTCAGAGCTACCATCGTCAACCCAACGACAACAAAGAGTCCGATAACCAGGACCTGACCACGTTCACACTGACGTGCTCGAGATTTAAGTCGGATAAGGGATCTCATCTATCCGGCCTCGTAGTCTGTGTGCAGCCGCATCGTATAGTGCGCGACTAATGGGATGCGGTATTCTATGTTCTGAAAATCACCGGTGCGACGCAGCCTGTCAGTTTCTGCCGAGGCTTGCAGCAGGTCCCTTCCCGAGCGTCCTCCTTCTTCGCGCCAGAGTTTGTAAATAAAAAAGATAATTCGATTTACCAGGGGAATGACCAGCTCGTAGCGGTGCACGACCTGCACGGTTAAGAAGGCCTTATCGAAGTCCTCGGGATCATCAAAGGTGATGACGCCGCTCGCGTTAAAATTGTCGACGATGCTTACTTCGGTGATCGGCTCCAAGTAATAGGAGAAGATTGGCAATTCATCTGTGGCCAGAGCGGCAATGTAGTTTTGAGTCATGCCCAGCCCAGTGTCGGCTCTTCCGTGACGAGGAAAAACTGCAAGAAGCGAGACACGAGCAGCTTCCAGCATTTTGTCTTCGTCCGCGCCGTGGACGACAGCTGCGCGTGCAGCGTTGTAGGCTGCATATCGAACTAGAGCGTATGCGTTAAGACACATCGCAAGCTGGATTACACCTAATATTGTAAACAGGAATGTGATGGCCACGAACAGGAACTCGACCATGGCCTGCCCATCGGAATCTTTGGAGCGGGAAAACGGGTTTCGCTTCCCCTTCTTGGTCTTTTTCTTGTCTTCCTTTTTTTTGCCTTTCTTTCGGTCTTTACCAAAGTGCATGGCGATACCAATACCGGCTGCAACAATTACTAGCCCCA
>JAGRAN010000130.1:5429-26951 GCA_020434585.1 Bdellovibrionales bacterium
TCCAGCGCCGCCGCTTTTGGCGCCAGAACTTGCGGAACTCTGCGAGCTCTTGGACCGAGCGGACGATTCATCGTATTCGTCGCCGCCCTGTCCGCTATAACGTCTCGCAGCGCCTGACTTGCCAGCGTCGCTTGAGTCGTCGGCGGAACTTGCTTCGGTCGAACTACTGCCTTTGTCGAGCGAAGAAATCTCACTAGTTGCTGATTCAAACTGATTGCTAACGCTTGAACCAAAATAACGGACGGCTACGATAAGAATTATCGCGACGAGAATAGCTACAATAATGTATTCAGCTAAACCCTGACCGCGACAGTCGTCTAATCGCTGCTTAAGATTTCTCCGCACGTCTTCATCAAAACGCTGGGGAGCCCCGGACAACAGCGGCCAAGGGCTCCCTAACTTGCGCTCTAAGATCCGGCTTATTCGCCGCCGCTCTGAAGCGTGTCGATCTCGTTGGTTGCGTTTTCGAACTGGTTGAAAACACTTTCACCGAAGAAACGTACTGCAACTAGAACGATAATTGCGACGAGAATAACGATAATAATGTATTCCGCTAAACCCTGTCCGCGCTCGTCGTTCGCCAGACGTCTTGTGCGTACTGACGATACAAGACTTTTCATACCGACCTCTCCTCCGTTAGGCATTTGGATCTATCCCGGAACTGCATCCTGAGTGCAATTCGTAACTAAATGCTATGACAAACCTTTGATAGACTTGCAAACGCAAAACCCACGCTGCGCGTATGTTTATTACTGTGGGTGCCCCCTATTTCCGACGTAATAAGTCAAGCGAAGGTCTATTGATGGCGAATTGTGTACAATATTTCGCGGCACATTTCTGGCAGTGGGAGCGAAGCTTCAAGTTCTACAACGCTGCTTGCGGCAAAGCTGCGCCAGTGTTCGTTTTCCTCGCTGCTCCGATCAGCAATTTGCTTATTCAGCAGAATGTTTGTTGCGGCCAGAGAGTGGAGTCGCCCCATGCCAATTGAAAACTCAAGGAGTGGTCTTGAAAGTGTGGACGCTGAAAGAACCAACGGTCGCTCCTGTCGGAACAAGCTTCTCGCAGTCAGTTGGGCGGAGTCGAGCTGAGATGAGTGCTCGCTGGGCTTGCCAGCGATATGGACGATGTCTGCGTTTGTGAGCTCTGCTACCGACTGAGTTAAGATTTCCTGTTCCGCGTCGACCCCGGCAATCAGAATAATGCGAGGTCCGGCCAACTCGAGCAGAATTCTATAGGCGGTAGCTAACAGCGAAGTAACTCTTTCCTGCTCGTCGCACGGCTCAAGACTGCACTCGTCCGCAATTTGGCTCGACCTGCGAATGGCGCTCCAAACGATCAGCGAGCGAAGTAAATCACTGTCTTTCGTTTCCGGGGCACGATCGAAGTATTCCTGCAGCAGAACTCGTGCACAGCGATTAAATCCGCACGCTGACATATCCAGGTACAGCGATGCCACGTCAGAAATTGTGTAATTGATTCGTGCGTTGTCCAGCCTACCGGGTCTTCCGAAAAACATAGGTCTTGCGCAGGGGGATACAAAGGGATCGAAGGCGATGTTGCCCATTTCGAGTGCCCCATGGCAATCGATTACAGCTCCCTGTTTTGCAGCGCTGCCTAGCGCGCCATAACGGCTAGAGAAAAAACGTTGCAAATGTGACATTAATTCCTGGCACACAAATTCGAGAATGCTGCCTGGTGCCGTTTGCGCCAGCAAATTTCTGCAGTTGGCACGACTTTCATTCTTGAGCTTTTCCCCGGCGTGCACTGCGCGCTGCTGGTCGATTGGAGCTGCGACTTGGCTGGAACGATGAAATCCTACCAGTGAACGGGCGACCCTGGCGGACAGGTCCTCCGATTCCGCCTCTTCCTTTCGAAGCAGGTTCTCCAAAAGAAATTCCGAGCGCAGGCGTGCTCTAACAATCGCAATATCGCTAATGCTCGGCAGGAGATTGCCAGCAGGAGGCTCAAACTCCATGCTTGGTTCTTCGTGAAGCCAAAGCGGCTCACCGTCTGACCAGCTGAGTGCACGAACGCCCTTGTAGAGGCCGGGTGCGCAGAGCCGGTGGTCGGCAACTTCTTCGCAGGCTTCAAGCCAGCGATCGAAAGCACTGCTCTTCGGCTGAACCGCGGCGTTCTCTGACGGAACAATAAACTTGTATTCTTCGGATTGTCCGCGAACCAGCACAGCATTGTAACTAGTTACGAGTTCGGGTGTTCCGAAGGCTTCGGGATACAGCCAGGAAAGCGACAACCAGTCCTTCTTGGCCGATGGGCGACTGCCTGCTGTCTGTGGACCGATGGTCTGCTGCTTTGGATTAGTAGACACGTGACCCCGTAAAGAACAGTTTACCTATCAACAATTAGCGTATTTACGTACCGCGTGCACTAGAAAAACAACAGCAACTACGTGGAATCTTTCCGCAGATCTTTCGAGTTTCATTTCATTTTTAGGATATGGTCACTTTTTTATGCTGGATATAAGTGCTATGGGTTGTCGCTGGCTCACCTTCAAATATTCTTACGAGTTATATGAGAGTTTGGCAGGCCGCTTGGGATAACCGCAGTTCGCAGCTCGTTCTGTGGGCTGAGAGCGGCAGTATATTTTCAGAGTGGTGGCGCAGTGGTGCGGAGTGTGCAGGAGGAGTTGCGCATCCGTTTGCTGCGTCGGAAGCTCAATTAGTTGACGATCTCGATCGGATGGAGTTTGAGCCGGACGAGCGTCGGCAGATCGAAATAATCCTGCCGGCGGATGATCGAGGCCCTTTATCGTCCAAACGACTGCTCGCTGCGCGTGACATTGAGCGCGGCGAAGAGCGTGCACAGCGCACATTCATCGTTCCTGCTCTGGTGCTGGATGCGACTCCAGCTATTGGATTTTTGTCGTCTCTTCCCAGTGAGGCATTAAGTGGAATTTTGCTTGATGATTCGCTGAACTTTTGGCGGGAAGTTACGAAGCTTTTGCTGGAGCTGCTGAGCCGCGGTAGTTTTCTTCCTACGGTTCAGTCGCGCAACGGGTCGTACTGCGGCTTCTGGCAAGTTGTGGCGATGCGCAGCGAAGATGATTCTCGACTGATCAAGCTTTCACAGTCAATTCCGCCGATTTGCGGTTCGATTGCCGGCGCTCCTACGCTGATGCCAAGAGCCTTAATCGACTCCTTCCTGGCATATTGCGGCGACGCGTTGATTCGAGCATTCCTCCGCAGAAATCCGATCGACGCAGCCCTTCCGCCGCCTAGCGAAAGGCTAGGCGATTCAAGCGTGCGCGAGTGGGTTTCATCGCTGAGCCGGGAGGATAGTCGCCTGATGCTTGATGGTTACGACGCCGCTAAATTTCATCAGCGGATGCGCCGTTGGGCCGGGCCGGTCATGCCCGAGACTCCGCAAACCATGCGCCTGCGTTTCGTGCTCACCTCTCCCGAAAATGCGAGTGACGGTGCGGCATGGCAGCTCGAATACAGTCTGGATGCGGGTGATGTTCAGGGTCAGTCGGTTGCTGCGTCTGCGGTCTGGGATGGCGACCTGGGATTTCTTCGTTTCTCCGAGTTCACTTTGCAGCAAATCGAGGAACAACTTCTTAAGGATCTAGGCAAAGCGAGTATGATTAGCGCAGCAGTTCGGCGTTCGCTCGAACAGCCTTTTCCCGCCAAGGCTTGGCTGACTACCGACGAGGCGTACCGCTTTCTTCGCGATGAGATGCCGCTGCTTGAGGCCGAGGGCTTTGGCATAGTCATTCCTCAGTGGTGGCAGTCGAGCACACGAGAGGTCGGCTTAAGTTTGCAAATTGACTCGGCGGAGGAGTTTGCCCAGTCATCTCGACCTTCTCTACTGGGCTTGAACCGATTGGTTGATTTCTCCTGGCAGATTTCAGTTGGTGATTCCAAGCTGACCGCTGAGCAGTTCAAGGGAATCGTTTCACAAAAGTCGCCGCTGGTTAATATCGGTGGTGCCTGGGTTGAACTGCGAGGCGCAGATGTGGACGCGACGCTGTCTTTTCTGGAGAGTCAGCAGGAAACTTCACGTTTGAAGTTAATTGATGCTCTTCGCCTTGGGTTGTCCATGAGTGCCGATCCCGACGGACTGCCGGTAGTTTCTTTTGAGGCAACTGGCTGGGTGCAGCGTTTGCTCGATGCCGACGTTAGTACTATCCCAGAAATTCCGGTGCCAGAGTCGTTTCATGGAGAACTGCGCCGCTACCAACGCGAAGGTCTTTCGTGGCTTTCGTTTTTGACCGGGATCGGCTGCGGCGGTTGTCTTGCCGATGATATGGGCCTAGGTAAGACGATCCAGTTTATTGCGCTGTTACTAAGCGAGCGCGAGGCTGCTCAGGCAGAGGAGCGAGTGCTTCCCACTCTGCTTATTGTGCCCATGTCGATCATCGAAAACTGGCAGCGCGAGATTTCACGCTTCGGGCCGCGCTTGAAAATCTACGTTCATCACGGCAGTGCGAGAATGACCGGCGAGGAGTTTCGAGACAAGGTTGATGATATTGACGTAGTGATTACAACCTACAATTTGGCATATCGTGACGAGCCCTTGTTTCGGGCGAAGGATTGGGGGCGGATCGCTCTTGATGAAGCGCAGAACATTAAGAACCTAAATACCAAACAAACCAAATCAATTAGACGAATCGTGCACGAGCAGCTTTCTCGTGAGGAAGGCGGCTTTTGCCATCGCGTCGCGTTGACCGGGACCCCACTTGAGAACCACTTAGAAGAGCTTTGGTCGATCTTTGATGTCCTCAATCCAGGTTATTTGGGAACGATTGCTGAGTTTCGCAGCCGCTTTGCTTATCCGATTGAGCGCTACCGCGACAATGACGCTGCCGACCGGCTTTCAAAAGTTGTGCGACCGTTTGTTCTGCGGCGGATGAAAAGCGACAAATCAGTAATCGATGACCTGCCCGAAAAGATCGAGATGGAGGAATATACGCCACTGACGGAAGAGCAGGCTGCGCTTTATCAGCGAGTGGTCGACGACATGCTGCCCCAAGTAGATCGCAGTGCTGGAATTAAGCGCAAGGGTTTGGTGCTGTCGACTATTACAAAGTTGAAGCAAGTTTGCGATCACCCACGGCTGCTGCTTAAAGACGACAGCCAAATCGCCGGACGTTCGGGCAAGCTCTCTCGGCTGGAGGAAATACTGGAAGTAATTTTGGCCGAAGGCGATCGCGCCTTGGTATTTACTCAGTATGCTCAAATGGGAAGCCTACTCAAGGAGCATTTACAAGAGCGTTTCGGAGAGGAAGTGCTGTTCATGTACGGCGGAACTCCGCAGCAGACCCGGCAGAAATACGTGGACTATTTTCAGAGCGAGAAAGGACCGCGTGTTTTTGTTCTTTCACTGAAAGTTGGAGGACTGGGGTTAAACCTGACTGCGGCCAATCAGATTATTCATTTTGACCAGTGGTGGAATCCAGCTGTTCACGAGCAGGCGACAGATCGTGCATTTAGAATTGGCCAGCGCAAAAATGTTCAGGTTAGAAGTTTTCTTTGCAGGGGCACGCTTGAGGAGCGAATTGCAGAGCTTCTCGCCCATAAGCGCGACTTAGCCGATAAGATTGTCGCAAGCACTAGGAGCGACGTTACGCAATTGTCCACCAACGAGCTGCGCCAGCTGCTCGAGTTGAACGCGGGCTGATTGGGGAGCGAGGGCATTCGATGGATAAAATTAATCGAAGCAAGTGGTGGTCTGAGCGCTGGGTTCAAGCATTTTATGCACGCGGGCTGGAGCATGTTTTTGAGCAAGGCGAAGACTATCTGCGCAAACGTCGAAGTCTCGATTTTTTGATTACTCCATGTTTAGTAACAGCACGAGTTTTCGATGACGAACGCCGTCCGATTAGAGTTAAGATAGCTGTGAGTGAGCTGGACGAGCATGCTTGGGATGCGGTGTTTTCGCTGGTTTCTTCGCAGGCTTTGTTTTTGGCTCGTATACTTGCTGGAGATTTACCTAAGGAGTTCGCCGAGCGTTGTGAGGAGCTTAACGTGAACATTTTCCCAACGAGCGAAGACATCTCAATCGAAACCGACGGCAGTCAAAAAATCAGCCAGTACAGCGCAGCCGCGGCTGCGGCGACAATAGAAGCGTTGGAGCGAGATCCGCTTGCACTCTTTCTGCTTAGGGGCTTAGGTAAGGAACAGTTTCTTTATCGATTGCGCGAGCACAGGGTGCTCAAAGGTACTTCCCCAGAAAGCGTCGGAGCTGAGCAGTTGATTCCTTCGCTGCGTGATTCAAATATGCGCTGGAATTCTGAGTTGTCATCGGCTTACTGGGAGCTCGGTGAGTCGCTGGACGACCTTAGCTACAGGATTCGAGCAGATGAGCTTCCTGCCGCTTTACTGCGTCGGCTTGATGCACTTCCGCTGGGTTCGCTCACTTCTGACGTAGAACGGACTCTCGAGGAAGCTTATGCGCACATCGCAACTCGCGCGCAGGCATTTGGCCTTGGGATGTAACTAACTGCAGCGGCCCATTCTTTTCAGATTCGTCCAGCTTTGCACTGCTGAACGCCCATTCCAAACTCAATATTGGCTTAGCACTCAATCCGTCTGTTATAATCCTCTCAGGGAAATTGGGGTTGCAACACAGGTCCTCGGTGTTGTCACGTTGTCCGAACAACAGGTTGAAGCAATGAATAACGAAAGGAACAAAACGATCTCTGTCAGCAATCTATCGCTCTGGCTGCTAACTTGGGTGTGCGTAGTCGGGCTGACAGTGCTGATAGGCTCCCCGCTTGGTATTCATGGAGCTTTCCTTCCGTAGCCAGCCCTATCTCTACCGTCTCCCCTAAAATTTTTGGGAGCGGGTCATCGTCCCTTTCCAGTTGCGTTTTTTCTGCGCTTCCAGCAGCATACACAGAAGTTCGCAATTTTTAGGTGGGAATCTATGTCAGCGGAAATCTTACTCAATCGCGAGATGATGCCCCTTGCCCGACTTAGCGGAAGCAGCCGCGAAATTGGGTACGGCCACGGCTCATTGTTTGCCGACAAAGTTCGGCGCTGCTGGGAAGTCTATAAGGTGATTCTTGGCGGTGATGAGACGCTTATTCGGCGTCGGGCTAACGCGTTTGAAGAGTCGATTACGGCTTTTGAACCTAGATACTCCGAAGAGATTTATGGGATTGCTGAGGGGAGCGGTCTCGAGTCCTGGAAAATTTTTGCGTTGAATGCCCGAACAGAGATTTTTCGCGAGGTTGCTCGAGAAAAGTTGGCCGATGAATGTACTTCTTTGTATTTTCGCCCCTCGGCCGTGCTAGGACAGAATTGGGACTTCGAAGAAAAGTGCGAATCGCTGATGCTCCTACTGGAGCTTCGTCCAGACGATCGACCTGCGGTGTTAATGATGGCTGAGCCAGGAATTATTGGCAAAATTGGTTTTAACAGCTGCGGTGTCGGCGTCTGCCTAAACATCCTGTCCTGCCCAAGCTCACTTTCGGGTGTGCCGGTTCACGTGATGCTCAGGCGCGTCGTCGACAGCGAATCGTTTGAAGAAGCACTTGAGGCAGTCGATAGCGATGTGATTCAGTCCGCGAGTAACATGCTGATTGCGGATGATAATGGCAATGTTGTCAGTCTAGAGTTGGCAGGTGAAGAGAGAGCTCGTTATGCTCCCCCATCAGATATTGTCTTTCACACGAATCACTACTTGCAGCTTCCAATCCGTGAAAATATTACCGACAGTTCAAAGGCTCGCTGCCAGAGAATGGAAGAGCTTGTGCTGCAGAATTCGAAATTCGATGCAGAGGCGATGAAGGCAATTTTGCTTGATAAGCAGAATGCGGGCCTGCCGATTTGCAGAGAGTACGTGCCCGATCCCGATCCAGGATTTACTGCTTCTGGAACAAATTGCAGCATCATCATGGAGCTTCGCAATCGTGTTATGCATATTACTCCCGGCAATCCCCTGCGCCATCCGTTTGAAACGCACACACTAGCCTAGTGCTAGAGCTGCCGCAGCTCACGCTTGCCGCTGAAGGCCTTGCGCATAGACGTTACCGCTTTGTTTTTCAGTCGTGAGACGTGGGAGTGGCAGCAGTTAAGCTCCTCTGCGATGTGGCGCACAGGTTCGTCTTCGATAAAGTATTTCTGAATTATTTGGCGCTGCATCGCGTTAAGGCCAGCGCTGGCTTGGTTGATTTTCTCCTTAGCTTCAAGGTGGAGCAGTAGCGTCTCTGGACTGCTTGCCGCACCCTCGTCTGATGCTTCAATTTGCGCTGATTCCGCTTCGATTAAGTCGAGCTCGCAGTTGACCTCCTGCTGTCGTCGCGAGCGTTCGATGGAATCCGTAAGCGCTCCTAAGAGATGGTAGTAAGCGAATGTCTGAAACTTAGCTCCGCGCTTAGGCTCGTAACGTGAAGCCGCTTCGCACAGCGCTAGGCCGACTAAGCTGCGCAGCTCGTCTTCGGGCATATACATCCCCCATGCACGCAGCTTCTGTGAGGCGATGCGTCGTCCGTATTCCCAGTGTTCAAGCACCAGACATCTGTGGTCGTTATCTGCCAAGATTCCCCCCTTGAAGGCTATCTGCGTCGGTTGGCGGCAAATCAATAGTTGGATACTAGAGAAATCCAGATAACCAATCAATATTGTCAGAAATTTGATGTCACCAAGGGGTGGCGACCGAATGAATTTAACAGCTTACGCTATAACATCGTCACGAGCTTAAGCGCGAATCCTGCTAACAAAACGCTTCCAAGCGGTTTCGTTAGGAAAGGTAATTTGCAGGCGCTTTCTACCCTGCTTATCAAGGCTGAGAGCCACTTCGAGGCCAAGCAGTTTTTCAACTTTGGCTTTTAAACGGGCAATCTGAACGGTCTCGTCCGAGTCCTCTGGCGCTAATTCGTCCTCGTCCTCGACGGGCGAGGAAATATGGCGTACCGCGTCTTCGACCATTCTTACCGACCAGCCTTCTCTTGCTGCTTGCAGTGCCAACTCGATTCGAAGTTCGATATCTTTAATTCCCAGTAGCGCGCGGGCGTGGCCGGCGCTTAGCTCGTTCTTGCGAACTAGATTGATGATTTCCGGTTCAAGTGAAAGTAGGCGAACTGCGTTCGCAACCGCAGCTCTACTCTTACCCAAAGCTTCCGCAATTTCGCCGTGGCTTAAACTGAACTCTTCAGAAAGCCGCTGCAGCGCCGCAGCTTCATCAATCGCGTTAAGGTCTTCGCGCTGTGCATTTTCAACAAGCGCGATCTCAAGAGCTTCACGATCGGAGAAATCTCCGACGATGGCTGGGATTTGCTCAAGCGAGGCAAGCTGAGCTGCCTTTAGCCTTCGCTCACCAGCGACCAGTTGAAATAGTTTGCCGTCCGCGGATGTTCGCCGAACTAGAATTGGCTGGATGACTCCCTTGGTGCGAATCGAAGCAGCAAGCTCTTCAAGGCCAGTCTGGTTAAATTCTTCTCTCAGAGGTTTTGCAGATTCGGCTATTTGCTGAAGCGGCAGCAATGTTGGTCCGGAGATATTCTCTTCGTCAGGTCCAACATTGGTGCTTGGAATCTCCGGGCGAAGTTCGACGTCACGAACATTTACGGCACTGGACTGCATGCCCATAAGATTCCCCAGTGCTCGCTCGAGCTGGCCGTGGCTGCGGTTGGCCACAAGTCGCACCTTTGGGTTTTCGTTTTCACCCATAACGAATTTAACTCCCCTTTCTGCAGGATTCTTACAGGGGTCTTAACAAATTTAAGTTAGTTAAAACAAGGGGCAAACGGCCGATTTAGCTGCTTGAGCCGGTCTTAGACGACTTATCAACAGGGCGAGTGTCCAGCTGGTCCCACTGCTCAGTTTTCAATCCAAGCGCGACGCAAAGTGCAGCCTCAATCTGAAGTGTAATGCGCTTGGATAGAGCGGCCCGTTCTATACTTTCGACCTGACTACGTGGCAAGCGAGTTACCCAGTCGCAGCGAACCGTATGCAACTCACGAAATCCATCCTTGCGTCCGAGATCTACAGCGAACGGGGCACGCAGACGCGATACTCTGCGCTGCAGCGGCACAACGGTAAGAAAATCAGAAACATCGTTCTGGACGTCGTTGCTGACGACAATCGCAAGGTTTGACGTGCTGGAAAGATCAGCCGTGACAGAAATTAAAGAACCGCGTTTTGGCGCAAATCGCGACGTGAGCGGAGACGATTTATTTTCCTTTCTCATCAGTCTGAATGTCGCGCTCGTAGGCTTTGCGCATAGCGTCAGCGCATTCCTGCTGCTTTTGCTGTTCGATCCAAGATTTAATTAGGTCTTCGACGATTGCCGTTTGCTTGCCGCGCGGTGCGTAGCGTTCAAATTCGACTACGATCTCTTCTCGCAGCTTAAAATCCTTTTTTCGTTTTGCAGCAGCTGCCATCTAAAGCTCGTTGTGCTTGTTGTCGTTAACAGATTACCACAACGGTGCTGCAGATTGCGAGGATATTAGTGGACAATACCCATCCTGCGATAAAAAGATTGCATTGTGGCGCATAAACCCAACTGATAAATTTAGTACTAATTGTGACAAAGAAACCGACCAAACAGGCTGCTCCACCGATTTTGCTTCGCGAAGATCAACGCGTCACGGCATCGATCCCTTCTCTATCTGATGCACTGGCCGGAGAGCGACTCAGGGGCGTCATTGAAAATTATCTTAGCTACTATGCTAGCGGAGAAGGACATACTGCCCGAGCCAAACGCTACGACTTGCAATATTTCCTGGAGCACATCGCGCAGAGTCCGGAGCGTATCAATTATGTTCTAGTGGGCGAATGGACCTTGCAGCAGACTCAATCGTTTGTGGATCACAGGTTGGCCCTAGGCGAAGCTCCTTCGACCGTTGGTCGGAGGCTGGCAACGGTGAAGCACTTCGGCAGGACCCTTGCCGAGCGAGTTCACGGCTTCATTAATCCTGCGCGCGAGGCCAGAGGGCCAGTGCAAGCTGTGTCGAGGCCGCATGGCCTGGATGCTGATGAGATAGAAGCACTACACTGGGCGGCCCAGCCGGAAAACTCCGGCAAGTCGGATCCCTTCGTGGCGAAGCGCAATCAATTTTTAGTCGAAATACTGTTAGCAACGGGATTGCGTGCCGATGAAGTAAGGCTGCTACTAATTGGGCAAATCAGCGAAGATCTGCATTGGCTGAAGAATGTTAAAACTAAAGGCCGCAAGTTCAGAAATGTGTACATGGCCAATGACCTCCAGAATACGACGCGGGAATACTTGATAGCTCGGGAACAGGAATTGTTAAGCAGGTTTCCGGCGTACGAGGCACTTTCGCCTGTGCAACGTAGTGCATTTCCTGTGTTTGTCAGCTTTTACCAGGCGCAGCTGAGTGCCCCCGACAGCTTTGGCCTGTCGCCCAAGACGGTTTGGCGCATCATTGCCCAAACCGGCAAACGTGCCCAAAAGAACTACGTCGATTTGCTTGGGAATTTGCATCCGCATCGATTAAGACATACTTTTGCGCACGGCCTGCTTGATAGTTCAAAGGATATTCGCCTTGTTGCGCAGGCTTTGGGGCATAGCGACGTTCGAACAACTATGCGCTACACAGAGCGCACCGAAGAAGAAATTGCACGAGCAATCGAAAAGAAAAACTCCGACAATTCTTAGTATGCCGTGGAAGCAGCCCGGGGCTGCAGTAATGGCCTCTCTACTTGGACCAGATCAAATCAATTTTATTTGGGAGAGTTCAGGTCTGCGCAGTAAATCTTCATTCTTTACCGTGCACGAACCCGGTCGGTTCTCGTATCTGGGATTTTCTCCTGCCACAACGATCAGTGTTCACGGCGATCTCGCCGCAATCAAAAGCAGAAGCTCAACGGTTGAGTACCGCTGCGGAATCGATTTCACGGATCCGCTGGATTTAGTTCAGGCCGCAGTTGAAGAGCGCTTTGGCTGCGCTGCAGAGGCAGGGCCGGATCTTCCGCCGTTTGTTGGCGGGGCCGTTGGTTTTATTGCGTATGACGCAATTCATTATTTTGAAAAGATCAAAGATTTAAAAGTTCACGGGTCCGAGCCAGAAATATGCTTTGCTCTAGTTGATCGTTTTATTGCCATCGATAACAAGCTGCAGCAGCTGCATCTGGTTTCGTGGCCTCGAGTAGACGAGTCCCGTGATGGCGCGTTCTGGGCAGAGAGCTTATTCGAACGGCTGCAGCAGTTTAATGGTCTTGAGCAGGCTGATACCAATCTTGAGCATAAGTTGGCTGAGGATTTAAGCAGCAAGTTTTCCGAGCAAGAATTTGTTGACCTTGTTGAGCGCGCAAAGCAGTACATTGTCGCGGGAGACATTTTTCAAGTCGTCCTTTCTCATAAACTTTCCTGCGTTGGCGAATTTGATCCGCTGCGGTGCTATGCGAGTCTTAAATCGCACAACCCCTCGCCCTATCACTACCTTCTGCGCTTTTCAGACATCGACGGTGGTTCTGCGGTTCTGGTTGGTGCTTCACCAGAAGTAATGATGCAGAGTGCCCCAGCTGACTCAACGGGACGCACTCGAGTATTCATGCGGCCAGTGGCCGGAACCTATCCGCGTGCGCCTGAGCCTGAGGCGGATCTTTGGCAGGCACAATCCCTGCTGAACGACGAGAAAGAGCGTGCAGAACACTTGATGCTGGTAGACTTAGAGCGAAACGATATTGGCCGTGAAGCGGAGATCGGCACGGTTCAGGTAAAGGACTTGTTCAGTGTCGAAACTTACCGCGATGTGCACCATTTAGTTTCGGAAGTTTCTGGCGTCTTGCCGCGGGGACGCCACCCGCTTGCCGCGCTGCGTTCCAGTTTTCCGATTGGAACGCTCGCAGGAACGCCGAAGATTCGAGCCATGGAAATAATCGCCGAACTGGAGGGTGCGGGACGCGGTATCTTTGGAGGAGCTGTGGTGATGCTAGGTGCGGACGGAATGCTTGACTCCTGCGTGGCGATCCGCAATGCCGTTATTCGACCGCACGAAGTTACAGTCAGGGCTGGGGCCGGAATTGTTCATGATTCTGCAGCCGCGCGTGAGCACAGAGAATGTCATTGGAAGGCACAGGCAGTGCTTAATTCACTCGGCTTCTCAGCATGCGGAGAACCGCAGCGATGATTGTCATTATCGACAACTACGATTCGTTTACTTACAACCTCGTTCATTACTTGGGCGAAATAGGTGTTGCCCGCGATGACATGTTTGTTGTTCGCAACGATGTAATGTCTGCAGTGGAGCTGGCTGCGCTTAAGCCGTCTCATGTCATAATTTCTCCCGGACCGTGCACGCCGAAAGAGGCTGGAGTCTCAATTGAATTGGTTCAGCGCCTATGCGGGGAAGTTCCAATTCTTGGCGTATGTTTAGGGCATCAAGCGATCGCGGCGGCGTTTGGTGGTGAAATTATTCGAGCACCCGAAGCGGTTCACGGAAAAACTACTCGAATTGCCCACTGCGAGACTGGCTTGTTTGCCGGAATTGAACAGAACTTTACCGCTACCCGCTACCATTCCCTGATCGTAAACGAGAATAATCTGCCAGATTGTCTGAACGTAACAGGAAGAAACGCGGAAGGCTTAATTATGGCGTTGGAGCACAAAAGATTTTCGACAACGGTCGGAGTTCAATTTCATCCGGAGTCAATTATGACCGAAGTTGGTCGGGCGCTCCTGCGTAATTTTCTCGCACTAAGTGCAGCTGCGGGCCGGGGCTGGGTTTCTGCGGTTGGCCGCTGAAACTGCCCCCGACCCTTTTTGATTGCGCCCTATTTAATAAGCTTCATGTTTTCAGCGACGATTTGCTTGCTGACGGCAACTGCCTTTTCACCATCGCGCTGATGTTCGTAAAGCTGCTTTAAATTAAATAGAATGATATTGCGCAGGTGTTGATCACTCGTTTGATCGAGCAGTCCGTTGAGGTATTTAACTGCTTCCTCCGGTTTGCCCTGACGCTTGTACGATTCCTTCACAGCGAGAATTGCAAATCCGGCGGCATCGTGAGGATCCTTCACTGCTTCCTGATAAGAACGGACAAATTTCAAAAAATTGCCCATGCGGTTGAGGCGATCGCCTCCGCCCATGCCGTCGCCGNNGCGATTGTGTTCACCGCGTCGTCGACGAAACTCTTTGCGAAGTTGTTCGCGGTCGACTCTCGGTCCGTCCTCGGCCATGCGTTCTTCCATGCCTGGACCTCCGTCCTGGGCTTTTGCTGTGTTGGCGCCGACCCACGGAACACTAATCGCAGCTGCCAAAACTATCGGCAGGGCATACTTGCGCCAGCGGGGGCTAGAACCATCCAATTGTGGCTTCATCTGTTGTTTCCTCCTCAGTAATATATTCATTGCTTCCGACAAGCGTCGGCATTTCTTCAGGTGCGAATGATCCGATCTCAAATGACATAGGGTCGCCCGAAAGCAGCTCCCCCACTTCGTTGTCAAAATCGTCACGAAAATCTGAATAGGCGTCAGCCATAGCTAGCTGTACGTACTGCGAATCAGTTTCACTTTGCTCCGCAGTCTGAGCGAACTGCTCAACTCGAACGCTCCTGCTTTGTAAACCGTTAGTCATCACAAGAGTCAGTGCGAACGCCGCAGCGGCTGCAGCACCAACCGTAAGCGGCTGGGCAAAGACCCAGCGAAGCAGGTCCTTTAGGGAACGGGGGTGCTCCACTGTGGAAGCGGATAATACTGCCGTACTAATTTGGCTGCGCCTTAGGCGCTGAAAATCCGTCTCTGCTAGCAGCTTATCGGCCGCGGCTCTAAACTCCGATCCGCTATTTCGAAGAAGCTGCTCTAAATCTTTATCTTTGCTGCTCATAGTGCTTCTCCGAGTTCGTCAAACGCTTCACTCAGCTTTTTTCTTGCGCGAAACAAATGGGTTTTAAGCGACGACACCGAGCACCCGATACGCTCCGCAGCTTGCTCCACTGATAAATCCTCAAAGTAATGCAGCAACACGGCTGTGCGCTGTTTGTCCGGCAAAGATCGAATCAGTTCGATCAACCGTTCACGCTTTTCGTCAGCGATTAGTTTGCGCTCGGGGGTTTGAGACTGGGCAGTGCTCGTGTCTGCTTCTGTAGAAATTCGGTCAAGCTGGGCTTGATCGCCTTCTAAGGAAAAGCGCTGATGCTGTTTAATTGCCTTGCGGCGAACATCGGCGACAGTCCGCTTGAGTATAACGAAAATCCAGGTTGTAAGTTTTGAGTCGCCTTTAAACGAGTGCAGGCCCTTGCTGATGCGCAGCAGTACTTCCTGACAGCAGTCCTGCGCTATCGCACTGTTTCCGAATTCTGCAAGGCACATTCTCATAATCCAGTCGTAATTCCTTTCAAGCAGCTGCTCGATTGCCGCTCTTCCGCTCGCGCGCGCCTCAGCTGAGGCCTCCGCAGCGGCACCACGAACAGCAGCCAGGAGCGCTACTTCGCTCATATTCCTCAAGTCACTCACTGCTGTTCCGTTTCCTCTAGAAGATTCGTGGGTGAAGCCACGGATAAGGTTGACAGGCAGGTCGGAAGAATTTTAGCAGAACGCATGGTGGAGCAGCTTTAACTCGCGGTCCAGCCTATCTATTTCTCGATATACGTGGCTTGGTGAGATCCGCACTGCAGCTTTGCTCGGCTCTACTTGGGCCGCGACGCCAAGGCGCCGCTTAATCGACTCCAGCACTCGGACCACTTTAATTGCACTTTGGTAGATATCGCGCGGTTTGATTAGGTCCGGTGTCGTCGGCAGTTCAACTTCGCCCGATTTGGTCGATGTTGAGATATCTTTAAGAATTGCAAGAACTTGCACTGAGCGTTGAAACACGTCCTCCGGTCGTTTGTCCGTAACATGCTCAAGCGGCTCAATGTATTCAGTAACTGATTTGTAGATCTTGAGGTCCTCGACATGTGCCAGTGCGATTTGGAGTGTGTTGTAGACGTCTGTCGGGGTCTTCATAGCGAGATTTTTGCCAGTATTCCTAGCATATTAGCGCATACCGCTCTTGAGACCCTAAAGATTACCTTTGGTAGCAGAACAAAACAAATAAAAACCTGAAGCAACTTCGTCGGGAAACTTGATTAGTGAGGGGAGACCTGAAAGCCGGGTCTATCGGAAAATGTGGTCCAGAAGCGTGATTTCTACATTTAAATAGTGTAGTATGCCGGCAAATCGGTCCACGTTTGGTAGTTGCAGGTGGAAAAATGTTCGAGATGTCCAAGACTTCTAATAGTCGACACACACTAAACACGCTGCGCGGGGAGCGCGGTGGAGCAGCGCTTTACGCCATTCTGGGTATCGCGGCGATTTCTTATTACATTTACGAAGGTCACAGATACTTCGGAGAAGAGATTCACAACGCTCTATATTGGGCCGTAATTGCGATTCTATCGGTTGTAACAGTCTTCTGCATGGGATGTGCGGTTCACATGCGCTTACTCGGCAACAAGCCGAACAAAGAACTCTATCGTGAGCTGCTTGCCCGAATTAGATTACTTGAAGAGCTGGTTGGCGACGCCCGGCGCAATCTCGCAGATTTTGAAACCACAATGGTTTCTCGTGCGAGCATTATTTCACGGCGCGGAACTGACTACCTCAGCTTGTTGAAGCGAATCACCAAAGCGGTCGAGCTGCGTCTGACTGAAATCAAAAAGCTCGTTAATACTCGCCGTGAAGTAGATTTGATTGAGGCTTATGAATTATTTCGCCGACGCCTTTATGTTGACGACAATTGCCTCGAAGCTCTGATTGACTCTGACCCGCTTCCTGCACTTGATCCGCATGAGTGGGAACCGACGATTAATCGGTTAATCCAAGAGATCGAAGCGGAACTGCGCAATATCGAAGCGGTTGCTGCTTAATTAATCTTCAGCCTTCTTCTTAAATACTCCTGTGCCGTTTTCTTGGGCTTTGGGGATTTGTTCAGGCTCAGATCCATCATCAATTCTAATTATGCGGCGCCAGTAGTACTTCACCGTCGTCCACAGCACAAAGTTTAGGGTGACTACTGCGCACGCCGCGACCAGCTGTGCGACTGGCCCCACGACTCCCAGATAGTTTTCCATGACATCGATTCGCAGCAGAAGGGAGAGCGGCATGCCGAGGAAAAACAGCACGACTGCCAGTATCATTGCGATTCGCTGCCAGACAGCTTGGTCCATGAGGCCAAGCATTAGGGCAAACAGCCAAAGTATGACGGGCCCTACGATAAACAGCGAACGATTCGCTGCTCTGGTGGCTCTCTGCTTGAGTTCCGGGCTAAACACGAAAAAACACCAACAATTCTGGAGTGATGCCAAACTTTGGACCTTCCCCTCAGTACCATGAGTCTAAATTTTGTGTCTATGGTTAGTTTAGATCCAGGGTTTTTACATGAGCACTAATCGATCAGGTTCCGAGCAGCAAATCCTCGATGTGGCTGAGAAACTTTCTTTCGTATTTCCTGATTTTGACCTTAGATTCAACTGGCTCGAAGGCGGCAACTGCCTGCGCTGTATCCTGCCTGACGTTAACCCAGACGAAGTCCTGGAATTTGAACTGGGTGGTGCGACTGAAGAGATCATTTGGGAAGCTACTTTTGCTGTTAAGCAGCTCGCCCAGCTATTCGACGACTAGCGTTAATTCTTAGTGAGGTGGCGCAGGACGGCTTCAAGCGTGATCTTGTCGGCCCTCGGTAGTTTGCGGCCATTTATATAAATCGTCGGAGTCGAGCGGACTTCGAGTTCGAGTCCTGTATTGATGTCTTCTTTAATTCTGTCCATTTGATGTGGGCTGGCTAAACATTGTTGTAGTTCACCGACGGCTTGCCCAGAAAGCTCTTGAAGGATTCGGTCCAGTGCAGCTTGATTAAGCTCCTCCTCGCTAAAAATCGCGTCGTGTGCGGCCCAAAAAAGGTCAGGGTTTTGCTCCCCGGCGCATCGGGCGATCAACGCGGCTTTGCAGGCATACAAGTGCATTTGGCCTTTCAGCAGTTCGTTACAGCTCTGATCGAGCGGAAAGTTCTTGAACACAAATCGGATTTTGCTTCCGTATGGTTCGATCGCCTCCTTCAGCATATAAGAGGCTTTTTTGCAGAACGGGCACTCGAAGTCGCTAAATTCGACAATCGTGATTTCCGCTGACTCAGGGCCGAGTGCATAGTCCTGGTCGGAACCTGCAGCCGCGGTTTTGAGTGGAATTTCGACCTTGGGCTGTTCACGCCAGCCGAGGACGAGCTCCCCGACGGCGGCATCGGGAACTTCATCTATGGACTTCGGCTTGTAGTAATAGCGAACAATCATTTCCGGCGCTTGATAAAGAAAAAATGCAGCAGCTACGATCACCAGCATACCGAGGCGGGCAATGCTTCTATTCCAGCCTTGGCGGTGCCCAATCAGTCCGAGCGAGCCAAACCAAATCAGTGCAGATGCTCCGGAGATTAAGCGCTTAAAGGAAAACGGCGGGCGAAGACAAGTAAAAGCAAGGACAAGGCTTACGAGATAGAGGCCGGAGCAATACAGGCAATATGCGCCGATCAGCAGCGTTGAAATGCAAAACATTGCGACTGAAGCGAGCAGTCCCGTCAGTGCTAGTACGGCCGAAATATCAGCTAGTCGCTGCCGCTGCGAATCGGTGCGACTGGGATGGAGCAGCAGCAGGGCTGAAAAACAGAGATAGAAGAGCAGAGCAAATGCACTAATCGGAATGCCGTGAATAGTGGAGTAAGGGCTAGCGGCGACCTTTTCACAGTCAAAGAAACCGTCGATTGAGCAGAACGATGGGCCGGTCAGCACGTCCCGCAAAACGCCGACATCGTGAATCAGCGAAAGCACTGCCAAGCCGAGTCCACAGAGAGCGGTCAGAGCAGCAAGAATTCGGTGCGCGCTTTTCATTGATGCGGTACGGTGATGGACTAATTCATTAATTTTGGTAGCTTAGTATGGCATTTTGCTGAAGGCCACTATAAAAACACCATGCCCCGCTTTGCAACAATTGTCATTCTATACACGGCTGTAATCGTCTTCGCCTTTGTCTCATCGTCGAGCGTTGTGAAGAGGAAGTCGCTGTATGACCGTTATATCGTAAACGTTGAAGGCGGCGTGCTGGCTGTGTCCGATATTCCGCGAGCGATTAAGTTCTATGCGGATGTAATGGACCTGATTCCGGTAAGCAGCAAAAAAGCTGAGCAAGGCGGTGTACTTCTGGGCTTCAGGGCGACCAGCCGCCAGAATTTCTACGTGTCCCTCATTCCCGGCGAAGAGCAGAAGCCGCTGGGTGCCCAAACGGTGATTCTCCGCGTGCGCAACGGATTTGAAAACATTCACCAAGAAATAAAATCGCGTCTGAAAAATATGGTGTACGGCGCCAGTATGACTGATTACCGAGAAAGTATCGAGCGCATGCCGGCGGGCTCGCTTAGTTCAATAGTTGAATTTTCTTGGGGCAGCGAGTTTGTTGTTAAGGATCTCGACCAAAACGTATTTATCTTCTACAAAGCCCGAAAAATTTTAGGGTCGCGGTATTAGTTTTCGCTCCACGCGGCAGTGGCAAAAGTTACGATGCAGTCTGAGACGTTATCGACGGCCTGGCGGTATTCGAGACATGTTCCGTCGGAAGCAATTCCGCAGCGGCGCAGGGCTGCAAACATCGTATACATTGAAGGGAATCCGCAGATTCTTCGGGCGTCATTGTCTTCTGCAATGTGATGAAAAAGTTTTGCTTCGTCTGCTGAAAGGATGTGGGAAATCAGTTCGCGGTCTCTTGACTCGATTTCGCCCAGTTTGCCGTCGCTGACTCGCTGCGAGTCGCCGAAGTGGACGCCGACATGCGCTAGGTCAACTCCACCGTAAAGCAAGACACGCTTTCCCTGAGCCCGCAGCTTTTTTACCTGCGCGGCCAGCGCCGCAACGAAATCTTCGATTTCCGCTTCCTCAATCGGCATTTTGTCGGCTTCGACACAGTGGTGGAAGGAACCGACAAGAATCGGGACGAGGCTCGGCAGCCCGTCTTGTGCGAAGCGGTGTCCGATAAAGGGCAGCTGCAGCTCGAGCGAGTGCTCGCGTTTGTGGAGGAATTCGTTGCGAAAGGATCGCTCCTTGCCGTAGTCAGCACTGAGGGCTTCGACTACTTCTGTATCCGTCGGGAAAACGCCGTACGGACACTCAAAGGATTTTTTCGTCAGGTGGAAAATGCTCTGCCCCGGCTGATGCGAAGTGCCAATGAGAAATATCACGTCAGGCCGCGGTGCGCTGCTCATCACATCAAATGCGGCAGTGTAGGTGTTCCAGCCGCGCCGGTAATCAATATGCGGAGAAATCATTGCAATCAGCGGACGATTTGATTTCGGCAAATTCCAACTGCGCGATGACTTGCTTAAGTAATCTTCGATCGCTTGTTCGAGCTGCTTTCGCTCGCTCGGATAAACAGCGCCGCTGTGTGCCATCTCACGGACGCGCAGGCCGTCGAATTCTTGATGCATTTTTGCGATACGGGACCTGGAAGCGGCTGTGTCGAGAAATAGCATTCGGTCGAGCTGGTGCAGTAGTTCAAACACTAGTTCTGCCGTTACGCCGTAAGGTGCTCCTTCCTCGACAATGTCGCGCACAGAGTGCTCTCCATCAAAGCGGCTAACAATCGGAATTAGTGCCGCAGGCAGCACTGCGGGACTGGGCGAGATTTGATTGGAGTCATTTAGGATAACTACTTCTTGGCCATCATATGATGTGCGCTGAACATCGAGAGGCCATCGCAAAATCGGTTTGTCATCTAGCGCAAAACTCATGCAGCGGATTTAGTGCTTCTCCAAGTAATAAAGAATTTTATGGGGCTGGCCATTGCGCACTAGCGTTATTGAAGCCTGGCGCTTTGCGGACAGGTCGCTTAGAACGGTGTCGAGTTGGTCGAGTGAGCCGATATGCGTGGTTCCGGCTGCTGTAATCAGATCTCCCAGTTTAAAACCCAGCATCTCCTTCGAACTGGCTCCGGAAGTGGCAACGATTCGAACACCCATCAGTTTGCCTAGTGTGTCGAATTCGGGAGTGCCTTTTAACTGTTTACTAAAAGAATCAGGCCAGTCGTGTTTTAGCGCATCAAGTTCCGCGGGCTTGTAATACATTCTGTGGACGAGCGCTGTTTCGAAGTTTTTTATGTCTCCTCCGTCAGTACGCACGCTGACTTTGTAGTTTGATTTGCCAATCTTGCTTTCTTTGGGTTGGGAGGTGTGCTGGTCCGGTGCGGGTGGATTCATTCCGCAGGAACAAAAAACGACGGAACACGCGGCAAGGCAAAGAGTTGCAAATGTAGATTTCATTGCGATGACTCGGGGGGCGGATGCTATTCGGCGGCCAGCTCGCGCTTGGACAACAATACGTCCCCTACTCTAACGGTTGTACTCATGCTGACTTTACGCTTTTTGTGTCTGACCATGACAGTGTACACACCGGGGGGGACTTTGGAAAATGTGAGAATGCCGGTTTCGTCGCTCTTGAGCGTTTTGAGGACTCGTCTGCGGGATTCGTCGACGAGCGATACATGGTAGCCGTCCAGCATGCACCCGTCGCTGGCGAGATGAACTTCGATTATTCCGCGCTCGTTTTCTGACAAGTCGATTTGTTTGGTTTCGTGGGAACGT
>JAGRAN010000131.1:0-19579 GCA_020434585.1 Bdellovibrionales bacterium
CGGTTATAACCAGAAGGACGCAGAGGGCTTCATTAAGATTAACGCCATTAGGCTAAAAGCTCACAACGTTATTCTTAAAAAGGTCGGCATTACTCAATAGTTGACTCGCTTCTCGCACCCTGAAACAATCCCCCTCTGCTTGGAGGGGGAATGTTAAGGGCAGCTATCCGAAATTCTTGGCTCGCGCCGACGCTGTTCGCGGCCGCAGTCTGCTTTTCTCATATTCATCAGGGGACAATCGCCGTAGACGCGATTCGCTACTCTGCAATAGCTTCGAACATTCTAGAGTCGGGTGACTGGATCCATTTGTATGATCGGTTTACTGAGTCTGCTTACGCCAATAAACCACCGCTGCTGTTCTGGTCGCTTGCGGGAATTTTCCATACCGTTGGATTCAGTACGTTCGCTGCGAAGTTTCCGGCAGTGCTGTTTACTTTTTTATCGATGCTTCTGGTTTGGAGAATTTGGACTAAGCTCGGTGGTGAAGCGGCCGGCTTATGGGCGATTCTGCTGTTTGCAGTCAACCGAAGTTTCTTCCGCGACTTAGTCGAACTCGGCTTCGACGGTATGGCTGTTTGTGGTGCGGCGCTGTGCTTTCTCGCTGCCGTAAAATTTCTATCTAAAGAAGGCGGAGCGCGTGCAGTTTGGCTGTTGTTTGGCTGCGGACTGTTGTTGATCTTTCAGAGCAAGCCGCCGTATGCAGTGCTTACTCTACTGCCGATAGCCGTCGCAGTTTACCATAGCGGGCGCTTTGTCGAAGTATTGAAATCTCCAGGCTGCTGGCTGTCGCTGCTCGTCCCGGTTTGCCTGGTAGGAGCGTGGTTTGCGATTTCAGGCGGGCAGTATTTTGCCGCAGCAGTTGATAATCAGCTTGCTGAGCCTCTGCGCCAATCCGGTTCGTTTTCTGAAAATCTACTGCTGTGGGTTCGCAGCCTTGGAATAGACTTCGCTCCGCTTTCAGTATGCGGTGCGTTCTACGCGGCTAGAATTTGCAGGAGTGAGCTGCGGGCGCAAAAGCTTAATTCGGTTAACCTAATGTTTTTGGTTGTGTTGCTGCTAGCGCTGCCGATTATGCTGGTAGTTGCTCAGCGTGGCAGATATTTATGGATTCCAATGTTGGGTGCGCTGCACTTTTCCGCACTAGGAATGACTAACAGCTTCCCCCGAGTGACCGCATCCGTATTGAAACGCGCGCTGTTTGTACTGGCACTTGCTGCGGCATCGATCGTGATTTTGTTTAAAGTTCCCGTGCATCGCAACAATGCTCTGCTTGAGTTAATCGACCATGCAGCGCCAGGCGAACGAACCAAACTGTGCTTTTGCGTCGACGGTGATATGCCGCATCGAAATCAGCGAATGGCTAGGTATTCTGCGCTGCTCCTGCGGCTGCAATATGGATTGTCTACACCGGTGCAGAACAGCGAGGATTTTGCTCATGGCTCGAATCCAGGATGTCATGTGATTGCCGAGTCCAACTGCCTGGAAGGATTGAAGTCTCAGCAGGTTCCCTATAAAATACTTCAAGAAACACGAGGCGCTGCGCTGCTTGAATTGGGGGCGTCCAGCCCCGCTTCCTAGAGCAAATTTAACGCCAGTGCATCATAAGAAAGTGGTACAACTATGAGTGCTTGCTAAAACTCAACGCTGAGGAGCGAGAGTAGCTTTCCCCATGTCGATCAATCGAACTTTCGACAACCTGCCGATTCGCACCAAGTTGGTCGCTTTCGTGGTGATCGTTACAGTTGTTTCAATTGGAGCGGGTTTCTTGGCTCTGGGGCTAAACAATGTCGATCTGCGAAAAAAGGAGGCGTTTGCGAATGCCCAGCTGCTTGCTCGGGTCGTTGCGGATTCTAGCGGGTCAGCTTTAGTCCAGGGTGATTCCAACGGAGCGAAAAAAGTACTGGGACGACTTTCCGGCATCCCTGAAGTATCTCATGCCTTCATTTACGATCGTCAGGGCAGAATCTTCGCCTCGTTTTCTAGAGGAAGCGGAGCCGCATCGGTGCCGATTCTGTCCGATGGCGCTGATGTATTTCAAAAGGGACTCCTCATCGCAGAAAGTCAGATAACCTTTGATAGTGAAGCCGTCGGGTCACTTAAGCTATTTGTTTCTACAGCAGCGCTCGAAAAGAAGATTCTGCACGACGTTGAGCTCCTCGGAACAATTTTCCTCGCGGTAATTGTATTCAGCAGTTTAGTGGCTTGGCGTTTGCAGCGCTACATTTCTGCACCGATCCTTGAATTGGCTGGCATCGCTAAGAAGATTTCACAGGAGCCCGAGTACGATATTAAAGTCGAACGCAGGTCTCACGACGAAATCGGCAGGCTTTATACCGCGTTTGGCGATTTACTTCAGGCGATCAATCGCCGCCGTCAGGAAAAAGAGGAAGCCTTATCCGCTCTGCGCCAAAGTGAAGCTCGCTTTCGCAACGTCGTGCAGGATCAAACCGAATTAATTGTCCGTTACGAGGCCGATGGAACCATAGCATTCGTTAATGAAGCTTATTGTAAGTTCTTCGGCCTAAGCGACGACGAGCTGCTGGGTCGATCATTATTCGAACTTATTCCGCTTCAGCATCGAGAGCAGGTAGCAGCAATCATCGAGTCGATTTCACCTGACGAGCCGGTTGTAACCCACGAGCAGCGTATGCACCGCCGCGATGGGGAGGAGCGCTGGTTCTCGTGGACTAACCGCGGAATTATTGTTGACGGCGAAATTGAGGAATATCAGGGTGTCGGTCGTGATATCACCCAGAGCAAGCGCATGCAGCTTGAAAAGGAGCGACTCGCTCAGCAGTTAAACAGTTCGCAGCGGCTAGAAACGATTGGCACAATGGCTGGCGGAATTGCGCACGACTTCAATAATATCCTAACTCCGATCATCGGCTACGTTGAGCTGGCGGAAAAGGATCTTCCGGTGGACCATCCTGCAGTTAATAAACTGCGGGTGATTGGTGAAGGTGCCAATCGTGCGAGAGAGTTGGTGCAGCATATTTTGGCTTTTAGCCGTGAAGCTGAACAATCGCGGGAGCCGGTAGAGATCGCACATGTGGTTCTCGATTGCGTCAAGCTTTTGCGAGCCAGCATTCCTCGGACAGTAGATATTCGCACTACCGTTTCGCCAGATACCGGCTTAGTGTTAGGCGATGAATCGCAGCTGCATCAGGTGATCTTAAATCTTTGCACCAACGCGGCGTATTCGATGCGCGAGACGGGCGGAACCTTGAGTGTCGAGCTCGATGCAGTACAGCTCGCCGGTGACCAGCTGCCGGAAAAGAGCGAATTAAGTGCCGGCAACTATGTTCTAATCCGAGTGAAAGATACCGGCTGCGGGATCGATCCAAACGCCCTGGATAAGATTTTTGACCCATTTTTTACCACGAAGCCCGTAGGCGAGGGCACGGGGCTGGGGTTATCAGTAGTTCACGGCATAGTTGCAAAGCATGATGGGCATATCGACGTGCAAAGTGAAGTCGGTGTAGGTACAAGCTTCAGTATCTACCTGCCGAGCTGTGAAGAAACGGGCTCTGAAGTTGCGCTTGAACATCGTGAGCTGGTCGGCGGAGATGAAAAAATCCTCTTCATTGACGATGAAGAGTTCATTCGAATTATGGCAGAGGAGCTGCTGCAGCGTTTGGGTTACTCAGTGATGGTGGCATCTAATGCGAGCGAGGCGCTGGAGATGCTGGATCAGGTGCGAGACGGAGTAGACCTGGTGATTACAGACCAGACGATGCCAGGCAAGACAGGTCTTCAGTTGGCCGAAGAGTTGCGAGCCAAGTTACCCTCGCTGCCGATAGTTCTGTGCACTGGCTTCGGTGGATCTTCTTTTTCTGTCGACGACGCTCAATCTTCGGGGGTGGCTTGCATTTTGAAAAAGCCATACGAGCTTCACGAACTGAGTTCCGCTATTCGTGAGGCACTGGCATCTGCTTATTCAAGCTAAAAAACCGGACCTGCCTTGCGGCAGGCCCGGTGGCGAGCACCCCAGTCGGTACCCTATGACCATGAATCAAGTTGTTTGTTGAAGCGCTCGAACCGGGCAGTTATTGCACGGTAGTTGCGCTCGACGTAGGAAGAGAAGATGACAATCAACGTTCCGGTTACGGCTAGAGTCATCCAGGGGCTCATTTCATAAAGGTCAATTGCGTAGCGCATGTGGTAGCCCAAGCCCAGCACCAGTCCGAGCGTGCCAAGCTGAAGCAGTCCACGTTCCTCGATGGCAAACGCACCGACTACAACGCAGACCGATGTAATGATGCACAGTATCGAAGCAAGCACTCCGCCGATGGTGAACAGGTTCACGAGCATTCCGGTTATGGCGATAGCGGAAGCAAACTTCCGGTAGCCATGGCCAGAGCCGACTGCAAAGAACGAGATTGCACCCACCATCACCGTATATGGCAGTACCATTAGCGGGAGCAGCAGCACGTCAGCTAGTTCTCTTGGGAGAGGAATGAACGCGTTTGATGGGTCGAAGAACACAGCACTCATGAACAGCACCCACGAGACTCCCAGCGGACCAAGTGCCAGCACTTGGCAGAACTCGCCCAGGGACTCGTTCTTAACTGCCTGCGGAATGACGCTAAACAGAACAAAGGCCGCTATTCCAAAAAGCGCGCTGACCATCAGCATCGACACAGAGTAATAAATCAGTGTTCGGGTGAGCATCAGCACGAGCGGGACAAACATTACTGCGCGAACCACCCGGCCTTCCCAAGTTTTCATCGTAGGCTCTTTCGCAAACATGATGCGGTCAGCCACTGCTATTCCGGCGAAGCCGAGCACCGCGAGAATTGCAACAATGTCGCTTGCGCGAAAGGGCAGAAGCAGCAGTGAGTTCGCCGCGAAGAACAGTGCGGTGAGCCTTGTCGCTTCTTTTCTGGCTAGCGATGAAAAGCCAGTGAACACAATCGGGGCGAGCACTGCAACGGCTACGGCGACTGCGGTCCAGGCTTGAGCTGCGGATGGTGCGACAAAGACGAATATGTCCGGCATACCTGGAGGAGCCTTTCCGGTGAGCGAAAACAACAAAGCTCCTAGCTGCGCGAAATGTGCCGGTAGAAACGCTGCCGCGACACCGAGGAATGTTCGTGCTCCTTTGGCTTCCTTAAGCTTTAGTCCGCAAAAGAAACCCGCAGCTGCAAGAAGGCCCGTAAATGCAAGGAAGCTGTAATACGGCAGCATTGACGGCGAGGTGTCTGACCAGCCTTGCAGCAAGAAGGCGATCGAGGAAGCGGCTAAGATAATTGCTCCAATCCAGCGCAGCAGTTTTGACGTTTTCTCCCATTTGTTTTGCGGCGTCTCAGTCTCATCAGCTGCCGGAGGAGGAGATACAACTGCCTCCGACAGTTTGAAGTCTATGCTCGCTTGAGCGTTGTAGGTTTCCATGGTCTTAACTCCTATTACAGCGATTGATTCATGCGCCCGCGATAAGCTCGTCTAGCTCACTGCGCAGCTCCGCTTCTTCCTCTTCGGAAATGAAGTCGGTTTCTAGATCATCGAGGGAATCCTGAAAGCCGGTAGCTTCGTCAATTTTGAGCTCCCAGCGTTCAAATATGTCGTCGATCTCCGCGACCAGCCCTAGATCATCAATTTGGCCGATGCGCATAGCTTCAGCCCGGTATTGTCTGGCGCTTAGGGCATTCTTCTTGCGTTTGAGCTCGGCGACGCGTTCGTCGATAACTTTTAAGTCGCTGCTTAGCTGATTTGCCAGCCGAGTATGCTCCTTCTCTTGAGTTTCGAGCGCCTCTAGTTCACGGTTAATTTGTTTACGGCGTCTGAGGCATTCGAGCGCCTTTGCTTCGTCTTTATCGTGGACTCTGACGGCTCGTTCCTGCCATACGCGCTCTAGCTCTTTTAGGTCATCAATTCGCTTGCGCATATTCTCACCATCACGCCTAACGCGAGACAGCTGTCCACGCGCTTTATTGCCGGCGCTTTGCATGTCTTTGATTGCGCTTGTGACAATTGCTTCGTGATTTTCCACTTGCGTGATGACGTAGTCGAAACTTGCCGCGATACTTGTCGCCCATCTTCTAATTGCTCTCATCATGTTCCTCCAAAGTTCCTTGTGTGAAATTTAATGTCTTAAATTCAGCTTAGGGCAGGCGGGAGTTGAATTGCGAGTTTTTCGCTGTATCATTGAAACATTCATATAGAATCAGTAGTTGTGCTTCGGATGTGTTTATAATTCAGATAGGTATATCAGGTAGTTATAGGAGCAGAATTCGGACTGTTTACCTTGGCCCTTTGGTAGTATAAAATGTTTCATTGTAACGAGGAGGTAGGGATGCGCAAAGATGCACTGTTCCAGCGCCACGAGCTGTTCGTCGCTTCCGGGATAATCGCAGCTCATTCAACGTTTGAGTCCGACGGCTTTAGACAGCGCGATTTGCGCTTCTTTATTGAGCTTTTTTCTAACTGGGTGGAAATAACGCTCGATGGCTTAACCCTCGAACTTAACAACACTCAAGTTGCCAGGTACTTGAGTAATCTCTGCGATGAAGGTTATGCCCGTCGGGTAACTCGCAAGGGGCACCCGCGCTACCATCTGACGCGCACAGGCGTGCTGGAAATGCTAAGACGAATATCAGAACGCCAGTATTTGCCCAGCCCGGAACACATGTTTTTTCTGAACTATTTTGTTCGCAACTACGGCCCACGCATCCAAGCGCTTGTTGAAAAGCAGGGAAGCAAGTTTCCCTTGGAGCTGCGGCTCGAAGTCGAAGAGCTGCTTAACATCGACGCCATTCTAGCTCGGGAGGAAGATCGGGCCAATCGCGAGCTGCAAAAGCTAGATGCGCGCATCAGGGATGGTTCAAAAACAAGCGCGATGGCCAAAAAGCTGATTACCGGAGATCAAGATATTGATTCAGCGGTAGTTGAGATTGAGAAACATTTCCCCTACGAGCTCAATTCTCAAAAGCCCTTAACTGAGCTGATTGCAGCTCTGCCCGATTGGCAGAAGGAATGGGAGCTCAAGTCCGGTGCGATGCTGCGTGCGCAGCAGATCTGGCTGCCAACTCGCTCAATGCTGCTTGCCTACATCCAGATTTTGAAACGTTTGCAGAACGCATAGAGCGAAAGGGGAGGGCTGATGAATTTCGACGTCTATGCTGACCTGGACCATCTGTTCATGCTGAATTTCTCGATGGATGCCCGCCAACTTGAGAAACTGGTTCCGCATCCGCTCAAAGTGCTGGAACGTAACGGCGCTGGCTTCCCCTCAATTGTGCTTCCTTCGATTAAGCGTCTGCGTCCTACCTTTACTCGTTTTCCTCAAGTGAACTATGAGTTGTTCGGGCTTAGAATTCTCGTCGAATACGATTCCCAGCAGCTCGGACCGACAAAAGGCATCTACTTTGCGAAGTTAATCATGGACCCTAACTGGGTACGTATTGCTGCAAACGCAGTTACTCCATTTTGGTTTGAACCCGGCCGAATCCGCAAAGCGCACGGGGAGGGCGGCGGTGCTAGTATCGAGGTCAGAGGCAGTCGCGGAGAGCGGCTGCTAAGCGCTAGTGTGCGTGCCGGCCAGGACTTTCCAAAAACAGTAACACAGGGCAGCCGCTTTTCTTCGGCAGATGAAGCACTGAAAATGTATAACGATATTGCCTACGGATTTCTTCCGCTTGAATCAGGCAATCGGGTCGAGGTCTTGCAGATTGCCGACCCGCATCCAAACTACGTCGCCTGGCCGTTGACCCACCTTGAAGTGTCTCGCGCGGAAGTGAGCCTGTTGCATAGCAATGAAGCGTTTGACGGAGCAGAGGTTGTGCTGGAGCCCTCGTATTATGTTGGATTTTTGCCGCGCTACTGGCGTTGGCTTAAGACAGAGCAGATTTCCCATTGAGTTCCCTGCGTATCCTAAAGACAACACTCTTGCTCATCGGCGCGTCCCATTTGCTGATAGGCTTTGGTTTGATGTTTGTTCCGGAGTTTCAAGTCTGGTGCGCTCATGCATACGGCGCTGACTTTCAGTGGGCGCTGCGTGAGCGATACCTGGTGCGCATTATGGGGTCGTTCGTGTTTGTCATTGGCACGCTAAGCTGTCTCGCGGCACGTTCTCCGTTAAAGAGTGAAATCGTGGTCTGGGCGCTCGTAGAATTCTTTATTCTACGCAACATTCACCGCCACTACTACGGAGCAGAGCTGCAATCAGGCTTTGGCGTCAGCTCCCAGGTGAACAACCTTACAAGTGTACTTTTTTCGTTGCTGGCACTGGTGTTGGCTCTGACTCTTGTTCGCGCCAAGAGCCAGAAGCCGTAAACAAGCTATTCAACAATCGTCAGGTATTTTTCGTAGTCCGGATTCGTTCCGGTGACGATGCCGTGGTACAACTCTTTGACTTTCGAGGAAACTGCGCCAGGTGTTCCGTCGCCGAAAACATTGTCGTCGATTGAGCGAATCGGGGTTACCTCTGCAGCTGTGCCGGTGAAGAAAGCTTCCTCGGCGGCGCAAGCGGCTTCAACGCTCAAGTCGGTTTCTTCCACTGTAAAGCCCTGCGAGCGCAAAATCTCGATAATTGTTTTTCTAGTAATCCCCGGAAGGATAGAAGCCGTGCGCGGAGTTTTAACCGTATTGCCGTAGACAAGAAAAATGTTCTCGCCAGGGCCTTCCGCAATGTTGCCTGCGTAATCGAGCAGCAGCGCCTCGTGGTATTTGGTGCCGGCTACCTCAAGAACTGCCATCATACTGTTGACGTAGTGTCCGCAGATTTTTGCATCAGCTTTGGTCGACTTCGGGTGAATTCGAATATACGAGCTGACCTTAATATCAACTGCGTCATGCGGTAGATACTTGCCCCAAGGCCAGCACGCGATTGCCAGGCGCACCGGAGCGCCAATTGGATTGATGCCCATCTTGCCGTAGCCGTAAAAAAAGATCGGTCTGATGTAACAGGCACTAAGTCCGTTTTTACGCACAGTTTCGACTACAGCTTTGCAAATCTCGTCGCGGTCGAAGGTCGTTTTCATCGCCACGGCCTGCGCGCTGTAGATCAGTCGATCGATGTGGTCTTCGAGGCGAAAAATCGCTGGACCGCGTTCTGTTTTATAGGCTCGGATGCCTTCAAAGGCTCCGCCGCCGTAGTGCATCGTGTGGGTGAGAACGTGCACCTGTGCCTCGTCCCAGGGGACAAGGTCACCATCAATCCAGATCCACTCAGTTTTCTCCATCACATACTCCCTCAGGCTAATTGGTGCTTTGGCGCGGCAAGCCTAACAGGTCCGGGCGAAGGGGAAAACTCTTAGCACAGCTACGGGACACCTCGTAATCCGCCTTGCAAACATGCAGTTCATCTGCTAGAATTTGCGCGTTTACCTTTTAAGCGGGTTCCGTGAGGCCTGTAAGGGTGAGAGTGAAACACAGTAGACCTCCCATATCGCCCGCCTGGCCGGGCAATCTTGTCGCGAGCTTCTCAGCTCACTCCGCCATTAATTTTTCATTAGATAAACAACCCGACTCAGGAGCGGTCCGTAATGACTGACGTTGCAAAAGAGTGGAAGCAGGTTCTGGCCAAAGACCAGATCCGACGTTCGGTGACCCGTATCTCGCACGAAATTCTCGAGCGAAACGGCGGCGCTAAGAATATCGCAATAGTGGGTATCCGCACGCGCGGAGAGCACCTCGCTAAAAGAATTCACGAGAAGATTATTGCAATCGAGAGCACGGAAGTGCCGCTGGGGGTCGTTGATATCACGCTTTACCGCGACGACCTCTCGAACAGTTCCGATCAGCCCTTGGTGCGCGGAACCGACCTGCCGTTTAACGTCGATAAGCGCGTAATTGTTCTCGTTGATGATGTCCTCTACACGGGCCGCACAGTGCGCTCAGCGTTGGACGCCATTATCGACTTTGGTCGCCCAAAAGCTGTCCAGCTTGCGGTGCTTGTCGACCGCGGACACCGCGAGCTTCCTATTCGCGCGGACTATGTCGGAAAGAGCATTCCAACTGCAGCGCACGAGATGGTGCAGGTTCTGCTGACAGAATGTGACGAAGACGAAGGTGTCTACCTGCGTGATACTAGAAAGGTGCAGAGTTAGTATGAGCAAGGAAAATGCGATAACGCCGGCCGCCTTCAGACACCTGCTCGGAATAGAAGGACTGTCCCGCGATCAAATTAACTACCTGCTCGATACCGCCGAGGTGTTCACTGATATCAACCGCCGTAAAATTAAGAAGGTTCCGTCACTTCGCGGAAAGACGGTAATCAATCTTTTCCTAGAACCATCAACTCGAACACGAACAAGCTTTGAAATTGCAGCTAAGCGCCTCAGCGCAGACGCAGTAAATGTCTCCGGAGACTCCAGCAGCGTCACTAAAGGCGAAACGCTGATAGATACCGCGCGCACCCTTGAGGCGATGGCGCCCGATGTCGTCGTTATTCGCCACAGTGCGAGCGGCGCTCCGCAGCTGATTGCTGAGCACCTCTCAAGCAGCGCAGTAGTCAACGCCGGTGACGGCCTTCACGAACACCCAACCCAGGCTTTGCTGGACGCGTTGACCATCAAGCAGGCTCTGGGAACGCTTAGCGGGATCAAGCTGGTCCTGGTTGGAGACGTGCTGAGGAGCCGCGTTGCGCGCTCGAACATTTTTCTCCATCGGGTGCTTGGCAATAAAGTTGTAGTTGTTGCACCGCCGACGCTCGCGCGGCCCGAATTTGAGGCGATGGGCGTTGAGGTCCATCACCACATGGAACCAGCGCTTGAGGGTGCGAACGTCGTAATGTCCCTGCGGATGAAAAAGGAATATCTTGGACAATCGTTTGTCCCGACTCTGGAAGAGTATTCCCATAAATACTGCATTACCGAGAAGCTTCTTGCGAAATACGCGCCCGAATCGATAGTGCTTTCGCCGGGACCGTTCATTCGCGGCACTGAAATTGAGTCGGCCGTAATTGATGGCCCGCGTTCTTACTATGACGCGCAGGTTGAAAACGGAGTCGCAGTGCGCATGGCGGTGATTTACTTGCTTTGTCGCGGTCTGTCGGCTCGGGCGAGTACGGAATCCGATGCAGGTATGGAAGACCTCGTAGATGACGAAATAATAGAGGAGCTTGCGCATGCAAAGGCAGGCTAAGCCGACAGTAATTTTTGGCGGCAAAGTGATTTGCCCCGAGTCCGGATTAAATGCGGAGCGCGACTTGCTGCTTGAGGACGGTGTGGTTAAAGCCGTCGAAGCCCCCGGAGCGTTTAGCGGTGTGGCAGATGCTGTTCAGCATGATGTTTCAGGAAAGCTGGTGCTTCCCGGATTAATCGATATCCATGTTCACTTAAGAGAGCCTGGTTACGAGTGGAAGGAGACCGTGGCAACTGGAGCAGCTGCGGCGGCGGCTGGCGGTTTCTCGCGTATCTGCTGCATGCCCAACACCAACCCAATTAACGACACCGCATCAGTCACAGACTACATCATCGAAGCAGCTGCGGCTGCAGGCAAAGCGCGCGTGCACCCGATTGGTGCAATTTCGGTCGGTTCGAAAGGCAAAGACCTGGCTCCGATGCTCGAGCTTAAGGAAGCCGGCTGCGTCGCCTTCTCTGATGACGGAAGCCCGGTGATGAACGCCGGCCTCATGCGCCTGGCGCTTGAATATTGTTTGATGGTTGATGCAGTCCTGACGGTGCATGAAGAGGACACCAATCTTTCTCATGGATTCTCGATGAACGAGTCGGTGCACAGTGTGCGACTTGGCTTGCAGGGGATGCCTGGGGCTGCGGAAGACGTAATGATTGCCCGGGATATTGAGCTTGCGCGCTTGACCGGCGGCAGGGTTCACTTCTGTCATGTTAGTACAGCTCGTGCAGTCGAACTAATTCGACGCGCCAAGCATGACGGAATCTCGGTAACAGCCGAAGTTGCACCGCACCACTGCGTACTGACTGAGGAGGCGGTCGGGGAGTTCAATACCCAAGCCAAAATGAGCATGCCGCTGCGCTCCGAGGAAGATCGCCGCGCTGTGCTCGCTGGTCTACAGGAAGGCGTAATCGACTGCATCGCGAGCGATCACGCTCCGCACGAATCTGATTCAAAGGACTGTGAGTTCGAACGAGCCTCTTTTGGAATCATTGGTCTGCAAACAACCTTGCCGCTGATGCTTGAAAAAGTTCGCTCCGGTTCGCTCAAGTTGGAGCGTATGGTGGCTGCGCTGACTTGTGACGCGGCTCGCTGCCTGCAGATTGACGGCGGATCACTAGCAGTGGGCTCCCCGGCTGACGTTGCAGTTGTCGACCCGGAGGGCAAGTGGACCCTCAGTCGAGATTCGATTTTATCTAAAAGTGTCAATACCCCGTTTCTGGGCACGGAGTTTTGTGGAAAAGCAGTGAACACGTTCGTCGGCGGATGCCTGGTGCACGGCGGCGATTTGGAGATGAATGAATGAGCGGTGAAAAAGCAACATTAGCACTGGCTGACGGAACTCTGTTTCACGGCTACGCAGTCGGCTCAATTGGCGAGACTAGCGGGGAAGTGGTCTTTAACACTTCGATGACGGGGTATCAGGAGATTACGACGGATCCTTCTTACTGTAATCAAATGCTGACCTTTACGTATCCGCACATCGGCAACGTCGGTGCAAATAGTGAAGATGTAGAATCACCGAAGGTCCAAGTCTCAGGTGTGATTGTCCGAGAACTCAGCCGCCACTACTCGAATTTTCGCGCGGAGCAGTCGTTTGACGATTATCTTAAGGACAACAGTGTTGTTGGAATCGGCGGCATCGACACTAGGAAGCTGGTAGTTCACCTGCGCGACAACGGTTCGCAGATGGGCGTTATCAGCTCTACTGGCGAGGATGATGCAACTCTTGTCGATAAAGCGAAGTCTCTTCCGTCAATGGAAGGACAGAATCTCGCCGAAGTTGTCTCAACCCGAGAGCCATACGACTGGAACCAGGGCACCTATGAGTTAGGCCGTGGTTATCGCAAATTTTCTGACGCAGAACTTAACGGCCGACCACTAGTTGTCGCAATCGATTACGGGGTTAAATTTAATATACTGCGTCTGCTGGCGGAAAGCGGGTTTAGGGTAAAAGTGGTTCCAGCGAATTTTTCTGCAGAGCAAATTCTCGAGCTGGGCCCTGATGCGGTTTTCCTATCTAACGGTCCCGGTGATCCGGCGGCAGTAACCCAGGGAATCAAAACTGTCAGCGGCTTAGTCGGCAAGAAACCGATGTTCGGCATCTGTCTCGGTCACCAGATTCTTGGTCATGCGCTTGGTGCGCCGACATTTAAACTCAAATTCGGACACCGCGGCGGCAACCACCCGGTTCGGGACGAAAGAACTGGTAAGGTGGAAATTACGGTTCAGAATCACGGCTTCGCCACTGACTTGGCAAAAGTCCCGTCATCGCTTTGTGTTTCGCATATCAATTTGAACGACAACACCGTCGAGGGCTTTCAGGTTCCTGAAGCCAAAGCGTTTTCGATTCAGTATCACCCCGAGTCATCTCCCGGGCCGCACGATGCAAGTTACCTGTTTGAAGAGTTTTACCAGCTAGCAACACAGTAGGAAGTTATGCCGAAGCGAACGGACATTAAAACCATACTAATCGTCGGCTCAGGGCCGATTGTGATTGGACAAGCTTGCGAATTTGACTACTCAGGTTCACAAGCGGTCAAAGCTCTCAAGGAGGAGGGTTATCGAGTCGTCCTGATTAACTCAAATCCTGCGACGATTATGACTGACCCCGCATTGGCTGACGAGACATACATCGAGCCAATTACGCCGCAGTATGTTGAATACGTTATTGAGAAGGAAAAACCCGACGTACTGCTCCCGACTCTCGGAGGTCAGACCGCGCTCAACGTAACTCTGGCTCTGGCGGACAGCGGCGTTCTCAAGAAGCACGGCGTCGAACTCATCGGCGCCAGCGCAGACGCGATTAAAATGGCAGAGGATCGCGAGAGCTTTAAGCAGGCGGTTGAGCGCTGCGGACTGTCTAGCGCCAAAAGTGCTGTTGTGCGGACCATTGAAGAAGCCAAGGCGGCAGTCAAGGACCTGGGCTTTCCGATGATTATTCGACCGTCGCGTACTCTTGGGGGAAGCGGCGGTTCGATAGTCGAATCGCCTGATGAGTTTGACGAAAAAGTTCGCTGGGGCTTTGACTCCAGCCCAATTCACGAAATTCTGGTTGAAGAGTCTCTCGTCGGCTGGAAGGAGTTTGAGCTGGAAATTATGCGCGACCGCGTCGGCAACGCGGTGGTGATTTGTTCGATTGAAAATATCGATCCGATGGGAGTTCACACCGGCGACTCCATTACAGTCGCACCGATTCAAACGCTGACCGACAAGGAATACCAAATTCTTCGCGACGGCGCCTTGCGTCTGATGAACGAAATTGGGGTCGACACCGGCGGCTCCAACGTCCAGTTCGCCGTTTGTCCGAAAACCGGGCGTAACGTTGTTATCGAGCTTAATCCGCGTGTGTCGCGAAGCTCCGCTCTGGCCTCAAAGGCCACTGGCTTTCCGATCGCAAAAATCGCAGCAAAGCTCGCAGTGGGTTATACGCTTGATGAGCTGCCTAACGACATCACTAAAAAGACCCCATCATCGTTCGAGCCGAGCATCGACTACGTAGTAGTCAAGATGCCGCGGTTCGCATTTGAGAAATTTGGCATTAAGGATCCGATTCTCGGCACGCAAATGAAGTCGGTCGGTGAGGCGATGGCAATCGGCCGGACGTTTCCGGAAGCTTTACAGAAAGCTTGCCGCTCGCTCGAAAACGATCGAATCGGCTTGCTCGGCGGCCCGGAAGCTGAAATGGAAAAATCTGAGATTTTGCATCAACTCGGGCGTCAAACTCCTTCCCGAATTTTCCATGTTGCCCGAGCCCTTGAGTTGGGAATTACGGCGAAAGATATTTTTGAGATTAGCGCGTTTGATCCTTGGTTCGTCGAAGAGATGCGCCGAATCGTCGATTGCGAAGCGGAACTTCGTGGCCAGTCGCTTGCGTCAGTTGACGAGGAACTGCTGTATCAAGCGAAGCGGCTTGGAGCGAGTGATCTGAGAATTGCCGAGCTGCTGGATGCTTCGGAAGACGAAGTTCGTGCCAAGCGTTGGGAGCTTGGTGTTCGGCCGGTGTTTAAGACCGTCGATACCTGTGCAGCAGAGTTCGAGTCCAGCACGCCCTATCTCTATTCAACTTATGAAGAAACCGCCGATGCTCCGCCGTCCAAGCGCAAGAAGGTTGTAATTCTCGGCGGTGGTCCGAACCGAATTGGCCAAGGTCTTGAATTCGACTACTGCTGTGTTCATGCGGCGTTTGCGCTGCGCGAGGCAGGGATCGAAGCCATCATGGTCAACTGCAACCCTGAAACAGTTTCAACTGATTACGACACTTCGGATCGATTGTATTTCGAGCCTCTGACACTGGAGGATGTTCTAGAAATTGTTAAGCGTGAAGATCCTTGGGGAGTGGTCGTTCAGTATGGCGGGCAGACGCCGTTGAGGCTGGCGCTTGAGCTGGAGGCAAATGGCGTCCCGATAATTGGAACGTCACCTGACGCAATTGAAGCAACCGAAGACCGGGATTTGTTCAAAGGTTTGCTGGATCGTCTGTCGCTGCGGCAGTCAGAAAATGGAACAGCGAGCACCGAGGAAGAAGCGGTGGCTGTTGCCGATCGCATTGGCTATCCGCTGCTGGTGCGGCCGTCGTATGTATTGGGCGGTAGGGCAATGGCAATGGTTCATGATGAAGCCGAGCTGCGCAGCTATATTAAGGAGAGCGTGCTGGTATCTTTCGACCGGCCGGTGCTCATCGATAGATTCCTCGATAACGCAATTGAAGTCGACGTTGATGCGGTCTGCGATGGAGAGCAGGTTTTGACCTGCGGCATCATGGAGCACATCGAGCGCGCCGGAATTCACTCGGGTGACAGTTCGTTCATGCTGCCTTCTCAAACGCTGTCGGCGGAAGTCATCGCCGATATCGAAGCCGCAACACGTTCGTTGGCGCTAGAGTGCCACGTCAAAGGACTAATGAACGTACAGTTCGCCGTGTGCTACAACCGCGACGTTTATGTAATCGAAGTTAATCCGCGTGCGAGCCGTAGTGTCCCGTTTGTATCTAAGGTGATGGGAGTTCCTTGGGCCAAGGTTGCGGCTCGAGTGATGGCGGGCGAATCGCTGCAGCAGATTCACGACAACGGAGAATACGGCAGTTTGCTTGAGTTCGCCGAGTATTCAAAGGTTGCGGCGAATGTTCCGTATGTAGCAGTCAAGCAGTCGGTCTTTCCTTTTGTGAAGTTTAAAGGCTGCGATACGGTACTCGGACCCGAAATGCGCTCGACTGGCGAAGTGATGGGCATCGACAATACGGCGTCGGGTGGATTCGCACGCGCACACGATGCGGCGAGCTCTAAACTACCTGAAGGCGGGCGAGTGTTCCTTAGCCTGCGCAACGAAGATAAGAAGAGCGCCGAAGATTTGGGTCGCCGCTTGTCCAGTATGGGATTTAGTCTGATTGCAACGCGCGGTACTGCTGAGCATTTTCGTTCCCGCGGGATGAATGTTGAGTCGATAAATAAGGTGTATGAGGGCTCGCCCCACATCGTAGACGCGCTTCTTGCAGGTGACATAGATATGGTGATAAATACACCCGAAGGAACGGGCCCATTGCTGGATTCTCGAACAATCCGCAGTACTTCGACAGAACTGGGCCTGCCGCTGTTTACGACGATTGCTGCTGCTGATGCTGCAATTGCTGCGATCGAACAAGCAAAACATGGTACTGAAATGACAGTCCGATCTATTCAAGAGCATTTAGCGCGTCGCGGAGGCTAGTTTCTGCGGAAGCACTAGTCTGACTGATTCCAACACACGATTGATTTCAGGGGTTCATTAATTGATGACTACTAGATATCCAATGACGGAAAAGGGACACGCGTTGCTCCAGGAGGAGTTGCGGCGTCTGATTACTGTGGAGCGCCCAGCTGCATCCAAAGCAATCGGAACAGCGCGCGAGCACGGCGATCTATCTGAGAATGCTGAATACCACGCGGCGAAAGAAGCGCAGGGTTTGCTTGAAGCTCGCATCCGCGACTTGGAGAATAAGCTCGCTGGTGCCCAAGTTGTTGATGTTAGCAAGCTGTCGGGTGAGAAGGTCGTCTTCGGCGCAACTGTGACGATTTCTGATGCCGAGACAGGCGAGGAGCGCAAAGTTGTCATCGTCGGCGACGAAGAAGCTGATGCCGACAAGGGCAGGATTTCCTATCAATCGCCTGTTGCTCGGGCGTTGATTGGTAAGAGTGTCGACGATCTCGTTCGGGTCAAGCTGCCGTCCGGTCAGAAAGAATACGAGATTCTTGAAGTAGAGTTCCTCGAGATCGACTTAAGCTAAGTTATCGAAATTAATCGATTTTAGCTCCGCCGGTGCTGCCTTGAAGACCGGCGTGATTGGTGTTAAAATCCCGCCAATTCGTGGGTTTACCTGCTGCTTGGAATTCTTCAAGCAGCCGCCAATCGGCAATCTCCTTTGCCGGCCGCCGCTGCGGTTCGAGTAGCGCGTAGGCATTTGAATCCTTTCGGGGGTGAGGCGTTTTAGGCGCTCTTTCCGCCGCACCGTGGCAATGGCGCTTCGGTGACAGGCGATACTCGCGTTTTATTTTGTCTCCGGCCTAATTGTGGCGGGAGAAATGTTGGAAGTATTTGAGGAATAGATGGAAGTGACAACGTTGGAATCGCGCCGTAAAGATCAGCTCTGGGCTGAACTGGCATCTATTGCCGGTGACGAGCGCCTCGATCTCTACGATGTCGAAACGTTTGGCAACGGCGGTCTAAGGATCTTTGTCCAGGCGCTTCCAGGTAGTACTGATGCAGATGCGGACACAGGTCAGGGTGGAATTTCTCTGGAAGATTGTTCACGGCTTTGCCGGCGGTTAATGGTTTTCTTTGAAGCGGAAGGCTCGCGCTTTGGGCTGCCGGCTGAGCCGGTGCTCGAAGTTTCCTCGCCCGGAGTCAATAGAGTGCTCAAATATATGGAGCACTTCGGCTCGGCGGTAGGTGAGAGAGTTAAAATAACATTAGATCAGCCTGCGCTGATAGCTGACAAGCAGACAGGAGTTGTCTGTGGAGTGCTGTCGCGTGCGGAGAACGATGGGATTACTGTTGTTGAGGAGCAAAGCAGCCTCGACATATCAATGCCGTACCGTTCGATTAGCAAGGCCCGAGTGGATTTTCAGTTTACATAGCGTTTAGTTGGATGGATTAGTTCGATGGGTATTAAATTTGACTTAGAACAAATTATTAACCAGGTCGGTCGTGACAAGGGTATCGACAAAAAAGTGCTGATTGAAGCGCTTGAGTCGGCAGTTCTGAGTGCGGCGAAGAAGCACTACGGCCACAACTTAAACCTCGAGGCGACTTATAACGCCGATATGTCCGAGATTGAAGTTCTTGAATTTCGCACGGTAGTCGAGAAAGTCGAGGATCCTGAAACTCAAATGAGCATGGAAGAAGCTCGGCGCGATTACGATCCGGATTGTGAAGTAGGCGACGAACTCGGCCGCAAGCTTGATTCCGCTGAGTTGGGTCGGATCGCAGCGCAGACCGCTAAGCAGGTCATTATCCAGAAGCTGCGTGATGCCGAACGCGACGTAATCTACGGCGAGTATCGTGACCGCAAAGGTGAAATTGTAAATGGTATCGTGCAGCGTTTTGAGCGCGGCAATATCATTGTAAACCTTGGCAAGACTGACGCGCTGCTTCCCGGACGTGAGCAGATTTCCCGTGAGCGTTATCGCCAGGGCGACCGTATCCGCGCGATGATTCTAGATATCGATCCAGTCAGCCGCGGCCCGCAAGTTATTTTGACTCGCAGTCACCCTGAGTTCATGAAGAAGCTTTTCGAAATAGAAGTGCCTGAGATTGCTGAAGGCATTGTCGAAATTAAAAGTGTGGCGCGAGAACCAGGGGAGCGCGCGAAAATCGCCGTTTACTCTAACGACACGAACGTTGATCCCGTCGGAGCGTGTGTGGGGATAAAAGGTTCTCGTGTGCAGGCCGTCGTTTCAGAACTGCGTGGAGAGCGAATTGATATCGTTACTTGGACGCCTGATGCACCGAGCTTTGTAGCACGTGCGCTTTCTCCTGCTGAAGTTGTGCGGGTGATTGTTGACGAGGACGAGCACTCAATGGAAGTCGTTGTTGGCGACGACCAGCTGTCTCTGGCTATTGGCCGTGGCGGACAAAACGTAAAGCTTGCGTCGAAGCTGACTGGCTGGCGAATTGATGTTCGTAGTGAATCCGTCGCGGAAGAAGAATCTAAACGAGCGCGCTCTCAACTTGAATCAATTCCTGGCATCGGTCTCGGTGCATCGGAGCTGCTGTATCAAGTGGGTTATCGAACCGTTTCTGAAGTTGCCGTAGCTGCGGTTGAAGACCTCAGCGCGATCGAAGGCATCGGTGAAGAAAATGCGGGCAACATCATCAACAGCGCTCGCGAATTGATGAAAAAGCTTGAGGCTGAAGGTGAGACCGAAGAGGCTACGGATCGCTTAACTGACATTGATCAGCTTGTCTTGCCGGAAGAAATTCGCCAAGTCCTGATCGATCACGGTTACGAAACGATTCAAGGCTTAGCTGC
>JAGRAN010000131.1:19698-24957 GCA_020434585.1 Bdellovibrionales bacterium
TTAGGCTGCGGTAGTCAGCTTTGGAGCCCACACGAACATGTGTGGTCTGCCGGAAGCGCGGCGGGCAGTCCTCGATGCTGAGGTTTGTTGAGGCAGAGGCAGCGGTAGTTGCTGATTTATCGAGGAGCAAGCACGGCAGGGGTGCGTATGTGCACATCAGTTCGGATTGCCTGCTGGCCGGAGATGTAGAGCAGAAACTGCTGCGCTCGCTGAAAAGGCTGAGCGCCAGAGAGGGGAAGCGGAGCGCTGGACCAAATAAGTTTGGTGCTTTTATCGCAAGAATTGAGACGGAGGTCAGACAGAGCCATAAAGACGAGGAGCTGCTCAACAACGTGCTGAAGCAGTATCGCAGCCAGCAATCAGATGCCGGCTCGAATCGCAGCACACCGAAGCTTCGCTTGTAACTGGACTGGAATCGATATGGGAAAGACCAGGGTATACGAACTAGCAAAAGAACTTGGCTTAGAAAATAAGCAAGTCTTGGATCTGTGCACGGACTTGGGGATCGAAGGTAAAGCTTCCCACTCCAATTCACTCTCGGACGATGAGGCCGATAGAATTCGCCGTTCAGTGATTCGACAAGCGGTTAGCGGCGAGCGCGGTGCAAAGGAAATCATGATCGACGGCGAGCCCGGCCTCGAACAGCGCAAGGGCAATATTATTCGCCGTCGCAAGCGCACTGAAGACGAAGCGAAATCAGAGGAAGAAGAGGAGAGTACAGCCTCACTCGATCTTTCCGATGTCCCGGATTCTAAGCGTTTCACGGATTCGAGTCCTGATCTTCAAGCTCAGCGCTCTGAGCGAATGGATGCATTGGCCGCTGCCAACGCCCTGTTCGGCGCAAAGGGTGCGGAAGCTGAGGCGCATGCGCCTGAGGAGTCTCCCGAAGAGGAGGTCGTCGCATCGCACGAGGAAACAGCTGCTGCAGTTTTAGAGGAAGATGCTGCGGCGCAGACTGAGGCAGTTTCGGAGGAAGTCGAAGCTGCTGCAGTCGAGCAAGAAACTTCGGAAGACGAAGCTGCGGAAGCAGAAAGTCGAGAAGCTTCACTCGAGGAAGCCAGAAAGCGTCATGATGTTCGCGCCCCCAAAGTTCTGGGCCGCATCGAATTGCCGCAAAAGCAGGCTGCTCCTGCCGCTCCTAGTGCGAGTAAGCGTGAGCGACCCGCTGCTCGCGCCAAGTCTGAAGACGAATCATTTGACGGCGAGCCAGTGCAGGATGCAAGCCGCGGCCCGAGAAAGAAGGGGCGACGCACAGGCACAGCTGAAGGAGAGGATTTCGACAGTCCTAAACGTAAGCGCCTTAAACAGGTTCTGCGTAAAGCTGATTTGCTCGACTACGAAAGTGATCGCGATAACTGGCGCAAAGGCCGTGACAAGAAATCGCGCAAGGGTAAGGGGGATTCGATACTGACTGCTCAGCAGATGCAGCCGACTCCGGAAACTAAGGCCTCTAAAAAAGTTGTTAAAATCGAGGGCGAAATTTCAGTCGGCGAATTTGCTAAGTCGATGGGAGTCAAAGTCGGCGATTTGATGAAAGAGCTAATGAATCTAGGTGTGATGGTTACGATCAACCACCTGATTGATTTTGAAACGGCTTCGATTGTCGCAGGCGAATTCGGTTTCACTACGCTCAATACTGGCCATGACGAAGACGAATTTGTTAAGAGCCTTCGCGGTGAAGATGCTGATGAGTCTCTAGTATCTCGACCGCCTGTCGTAACTGTAATGGGTCACGTTGACCACGGAAAAACATCTTTGCTCGATGCTATTCGTAAAACATCAGTTACCGAAAACGAAGCTGGCGGCATTACTCAGCACATTGGTGCTTACAACGTTCGAGTTCCGAGCGGCGGTTCCGTCACGTTTATCGACACGCCGGGCCACGAAGCTTTTACCGCAATGCGCAGCCGTGGTGCGAAAGTTACCGATGTGGTTGTGCTGGTAGTTGCCGCGGACGACGGTGTGATGCCTCAGACGATTGAAGCGATTAACCATGCGAAAGCAGCTGAAGTGCCGATTATTGTTGCAATCAACAAGATCGACAAAGAAGATGCGAATATTGATCGGATTCGCAACCAGCTGGCTGAGTACGAATTGATTCCAGAAGACTGGGGCGGAACGACGATTATGGTTCCAGTTTCAGCAATGACGCGAGAAGGTCTTCCGGACTTGCTGGAAAACCTCCACCTCCAAGCCGAGATTCTGGAACTTAAAGCCAACCCGGAACGAAACGCGTTTGGCGTTGTTGTTGAGTCCACTCTGGACCGCGGCCGCGGCCCGGTTATCACAGTCCTTGTCCAGAACGGCACACTGCGCAAGGGCGACAGCTTCCTTGCCGGTTCAGTTACTGGACGTGTGCGTGCGCTGGTCGCTGACGACGGTACTCCCGTCGAAGAAGCAGGCCCGGGTATTCCGGTCGAAGTGCTTGGCTCTTCAAGTACTCCTGAAGCTGGAACTGAGTTTTATGTAGTGAACTCTGAGTCCGAGGCTCGTGCAGTCGCCGACCACCGCGCTCAGCGTAGGCGTAAGAAGGAACTTGCATCTAAAGGCGGCATTAGCGGGGCAGGTCCGCTGAGCCTTGAACGCTTCTCTGAAATGGTCAAAGAGGGAGAACTCAAGGATCTTCCGATTATTATCAAAGCTGACGTTGGCGGTTCACTCGAAGCTGTTCGTGAACAGGTTGGCGGACTATCAAACGAAGAAGTTCAAGTTAAGATAATTCACTCGGGAGTAGGCGCCGTCACGGAAAACGATGTGCAGCTTGCCTCAGCATCGAACGCAATTGTTGTCGGATTCAACGTGCGTGCCAGTTCGAGGGCGCGTGAAATGGCAGAAGACCTCGGCATTGACCTGCGCTTCTTCAGAGTAATTTACGAATTGGTAGATTCTTTGAACCAGGCGCTCAAAGGTATGCTTGCTCCGGTTATTAAGGAGAAGACACTTGGCCGCGTCGAAGTTCGCCAGACGTTCAGAGTTCCGAAACTTGGCACCGTTGCTGGTTCATATGTTATCGACGGCATGGTAGAGCGCGGAGCGCTTGTGCGCCTGCTGCGTGACGACGCCGTAGTGTATGAAGGCAAAATGGCCAGCCTGCGCCGCTTCAAGGAAGACGTCAAAGAAGTACAGAGCGGCTACGAATGCGGTATCGGCATCGAAGGCTACAGCGATATTAAGGACGGCGATATTATCGAGGTCTATAAGCTCGAAGAAGTTCGTCCGACATAATCTCCCGAGCTGTTTAAGAGAGCTATGGCACAGTATCGCAAGGAAAAGATCGCCGACCAGCTGCACATGTTTCTGGCGCAGGAAGTGCGCGGACTCAATGATCCGCGCCTTCAGCTCGTCACGCTAACAGAAGTCAAGATAGCCGCTGATTTGAAATCAGCGCGAGTCTTTTGGAGCGCTTTGCCCGGCAGCTTTTCAATGGGTACAGCAGACGCAGGGGACGCGTTTCTCGATGATGCCGAGATTAAAGCAACAACGCAGGCTTTAAATAAGGCCGGCGGTTTGCTCAAACGCCGCATCGGTGAGGAGCTCAAGCTGCGCCATGTTCCTGACTTGATTTTCGTCTTCGATCGCACTGTCGAAAGCGGCTCTCGGATTGACGCGCTGCTCGATTCCCTATCGTCAGGAGGAGGTGCAAAGTGACGGGAACCTACGAAGAGGTTCTGTCTTCGCTGAGCGGCATGTCGTCCGTCTTGGTCTGCACTCACGTAGCGCCCGACGCAGATGCGCTCGGGTCCGCGGGAGCGTTGGCCTATCTTCTGGCCAAATCAGGCGTTGACGCTAAAGTCGGCATTGCCGAACGAATCCCGGAGAAACTCTCACCACTACTGACTAAAGTTCAAGTAGTACATGAACTGCCGAAGTCGCCGGTCGACGCAGTGGTGGCGGTGGATACGGCTACGGAGCCGAGGGTCTCTCTACCGATGGGTGAGTTGCGAGGACTCTGCTCCAAAGTAATAAATATCGACCACCATATTTCGAATACCGGTTGGGGTGACGTTAATTTGGTCGTCCCCGAAGCTTCCGCCAGCGCACAGATTGTATTTGAGCTGCTAAAACGCGGTGGTCATCGTGTTTGCAGCACTGCCGCAACACTGCTCTATATGGGCCTGCTCGATGATACTGGCTCGTTTCGCTTTTCAAACGCAACTGCTGAAGCCTTTCGCTGCGCCGCCGAGCTAATCGACGCCGGAGCAAAACCAGATTTGGTGGCGGAACATTTGTATTTCTCACTCCCCCTGCGTGAACTTAAAATTCGTGCGTATGCATTGACGAATCTGAACGTCGAGCTGGACGGGAGACTCGCTATGCTAAGTGTTAGCAGCAAAATGCTTTCCGACGCGGGGGCGACAGCTGAGGATACAGAAGGTGTTGTCGATATCGCTCGCTCCGTCACTGGTGCCAAAGCCGCTGTGTTCATGCGTGAAATGAGCGACGGATGGAAGTTGAGCCTGCGGTCGAAAGACGAGGCGCTCGATGTTCAGCAGATTGCCGCGCAGTTTGGCGGAGGCGGACACAAAATGGCTGCAGGCCTAAAGATTGTTGGAACACAGGCTCAGGTTGAGGCCAAGATTCTAAAAGCGTTCGAGCAGGCTTTCTCGGCCGCCGGTTTCTAACAACAAGCGCAATGAAGCCGCAAAATTCAAATCAAGATAATCAAATCAGCGGGCTGCTTTGCATCGATAAGCCCGAAGGCTGCACTTCATTTGATGTAGTGCGCAAGGTTCGCAGAGCGCTTAGCGTGCGTAGAGTAGGGCACGGGGGAACACTTGATCCTCTGGCGACCGGCCTGCTTGTGGTGTTGGTCGGAAAAGCTTCTAAGCTGCAAGACATTGTAATGGGTGGTGTGAAGCGCTACCAGGGCCTAATTAAAATCGGAATGGCGACCGACACTGACGACATTACAGGTGAAACGCTTAGTACTTCGACTGAGAATTTCAATTTGTGCAGCACAGAGTTTCGCGACCGTATTGCGCAGATCGCAGTCAAGTACACTGGTCAAATAGATCAAATTCCGCCGCAGTACAGTTCAATCAAGGTTCAAGGCAAACGCTCTTACGCCTTGGCTAGAAGCGGCAAGTCGGTGGAGCATCGGCCTCGGCAAGTTGAGATTTACCAGCTTGAGTTGGAGGCGGTGTCGGAATCCGAGCTTAGTTACAATCTCGTCTGCTCTAAGGGGACTTATGTTCGTTCACTGGCACGGGATATCGGAGAAGACCTGGGTTTAGGAGCATGTGTTAAATCAATTCGGCG
>JAGRAN010000132.1 GCA_020434585.1 Bdellovibrionales bacterium
GGATCGGTTTTATTCAAAATTGCATTTGAAGTGTAGTACAGCGCTAAAGCGCCGCCGTTAGAGTAGCCGCCGATAAAAAATGGCGCATCTTTGCCGATTTTTTCTCGCACATGCTTAGCACCAATTCTTACAGCGCTGTACCAGTCCTGCCACCTGACATCCAGCAGCCCGGCTGGAACTGTGCCATGTCCCGGCATGCGCATATTGAGCACGTAAAATCCGTATTTGTTAAAAACTTCTCCGATATGTTTAGTGCTGTATGGTGAATCAGACAGTCCGTGAAGCAGTAAGATGCCACCGCGGATTTTATCGGGAGCCAACTCGATGGTCCTATTCCAGTTGACTTCAAAATTCAGCGGATTCATCGAGCTGCCTTCGACATACCGAAAGAATTTTGAATAGCGTCCACTGTCGCCCGGTACCATATATTGCGGTAATTCACTGAAGACCCGATCTTCAATTGCTAGATAATCGTTTAGGGTCATGTCCGGGCGGTAATCAGCCTCAGTGAATTCAGACTTCGGGTAAGAGGCTTGCCAAGGTTCCAGCTTCTTGCGAAAAGTCGAAAGCACGGCGCTGGTAAGCAGGGCCAGCAAAACCAATGCAATGGTCCAAATAACAATCTGCTTGATTTTACGCACAATCCAGTAAAACAGGCGGACCACTAGATTTGGGCGATCGGCAGCGTTACTGCTGCCGCCAGATTCAGTGAATAGTTCTTGCTTGAAAGCGGGCTTTGGCACGAAATTTCCTAGACTGTTTGGACCTCCCAAAAGCAGCAACAATGGTATACTCTAAGCAGCAAAATGTCAGCTTTGGGAGGGAACGTATGGGACTTACTCCATTTCATGTTGCCGTGCAGGTGCGTGATATCGACGAAGCCAGAGAGTTTTACACTAAAGTGCTCGGATGCGAGGAGGGGCGAAGTTCAGATCAGTGGGTCGATTTTGATTTGTTTGGGCATCAGTTCGTTTGTCATCTCAACCCTGCTATTGGCAAAGACGGCTCAATTGATTCACATGTAAATCCCGTTGACGGCCACGGAGTTCCCGTTCCGCACTACGGCGTAGTTCTGGAAATGCCTAATTGGGAGTCTCTGTCAAAGAAGCTTCGTGATTACGGAATCGCGTTTGTAATTGAGCCTTACATCCGCTTTAAGGGCGAACCAGGCGAGCAAGCAACAATGTTCTTCAAAGATCCCTCAGGGAATGCGCTTGAGTTTAAAGCCTTTAAAGATATGAGTAAGCTGTTTGCAAAATGATAAGACCAGCGAGCCTGGCACGTTAAATTTTTCTAAGTACAGGCCTTTTCCTTGGAATAGCAGAAAATATTCCCTAGTCATTGCGGCGGTTTGATCTGACACCACGGCGAATTTAGCTTTAATTTTTTGTGACTTGGCGGAAATGAAACAAACGTTCCCGACTATCGAATGCAGTAAATGAAAAGAGTGCAAACTGCAGCCCATCCGGTGTAATCAGTTTGTTAGGATAATTGATGCCGGTATCGTCGGTTAAGGCGAGAAGTCAGCCGGTAATTTTTAAGGTAATGGATATATGTCAGAAGATAAAAAGCAGCAGCTTCTCAACAAACTCGCTTCCTGTTCTCTCCTGATAGGTGGTGTAGCAATAGGTATGCCCGGCAGTGCTGACGCTTCGGCGATTGATGGCTATACAGCCTTAGGCAGCGGCAGTCAGGTTCGTTCAGACATCCTTGGCGGGAAGCTAGAAGTTCCGACTCGCGAACTTAAGGATGAAGAAGGCAAGTGCGGCGAAGGCAGCTGCGGCGACGATAAAGATGGTGGCGAAGGCAAGTGCGGTGAAGGCAGCTGCGGAGACGGTCACGAATAATTTCGGATATGCCTGGGTAAAATAACATTTTGCGCGGGCTGCTGAGATATGCGGCCCGCGCTGTTTTTAGGAAGAAAGTATGCTGGCAGGAATTGGACTCGGTTTCAGACGAGATCTCGCGGATGCGCTGATTGGTTGGCGCGGATCGCTGCCGGCTTTCATAGAACTTGCCCCGGAAAACTGGATGCAAATCGGCGGATATTGGAGAAGAAAGCTGCTCCAGGCTGCGGAACGATATCCGGTAACTGCGCATGGACTCTCATTGTCACTTGGCAGCCCTGAGCCGCTTGACTGGGAATTTCTAAAAGGGGTTAAGCAGTTTTTTGAAGAAGTTCCAGTTCAAATTTACACAGAGCATTTGAGCTACGCTAAATGCGACAATGCTCATTTATACGACTTGCTTCCAATACCGTTTCGCGAAGACGCGGTGCATCACGTTGCTGACCGCATTAAGCAAGTTCAGGACTTCCTTGGCCGCAAGATCGCAATCGAGAACGTATCGTATTACACGCCAGTTGCCCCGGAACTGGATGAGCACACTTTTATTTCAGCGGTAGTGAAAGAAGCAGACTGTCTTCTGCTTTTAGACGTTAATAATGTCTACGTTAACGCCTTCAATCATCAGTACGATGCGAAGGATTTTATAAGCAAACTACCACTTGATAAAGTTGCTTATATTCACATGGCCGGGCATGAACAGGTTTCTGATGACCTGATCATTGATACACACGGTGCTGAAGTAATTGACCCTGTGTACGAGTTGTTCGAGTGGACTGCGCAGCGAATTAATCCGGTTCCGGTTCTGCTCGAGCGAGATTTTAATATCCCCGATTTAGAGGAATTGCTGCCTGAACTTGGTCGTTTGAACGCGATAGCCACTCGCCATTGGGACCTTAGAAATGCCGCTTAGTGAAGAAACTCGTAAATTTCAAACCAGCCTGGCAGATTACTGCAGAGACAATACTTATCGAGAAGTCCCAGGTGTAAATTCTGATCGTGCGAAACAATACCGCCGCTTAGTGTTTAACGGGGTAAAAAGTGCGTTAAACAGCGCCTATCCGATTGCGAAAGAAACTCTGGGCAAGGAGCGTTGGGATGAATTCGTAACGGAATTTTTTGCGCGCTATCCTTCTTCCTCACCACAGTTGTGGAAAATGCCTCGAGGACTTTACGAGTTTGCGGTTGAATCTAGATATGCGGAAATGATGGGACTTCCGTATTTAAATGATTTGCTGCTGTTCGAATGGATCGAAATTGAGATGTTCATGCGTCCCGATTCGGAAATTGCCCCTTATCGTGCGTGTCAGGATGTGCTCAACGAGCACTTGGTGTTGAATCCAGATTTCCAGGTAGTGCAGCTGAGTTATCCGGTTTTTAAGCTCAAGGGAGCAGATCTTCTCGATAAGCGGGGGAATTACTTTTTACTCGTATATCGCAGCGCATCGACGCAAAAAGTATGGTTTTCCGAGCTATCGCCGTTTGTTGTAGCGGTGCTTGAGCTGCTCAAAGACGATCCGCTAACAGGGCATGATGTAGTGGAGGCAGCTTTGGCTTTTATCGGCTCAAGTGACGAGACTGGTGCGAAGGAAGCTTTGCAGCAGCTTGTTTCAGATGAAATTATTCTCGGAGCTTTAGACGAATAGTCAGCTTGCACCGGACTACGTGCCAGCAATCCTTATCCAGGAAATTGTCCAGGACACGGCCATCAGCAAATACATTCCCGCTTCAATGAAGGCGTCGCTCGGCAGCGGGTCGACAAATTTGGCAATCAGTCCCTTAACGAAGCTGACTTCTTCATCCTGGGGATAGAAGCCGTTTCCGAGCAGCATTTGTTCGCAGTTTGAAAGCAGGCACATATCTTTATTCAGTTTCCACTGAACAATCATCAGCGGAATAAAAATGATGTGAACCGCCCAAAGCTCACGCACGGGTATTGCCCAGGCAAACAGCACAAACAGCACCACAGTGTGATGCAGCAAGCGAATTGTTCGAAGTGTCAGCTGTCTCATCGGATTGCCATCGCCTTTCGAGGTAGCTTAAATCTTAATATACAAACAAACGCTTCTACGCAAATCTACCTGCCCCTGGACGGGGCAGGTAAACTGCCTTTATGTTATTTCCAATCAAAGAATATAGCTACTAGTGAGCGAAGGATGAATGCTCCGACTGCGACAACCAGCAGTCCGACAGCGGCGCGGTAGGCACCGAAAGCTGCGGCAATGATCGCGCCGAGACCGGCGGCGATCATTACAAGTGCACCTAGGTTTCCTTCGATGAGAAGAAAAAATCTATTTACGACTTCGTAAATCCTGTCGTCACCAAATTCAACTCCGGAACCTGGAGCAGTTGCCAGCTGGGCAGTTGAAGCTTCGGATAGCCCAACACACAGCAGCGCTGCACCAAGGAGCAGCATTATGACGTTCGGATTTTGCAAGGTGTTTTGATAGACACCTGTGCAGGTGCCACGATAGGTATTTTTCATTTGTATTAAGTATTTCATAGGACTTTCTCCTTTTCTTTTGTTAGCAAGTCTGTGGCACGTCGCTTAAATCCTTGGGCCGGCGCCTGTGGCCGAAGGGACCACAAGCGCCGCACTCAAGGAAACTAATCGAGGTTTTCGTGTAGAACTTTTCTGCTGACGGAGATTTGCAGTCGCATGAATGAATCCTCGGGCCGCTGGAAAGAATTCCAAAGACTGGGTGTGGGTGGGGGCTGTACGGCCCGAGGATATAGGGTGGATTGTGTCAGCGTAACTCATTTAAGAATAAAACCTAAAGTGTTTGACTGAAAACCGTAGGTACTGCCGTCCCAGCTAGGCATATGTCTTACACATACTGCTGAGTAGCGACTGCTGGATTCGAGAAACTGAGTCTCTTCGTCCAAGTCGATTGAGAAATAGTAGGACTGCGGCGTTTCCTGATGAGCGATTGTTTCGTCTTGATAGACGATTGAAGCTGTGTCGATGCAATACTGCGCAGTGTCACCGGGTAGTTCGTTGTCTCCGTCTAAATCAAAGTTTTTCGAAACGTAGAAGCTGACGGGTGTGTTGAAATACACCGGGTAGCCGCAACTGAAGACTAGCCAGCGATTGTCGAGGAGCCATGTGCTGATCACTCCGCCATTGGAGCTATTCGAAGAACAGACGGTAGCGTGCCTGTAGGTCAAGCCATCCGCGTAGGCTGACGTTGAACAGTCGATCAGAGCGCTGACGGCCATTAGGGCTGTAGATAGAATTGCTGCTTGTAGAAACTTTTTCATTTAAACCTCTTAAAAATTCACCTGTAATCGAAACCTGACTTCTGGCCCGTAGGCTCGAGCCTGCCAATCCAGCCTGTCCCACATCGAAAAAGAAGGGTCAGAGTAATTTCTCCTCCTCTCCCGAAGACCCTTCCTTTCCGAGGGGATTCGGCCTTCGTCAGCGCTAAATTCTCAGCCCAGACAAAGAAAGTTATGATGATTATTTTGAGGATGTGCGCTTTAATGTCTAAAAAAGACTGTTCAACCAAAAATCTTTTGCAAACCGCAAAAAAGCAATTCTCGGAAGTATATTAATTAGTTAGAAGGGCAAATCGGCCAGCCAATCTGTTGGCACAATAGGGCGATACTTACGATAAATTAGAAGAGTGGCAATAACTAGCCGAAAGGAAAAGCGATTATAGGATGGGGAAAAAAGACAGTAAGAGTTGACCAGCGTAACTGCTTCAGCGATCGCAAAGCGAAAATAGGCTCTGATTATCCTTGTTGGGCAGGCTCTTGGATCCGAGAATGTCGTCTGGGAGCTAGCTTAGCCGCTAGACGTTTGCAGCATCAGGCCTGAGCGGAGTAAGGGGATCTATAAGTTGCTACTGCTAATTAGGATTTGGACACGTCAAAAGTAAGTAGGCTCGTCACTCGCATATTTATTCGTGCCGCCGTTCGCAGAGGACTGCTGCTCTCCTGGGCCGTTATGGCCGCCGTAACCAGAACCGCCATTCTTTATATCAACACCTTCATGCGTGGGTGCGCTGCCGGTTGATTCGCTGCCGCCGGCTGTGGAGGCACTAGAGTTAGCTAGTTCCTTGGAGCTTCCTGCCTCCATTGCGACTCCTGCTTCGTAGAAAGCAGTTTCTATTCCGAGCCGCATTTCGTGAGTAGAGATAATGGTGGCTACGCAGACGAGCGCAAGGACAGTGGCCAACTCTGTTATAGTGGCACCCCTGTTGCCTAAGCGCAGCTTTTCTCTATTCATGAGCTTCCCTCGAAGACAGCCCAAAATGTTCAGCGTAGTACCACTTGATATGCCAAATCGATTTACAAGAGTGGCCTGGAATTGTTCTAAAACCTTGAACTTCATCTATTTTACCTTGCTCTAGTCAAAATTCAAAAAATTAATATCTCGATCTGTAACTCCGAATGAACAGATTCGAACACGCTTTCCAGCATGACGCTTCGGATCGGCTTGCGGCACAACGTCCCTGTCGTGTTTGGCTAAGAATGCCCGTGCGCGGCGGTGAAAGGCCCGACCCTCTTGCCACATCCATTCTTTAATCTCCGATAGAGAATCCTCGAAGATGTTGTCGTATTGTGTCGTGATGTGCATGTTTGAGATCGGATCGTCTTTCACGATGTTTTCTTCAATGCAGTTGGCCAGGGAGTCCATATCTCTTGCCAGAAGCTCATAGGAGCGTTCACCTGCTCCGCCGTGGAACTGTTCTGGAAGGACGAGCTTGAGACCGCCGCGAGTCTTCTTGACCGATTTTGCACGTTCTAGTTCGTAAAGGATCGTTCCGGCGCTAATTGTCTTGCTGACAGAGCGGACAAGTTCGTGAAACTCGCTATTTTCACCTTCGTAAGCAAGAACCTTCGGTTTGCCCGACTTGGTGGTATACATCGGAGACTGCTCCCAAGTTCCGATGACTTTCCAAAGCACCCCTCGCGAGCCTTCCATCGGGTCTTTTCTACCGTGATACAGCTTGGCTACTTCCTGGCGGTAGAGGCCGGTCATGGCGCTCATGCGGCTGGGGTTTGGCTTGTCTCCCCGACGCTTGAGTTCTTCTTCTGCGCACTCAATAAAAGCTAGCTTGGCTGATTTTATAAAGTCTTGAATGGGGTAGGAGTTTCGCAGGCAATAGGCAGCGATTGGCTTGATCAGCAGTTTGACGATTGAAAAGCGCGTGAGCGCCTGCTCATCGGCCATGGCAACCTTGTAGAAAAATCATTGAAAAACACGTCCCACAGTTTAATTTTAACATTTTTCCTGAAAGTGTGCCATTTAACGCGCTAACATGTTGATATAATTATATCTCATGATTTGCGAATGGCCGCCATACGGCAAATTAAACAAGCGACCCAGCCCCTGCGCACGTTCGAGACCAATGTCGCCAAGGAAAGTTATGTAAATATTACAGCAGGTTAGCGCTATCGAGTTTGGAATTCTGTGATATTGGCATGTCTTTTTTTAACATTATACCTAGTTTTTCATCATTGCGCGCTCGGTCTTTCCCGACTGCTTGATTGATGACCTCGGGCTCACGCATGCACCTTAGGGGCGAATGTGTTTTAAGGGGTAAGAGCATATTTTTGCGTGAAGCGGATCTGTCACCAATTGTCGATGTTGAGAAAGTCTCTAATTTTAGTGTTTATCGTTTGGTGCTTGACTGTTCAGCTTCAGGCAAATTTTGATATTCAATCTCCGATTAAAGTTCCTGTCCTAGCACGTGCTGCATGGTTAGCGAGTCTAACTCCGAAGTGGCATATGTTTACCAATCCTTTGAAGTACAAATGGCACTTTTCAATTTGGGCAGTCATGCCTGACAGGACGCAGCTGTATTTGCCTCTGTATCCGGATCCGCCGCGCAGCTTTTGGCAGGAGCACTTCACCGATTTTCGCGAGGACAAATTCGAGCTCAATTTATATCAAGCGCCCTGGCAGCTGAAGATAGTTGCACAGCACTTTTGCCAAAGGTTAGCTGCTCAAGGCACCGCTCCGGAGGAGATTAGAGTAGTGCTTGTATGGCAGATGATGCTGCCTCCAGGTGAAGCTCGTGAAACTTACTTCGCCCCACAGGCGAAGCAGGATATTGAAACCATAAAGTGCGGTGAGATGGAGATTTTGCAGTGAAGCGAATTCACGATTTCTGGTTTGCTCGGGAAGACGCTTCGACCCTTGGACTGTTTCGCATAGTTTTCGGCCAATATCTGTTGTTAATTCTGATAATTAGTTTCCCCAACTGGGAGCGCTTCTACGGACCGAGTGGCCTGTGG
>JAGRAN010000133.1 GCA_020434585.1 Bdellovibrionales bacterium
CGATGCTGGAAGGGTCAGCTTCAAAGGCTTCAATTGCAGTGCTGGCGCGAGTTTCGTGGCGGACGATCCAGTTGTCCTGTTCAAGTACTCTGCGAATGATAGCCGCGTGAGCGGCGGTGTCTTCGACAAGAAGAACTCCACGCTCCTTTGCGCGCAGCAGATTACTGGCTGCTTCAAGCAGCGCTGCATCTACTTTATCGACTTCTCCACCGCTCGATGGTTCTGACATTTAAGTCGATCTCCGCGATCTAATATTAATCGGCTCACTGCTTATGATGCGGCTGCAAGCCTCTAGTCTTTTTAAGATCGGCAGAAAAGCGGCAGCAGCTTTACGGCAATATTTGGGCGATCTGGCTGTTAAGTCGATTTAAACGCTCGGAAATAGCCGGATGGCTTCGTTCAGCGGCAAGTTTATCCTTTGCCTCAAACTGGTCGAGTCGACCAAGCAGGTGCAAACCCGCTCTAGCATCGAGGCCCCGGCGATACAGCATTTCAACGGCCTCTTTATCTGCGGTCATTTCCCAACCTTGATGGACTCGAACAATCTTCTCCAGCTGAGAGCTAGTTAGAGTGATTGCCGGAAGGTCAGGCGAAAAGTGATCTTCTCGCAGGTGTGCAAGCTCATGTGCAATGACAAAGGCGAGTTCTGATTTGTTAATCAGTAAGTTTTTCAGCGCCGTAGTTAGAATGATCTGAGCGGCTCCGCTTTTACTGCGATATGCAGGAATTGCGAATGCATTTGGCTTTTCGCTTAATTTTAGCTCGATGCGGACTGGTCCGATGTCTGCAAGTTCGTCGATTAAAACGTAGGATTTGTTTTCGCCAAGATGGCGAATCTCAAGCTTGTGGTTCGGGAAGAGTTTGGACACCGCTTCTTGTAGTTCTAGCAGCGCGGGGTGGGGCACTTCGCTGTCTGCTGCCGCCGCAGGGGTCTGGACGGAAATTAGTACAAATCCGTATGTCAGAAAGCAGACAGTAAAAACCTGCAAAATGCGGAATAACAATCGATGCACGCAGCAAACCCTAATAATCTTCTAACCTTCTACTATTTTGACTACCCTACGGCCGAATTGTCTGCTTAAAACCGCAGAATGACTATTCATTTCGCCCCAAATTTCTTTTTCTGCGCGAAAAATAGCTCCCTTACACAAAACGGCAGTTTAGTGCTGTAGCTTTAGTGGCTTAGGGATTGCTGGGAACTTAGCTCACTTATAAAGGACAAAAAGTTAACGAATCTGCCGCCAAGCCGGCGCGTCGAATGAGTGGTGGGATATGTCCTGGGATATAACCGATAAAAACTATAAAAAATGAACCCCGATTCGGAAATTAAGAGCTCAGTGGTGCCGCTTAAGGCCTCCAATGGCGCGGCTGCCCATTCTGTCAGCGGACGCAAAGCATGTTACGCGGAGCTGCAGAAGCTGTTTGAAAAATATCGCGGCGGCAATCATTTGGTAATTTTGCAGGGTGCGCCGGATCCGGACGCGATTTCCTGCGCGCTTGCGCTAGAGTTTCTCGGTGCGCGATTTGAGATCGAAACCACGATTTTGGCGTTTCAACTCCCGAGTCATCACGAAAATCGGGCGCTTGTTAAACGCCTCGGCATTAATATCGTCTACTGGGAGGAAGGCTTCGACGTAAATCAGTATTCCATTTACAGTATAGTCGACTCGAAACGTTTCACCACCAAGTTGGATAAACGCCTTGAAGAGGGCGGCGTGCAGTTTCTGGCTTTCATCGATCATCATCGTGAAGATGCCACGGCACCGAACGCTCAGCTAATCGATATCCGGCCTCAATACGGTTCGACCGCCGCAATTCTTTGCGAATATTTATCTGATGCATTCCCAAAAGGGCTTGAGTCCACTGACCCTGATCACGTGCGACTGGCGACAGCGCTGATGCACGGACTGCGGAGCGATACTTCAACATTTCTGCGCTCAACTCCAATGGATTATGAAGCAGCAGCGTTTCTTGCTCCGAGTGTAGATCACCGCACACTGAAGATGATTGAGCGCAAGGTGCTTACCTCCGGCGTGCTCGGCATGTTTGAAAATGCGCTGGTCCGTAAGAGAGTGCACGACAACTTCATTTTCTCGGATGTTGGCTACGTGCGCGGAGCGGATCGCGACGGTATCCCACAAGCGGCGGAGCTACTTCTGGCGCGAGAAGGAACCGACACAGTCCTCGTCTTTGGGATTGTCGACGAAAAAACTATCGACGGTTCGTTCAGAACAACCAGCGAAACAATTAACCCCGATGAGTTTCTCAAGGGTTTTCTCGGCGTTTCCCCTGAGAGCGGTGAATACTACGGCGGCGGAAATATTCGCGACAAGGGCGGCTTTCAAATTCCCTTGGGCTTTCTCGGTTTGTTTGAGGACAAGAATCAAGTTTACTCTATGGCGAAGGAAACCATCGAGAAGTCGTTTTTAGCGTATATCGGAAAGGCGATTAACGACGAAGAAAACTAGTTGGCTCTTCGGTTAGGGCAAGTCTGGCAGCTTGTAGCCCCATTTCCCGAGTAGTGATTTCAATTTATTGTAGGAATCTATTTGGCCTTGCGTCAGGTTCGGCCGGCTGAGTTCAAGCAGGGCCTCCTGCGCAAGTTTTACGGCCTCCGCCTGCAGCTGCGTAAGCTGCTCTTCGAGCTTCTTTTTCGCTTCAGCCTGTTTGGCTTCTTCGCTGAGGCTGGGCACTACAACTTCGGTGCCGGCAGCTTCAGACGGTGCTGCTGCGGGGTCCGGAGGAGTGGCAGATTCAGCGCCAGCGGCGGGTGGTGTCTGAACTGGTTCGTCGGGGACGGGCAGGGGCGTGGGCCTGCGCAAATCCTCTGAAATTTCGATTAGCTCTTCGAGAACATCTGCTAAGTCCGCTGCGGCTTCAAGCTTGGTGTAGGCTCTGACACGCGCCTTTCTCAAGGCTCGTTTGTATTTTTTATTGTAAGTCAGCCTGAGAACCGCAACCGCATTTTCAGAACTTGCTTTTGATGGATCGATCAATTCGTCAAAGCGCTGGCTCCTGAGCAAGGTATCCAGCTGTTCGGGAGAAGTGATGATCTGGGAGATTTCCTGGTGCAGTCTTGCAAAACGCAGCCCGACTGACGCTTCGTACATGAGGTTGAGGACAAAGGCTAGTGCGATGAAGCAGGCTGCGATTCCAGCCCAAACCAGCGGGCTGATCGAATGAGCTGACTCTTCGTCAAACTCTTCGCTGTTAGTATCTTCGGCGTTTTCAGGTTCGCTCACGTTCTGACTTTGATAGTTCTGTATGCTACGCTTGGGCCGCTTGCCTCCTGGGGCCGCGCTCGATAGATTCTAGCGTCCTATATAAAAGGCGAACAGTTTTTTCTACAGCAGGGTATGGATAATAGCATTAGACGACAATTTCCGCTCTTCGAGAAGCGGGATGTGATTTACCTCGACTCGGCCGCGTCGGCGCAGACCCCGCACCTGGTGCTGGCCGCGATGGACCACTACTACGAGTCCTGCCGTTCCAACGTCCATCGAGGCGTATATTCTTTGAGCGTCGAGGCTACCGAATTCTATGAGGGGGCACGCGCTGCCGTAATGGATTTCATCGGCGCTGCATCGCTTGAAGAAATAGTTTTTACCCGAGGAACGACCGAGTCAATTAACTTAGTGATGCAGGGGTGGGCGCGACCACGGCTTGGTCCGGGCGATAAGGTTGT
>JAGRAN010000134.1 GCA_020434585.1 Bdellovibrionales bacterium
ACTTCGCAAACGCTCTTCCCACTAAAATCTTCCAATTTAAGCAGCGGACCAAAGTAGTCCTGAAGCATCTCTTCGGACGCAAAATACCCTTCCTGCTGGGTATAGGACGTCCATTGCTCGCCAAAATCTGCTACTGAACTTCGTTGTTCCATGAGCCCGCTGTCAGGTTACTCTACAGTAGTTTTCTGCCTGTATTCTGAAATACTTGCTCCTCAGCACCGCTGATACTACAACATTGAAGTGTGGATAAACACTAAAGTGTGAAAGCGACGGGGAATATCAGTGAAAAATATCTTGTCCTGCATTCTTGTTCTGATTTTTGTGAGCGCTTGTTCGGTCGCAGCAGCTGCCAGTGGCCAATACGAGCCCGATATGAACACGCTACAGCCGGGCATCACCCGCTCCGAAGTTCATTCAGAACTTGGTGACCCCATAAGCCGCTCGGATTTGCCCGGCGGAGGTTCAAAGGAAACATTCGTTTACAAGATGGGCGACGAACCTGCTCCCGCGCGAGCCTTGATGCACCTGTGCCTAGATGTCGTGACGCTCTGCCTCTGGGAGTACATCGGATTCCCGATGGAAATCTCAATGAGCGGAAACGCTTACGAAATGGATGTTCATTACGACAGAGACAACAAAGCCACTTATTTTAAGATTTCGGAAGAAGCAGCTAAGCCGGAGGACCAGGAGTCCTAGGACTTGGGTTCTTCGCTGCTAGTTGAAGATCCGAGCTTTATCGACAAGGTGTTCCAAAAGTTTTCGATCAATTCGCCGTCGGACTTGGAAAACTCTTGATCGAGGCGCACAGCTATCAAAATCCCGGTCTTGTCTGTTCCGTGAGCGGCGACGATGTACTGGATTTTCTGTTCGCCCTTTTCCACCACGGCCTCAATGCCTTTAAGTGTCAAAGTATCTGAGAGCTTTTTTTCGTAAGGCTTGGTTGTTTGAGTAAAACCGGCGGCGCGCTCTTCCGACGTTAGTTCGTTGAGAAAAAATGAGGTTAGTCCGCTTGGATTTACGGTCGAGTATTCCTGCACGATCACAATTGTACCAAGAGCGCTGTTCAGTAAAACCTGATTAACACCTTCATGAATACCTGATTCGGTTAGGCTGAACTTCTTTTTGTAAGAGAAGGACAGAAACGAATCGCTGAAAGTTTGATCTTCCTTTACCCGCACCGTAAAACTGACGTCCTCACCGCCTTCGGCCAGCGGCACCTTGTACTCCTTGTCGAGTTCGACGTCATGCACAGAGCCGTTAAGTACAATTTGGTAATTAGGTGCAGCCGACGCAGCAGATACAAAACTGGTCAAGGCGACGGCAAATAAAATAGAGCGGGTCAGCATACAGCTCTCCTCATAAGATCCAGCGGCTATTGTTCGCACAGCGCATCGAGCACTGCAAATAAGAGCTGGTTTGACTCAGCAAATAACTCAGAAGACTTAAGCATTTTCTCAGCCGTTTGAACAAAGCGTCCAGTATTAAGGTCCTGCGGACACGCCTCGACCAGCTTTTCCACCCCGTCCGCCTTTACTTCCAGGTGGAACTGCAGGCCGAGCGCCTTATTGCCGAAGAGAAATCCTTGATTGGGACAGCCATCAGATTCGGCTAGGGAAATAGCTCCCGTTGGAACAGCGAACATGTCTCCGTGCCAATGAAACGCTGAAAACTGTTCCGGAAGAACGTCGTGCATAAAACAATTAGCGGCAGAAGTGATTCTGCGAACGGGAAACCAGCCGATTTCCTTATAGGGCGAAGACGAAACATCAGCTCCCATAGCAGAGGCGAGCAGCTGCGCTCCGAGACAAATTCCCAGCACTCGCCCACCTCGACTGACTTCAGTTGAAATTAGATTTCGCTCCGACTCGAGCCATGGGAACTTGTCTGTATCACCAACGCCCATCGGCCCGCCCAGCACCACAAGCAGTTCGCTTCCCGCGGCTCGCTGCACGGAATCACCGGCATAAGCTCTGACGACCTCCATATCCCAGCGGCGCTGCTCAGCCCAATCGGCGATCGCTCCCGGACCTTCAAAATCTACATTTTGCAGTACACTTATTTTCATCTAGGCCGCCTCAATTACTCTGCATAAGTGATCTACTACATGACTACTGCCAAAAACTGCGCTGATTCTGTCGTTCTTCGCTGCCTCGGGACTCGTAACTTCTACATACTTGCCCCCAGACTCCACGATTAATAACTCTGTTGCTGCCAAATCCCAGAGTTTAACATTCCACTCAACCATCGCATCAAAGCCCCCTTCCACAGTACAGCTGTGAGCATAGCAGCTTGAGTAAATTCGGGAGTTCGGAAAATTTAAATGTAGACTCTCAAACACTGCAGACTCGTCGCCCTGCCGCATAAAATTTGCGCAATTTGAGGTGGCGACTCGCGGCTTTGGATAAGCCCGGCTTGGTTTAACCAACGGTTTATTATTAATCGACACGCCGGCTCCTTTACACGCGAGCAGCCTTCGATCGAGCGCAGCGTGGTCAATTAAAGCAACTAATGGTCTTCCATCTAGGTGTAGAGCCATGATCGACCCAAACAAGGGTGTGCCTGCGACAAACTCCTCAGTGCCGTCAATCGGATCTAAGACCCAACAAAACGACGCGCCTGGATTACTAACACCATACTCTTCTCCGATGATGCCGTGCTGAGGGAAAACTTGTTCAATGCGCTCTCTACAGCGCTTTTCTATTTCAACATCGGCGGCTGTAACCAGCGATTTATCAACCTTCGCATCGGCCTGAATGTTAGAGCCAATATCACTGAGGATTACCCGCGCGTCGTCTGCCAGCGACTGGATGAACTGCACTAGCTCTGTCTTTTCGCTTTCAGTTACGGAAACATTTTTCATTCAGCTAGTCCTCCAACAAGGTCAGCACTTCTTCAATAGAGGTTAATATCCTGTCCGCCCCAGAAAAGTCACTTCCGGTAGTCAGTTCGCTCGGCAGTACCCAGCACTTTATTCCCGCAGCAATCGCGGAGCGCAGGCCGCGTTCTGAATCCTCTACGACCACTGCTTCTTGCGGGGAGACACCGGAGAGCTCCAGCGCTTTGATATAAGGGTCGGGCTCGGGTTTCGACAACGCATATGCTTCACGGGTTAGAATAAACTCGAAGAAACGCTTGTATCCCGTGGAATCGTGAATTAGGTGAAAATGTTCTGGTTTGGAACTGGTTACAACTCCCATCGGAATGCTGCCATAGAGCCTGTTAAGAGTAGACTGAACATGACTAGTTCGGTGATCCGTTTGAGAAAGCAGCTGCGAATATAGAACATCTCGCTTACGCTTATATTCTTTAACGGCGGAGCTGCTGCTTCTCTCACCCCCGAGCAAATGCCACGCACCGCGCGAGTCAGAAAGAAACCATTGTTGAAAGAGTTCGTCTGTAAGATCAAAACCCAAGTCAGCGAAAATGCTCTTGGTCGCCTGGTAAAACAGAGGTTCCGTATCGACCAAAACTCCGTCGTTGTCCCAAAAAATGTATTTTACTTTTGGCATGGCGCCAATCATTGCATATGGGCTTTGAACTTGCACCTGCCGCTTAAGCCGCACTGCGCAAAATCAAAACGCATAAAAAAGGGCTTTTGGTATACTCAGCACGGGGGGTGTGCTGAGTATCCGCAAGCCAGATACGTAGGTTATTCGGTGAGTGTGTTTCGGGGGATGAACCACACTCGAATGAGGGTTGAAAACTTTAGTGACCGACCGCTATGAACTTACCTCGATTCTCACGCCGCCCACTATATAAGTGTTATGCACTCCGGCTTTGGGCTGTGACGTGTAAATGTGCAAATTCCACGCTTTTCCCGTCATTACGCTCAGTCGGCTCGCAGCCAAACTACATCAATAACTCTCTTGATATTAGCATATTACCGAGATACCGTGAAACATACGTGGAAATAAATTCATAAATTAGAGCGCGCGTTCTAGAGATTACTGCCTGGCCGCAAGCCACGCACTCAAGAGAACGGCGGCTTTAAGCGCGAGCGCCAAAGCTGCGGACGGCAGGGCATTGTGCGAAAGAATAATAAACAACAGCGCCGCACCTAGGACTGCATGTTTTGGAGATTGAACCAATTCAGACTGGGTCCAACAAATTGCTACTACTGCAGCCACGACCAGCTCTTCGTAACCACCGAAATACGGGATCAGCATCGAAACTACGCCAACAACACCCACGAAGTACTGCGCAGGAGCAAGGAAGCGAGGTCTAAGCATCGCGGCAACCGTAAGCGCGGCAAGAATTAACGCCAGCAGGACAATATCTGTCCGGGCAACTACGCTGTCGCCGACTAACGTTCCCAGCACCGCACGCACAGTATTGTTAGACTGAAAATGCAGCGCCCCTGAGTAGCTTGCGGGCAAACTGCCGGAAGTGTACGCGCTGAGTTGCGCGGCGTACTCGGGTAGTATCGTAGACGAGCAAAGACTCGCACCTAAAGCAGCCAGCAATCCTCCTGCTATATACGGCAGAAGACTTGCTCGTTTATGGTAAGCAACCGCGTATGCCAGACCAAACAAAAAATAGGTCGGTTTAAGAGCTAAAAGAACGCCCCACACCAGAGGCCAAACCAAATTTGACGCGCTACTCGATGCGGCAAAATGAAGCAGTATTCCAGCCGCTAGAAACGATGTCTGCCCAAGGAGCACCCCAGCGATGCCATTCCACGAAAACAGCGCGAGCGATGCGAACAACATTAGGAAGATTTTTTCTGCGGGAAACCTTAGGACCAGGCGATAGATTCCGCTAACAAAAAGCACCAGCCCGCAAAATATCCAAAGCGTTTGCGCCAGCACGTAGCTGTGAAGCGAAATGAGCGCAAATGGATACCAGATCAACAGTGCCGCGGGCGACACACCGACGGGCATCGCGCTGTTTACGCCTTCACCAAAGTATTTTGCCATCGCCAGCGTCTGTCCGCTGAGGTCGTACAAGCTGCTGCCCGCGCCAAACCAAAATTCCCTGACCAAGATTAAGTGGTAAAGAAAGTCCTGAACTTCGAGACGCCCGTCCCTAACGCCGGAAGTAGACGCCGCGTTCAACGCAGAAAAATACGACGCCGCGAGTAGAACTAAACAGCAGACGGCTGCAAGCGAAATTGTGGATAACTTTAAGCGTCGCGAAGTAGTTCGACCGTTCATCACCATCTGATCATATTGCCAATCAGTTACGTCGGAAATCGATTATCTCTGCGAAATCATCACATATTAACAGGACAGCTCCGCCAACGTACGATAGATTTAGCCCGTTGTCCTGCTTGGGGTAAAAACAATTTATGTCAGCACCAAGCATCGCCCGATAGATTTATCCTCAAAAGAAGAGTGCACAATAACGGAGGAATATTCATGCGCAAAGTTGCATTCATCGTCTCACGAGCTCTTATTGCGATTGCAGCGTTTTCACTTCTAGCAGCGTGCGGCGGCGGCGGAAGCGACGATAATAACGGTGGAGGCGGAAGCGACGTCAGCTCCGAATTCAAAAACGACGCCTGTAATCAAGTCGGTCTCAAGATCGCGAACGGTTTCTCTTGCAGCCCGGGAGAAGATCCTGCAGCAACTTCCCTAGTACTCCTGGACATACTTGATACGAATGGCTCAATCGGAGCGTGCTCAGGTGTGGTAGTCGACAGCCAAATCGTCATGACCGCTGGACACTGCGTTCAGGGCGGGGTTGCAGCTATTCTGGTTTCAACTCCAGCTGGACAACAAGTTGCGGCAACGTCAATCGCGCAGCATCCGGGATTCCGCCGCTCCGGTGGAGTACTCTTCGATGACTACGCTTTCGTATTCGTAAATCAGCCGATTAACAGCGCCAGAGCTTCTATTTTACTCTCGCGTGCACCACAAGTCGGAGAAGAGGTTTACGTAGCTGGTAGAGGTGAAACTTCTCAAGGCAGCGGAGCGGTAGACAACATTTTTGCGGGTGCGGCGGTAATCGACAATGTTACCGATGCTCACATCTGGATTAGCTTCGAAGGCAACCAAAGCCACCCCTGCGGCGGCGACTCCGGCGGCCCGCTGCTGATTAAACTTGGCAACGGCAACCTTGCAGTAGCCGGGCTGGTATCACAGAGTGACCCATCTGTAGACCCCGATAACATTTGCAAAGTGGGAGACTACACAATCTACGGCAACGTCCAGGCTCAGTCAGTGCTGGATTTCATAACTACTTTCGCTCCAAATACTGGCGTTAAGTAGCTTAACAAATTTCGGAGAGCGGGCAGGACTTCGGTTCTGCCCGTTTTTTTATGCGGCTGTTTTTGATGTGTGGAGAATCATCAGCTTCTGCCACACTTTGCGTGACAGGCCTGTTGTAAGGTTTTCGATTTCGTTGACCGCTGCCAGCGCAACTTCATCCTCAAAAGACTGGACGTAGATCGCTGCGACCTTCCCCGTAAGCGAAAGCATCTCACTGCAATAGTCCAAATAACGGCCCAGCTCGAAGGCAGTCATTGTCCTCTTCGGTGACGATTCAGTTACGGGACCAGCCGACAGTAGTCTTTCGGGATCTTTGGTTAGCTGATGCATGTCGATCAGGTGAGCGATAGTTCTGAGTTCATGCACTGCTCTTAGAGCGCGCGTGCGCTTAATTCTGCTCTCAAACGTCGCCAGAAAGAATATCGCTGCGCCGATTAGCACGACATCGTTGATCCCCGCTTCGAGCAGCTGAATAAACTCCACCAACTCAAGGCCGCCCTTAGGCATCTTCAAGGAGAACAGGGTTGTGACCAGACCTGCGACTATCACCGCAATCAGCATCACGCTTCCTGCGCGCAAAGCAAATATTGGCCGGGCGATGGACTCTGATCGGCGCTTCGCCTGCTTAGCAATTAATAGAAGTTGTTTCGAAACATTCCCTAGACTGGATCCGGGAAATCGCTCCGCAATCCGCCGCGAAAGCAGCGCTACCGATTGCTCAATCAGATTAGGATCGAGCGACTGTAATTTTGACTCGGACATGCGTCATTCCCTGATTCAACGCGGATCTTAATATACCCGCCGGGAATCCGACAATTGATTTAAGAGCTGGGGTTCTGCTTTGAGCAGTGGAAATAGCCGATTTGATAGCTCGCCCTAACCTCGCCTTTGTCCAGGCCGTAGCGCTTCTGGTATTCGGCAATTAGACGGGTCAACTCGCGGCGGTTTAGCAGAACTCCGCTGTTGGAGAGATGACCTCCCGTAATACCCAGCTCGTGAAGAGATCTGAAGAACGCAAGGGCGTCCTCGTAGCGTGCGTCTTCGCGCATTGTTTTGCGCCACAGAACCGAGAATCCGGCCTGCTCGAGAGTGCGTTTTACTACCGACATTTCTGACAATTCGGTGGCAGGAAGCTTTTCGGGAAACAGTGTTCGGCGCAGTGAATGCAGTTCCGTCAGCGTACCCGTTACCATCATTGAAAAGAACAAGCGCCCGCCGGGAGAAATGAGATTATAGAGGTGTTCAAACAGCTCGCTGTGCGGCAGCACCCACTGAATCGTCGAGCTGCTGGTAACGAGGTCGAAGCGCTGGCGGTCGTCAAACTTAAGGACATCCGAGACGACCCATTCGACCTTATCGGCAAAGGACCTGAGCTGCGCTTGATCGATCATTTCGTCTGAAATATCGACCGCAACGATCTCAGCGTCAGGAAAGCGGTCTACCAGACGCGACGTCAGAATCCCTGTGCCGCAGCCTACGTCGAGAATTCTTGTCGGAGGTGGATCGAGCTGAAACAAAGAAACCAATCGATCGGCAACACGCTGCTGCACGTCAGCGTGCTTCTCGTAGGATCGGGCCGCCTTCGAGAATCGTGCTTTAACATCGTGCTTCACAAACGGCATCCTGTAGAAAATTCCTCGATTGCTTCCAAGACTTCTTTACGGCGGTCAGCGAATAAGTAATGACCCAGCCCTTTAAATTCGACAAATTTAGCCCGAGGGATTAGCCCTGCAAGCTCAGCTCCGGCGGCGCATGGCACTACTTCGTCGTTGGCTCCATGCAGTATCAACGTTGGAACCCGTATCTCGGTAGCCGCAGCACGAGCATCAAAGGTTTCTAAGTAGTGCAGACCAGCCGCCAGGGATTGTTCGGGAATGCCCACGGATGCAGACATCCAAAACTCCATCAAACTCTCATGACCGGAGCCAGGACGCAAGACCGTCCGGTAAAACGACCGCAAAGCTGACTGCCGATCCCGTTTTAGCTGCATCCGCAGCGCTCTTAGCTGCGCTGGCTCGGTTCCGTGCTTAAACCCTTCACGGGAAATAAAAGACGGTGTTCCGGCTAGAATTACCAAGCCGCAAATATTCTGGGGACAGCGGGAAGCCGTTTCAAGCGCAATCATGGCGCCTGTCGACCAAGCCAAGAGAATTCGAGGTTTACCGTTTGAGATGTGTTTTTGCAGCCGATCGGCAGCGTTGGCTACCAGACCGTCTGAACCGGATTCCCAACCAAGATCATGAATTGAAATGACATCCCGAGCAAACTCTTCACGTCGCAGAGCCTCAGCGGAAAATGCCCAACCGCCGACAAAGAGCGAGTCAGCCAACACCACTAGCTAAACTCCAGTGGCGACAATCCCGTCTGTTCAATGACATCGACCACGGCCGCCGCCGCTTGATCAAGCTGTTCGCCGCTGTGAGCCAAGCTAACTGAGAACCGAATTCGAGCCTTACCTACAGGCACAGTCGGCGGGCGAATTGCTACAGCAAGAACTCCACGCTCCAAAAGCGCGGCGGCAAACTTGAGGGCAGCTTCACTTTCTCCAAGAACAATTGGAAGAATATGCGCATCACCGCCGACCGAAACGCCGGACGCGTGAAGCCGTTCTCTGAAGTATGCACTTTTCTCCCTTAGTTGCGGCCCAAGCTCTGGCGAGAACGATAAAATGCTAAGGCCTGCCGCTGCACATGCACAAACGTGAGGCGGAAGCGCAGTGTCATAGATAAACTGCCGCGCAGAATTCACGAGCAGCGCCCTAGCGTCTGCATCAACAAGGATAAATCCGCCGTAAGACCCGAGCGCTTTGCTAAATGTTGCGCTGCGGTATTTTATCTCATCTTCAATTCCAAACTCCGAGCACAATCCAATGCCATTTCTGCCGAAGACACCGACCGCATGCGCCTCGTCAACGACCAAGTGCGCTGCATATTCCAAACACAGGGACTGCATCTCTCGCAGCGGTGCAATATCGCCGTCCATACTGAAAAGAGACTCGGTAACTACTAGAATGCGCTTGCCTGGTTTGCTGCGTCTTGCCTTTCTCAGCAATTCTTCAAGCGAGTTGAGATCGTTATGCTTAAAGCGAATCATTTCAGCTCTGCTGAGCAAGGCTCCGTCGAGCAAACTTGCGTGCGCCAAACGATCGACCAGCAGCAAAGTGTCCCGCGGCGCAAACGTGCTGAGCAGCGCTTGGTTCGCCAAGTATCCACTGCCGAGAACCAAAGCAGGCTTACCGGACCAGTCCTGCAATGCGGCTTCGCAATCCGCGTGAGCGCGCTTACTGCCGCTTAGCAGTCTACTCGCCCCCGCGCCGGAACCCGACTCGTTCAAGGACTTGGCCGCGGCTGAAAGTAGTTCCGGTCTGCGCCTTAGACCTAGGTAGTCATTGCCTGAAAAATTTATGACTGGGCGGCCCGCGATTTCGGGAAAGCCTGAGCGCTCATCAACCTCTCTTAACTCCCGCCACAAACCCTCATCGCGGATACCCTGCAGCCTGGCTCGAACCCAGTCTTGCTCGGGGATAACACCCTCGTGTGACTTCAGCTTATTCGGCATGTACTCAACCACCCGCGAGGCCTTCGGATAAGCGCGTAGCCACGTGCCTTCCAAATCGAATTCTGCTAGAAAAGATTCAGTAATTCACGAGCATTTAAAAGGCAAACCGGCTAATCTACGGCCTTTTGCTGAAGGAATCTAAGCAGCGCCAACATGCAAGTTTCTGAGTCAAAAAGCAGCGGGGAAAATCTGCAGGGGAGAATCGGGCCTGCAGCAAGTAAGGTCGTCGAAGCATTTGCGAGCGTGGCCCCGGGCCTTAAGTTAGTAGAGGAGCGAATCAAATCCTGCCTCAAGTCCGACGCGGAGCTGCTCGAGCAAATCCCCCAATATTTATTGAATCAGGGCGGCAAACGTATTCGCCCAACAGTTGCGCTGCTCGTAGGCCAGCTATTTGGATTGCGCGAGCCATCACAGCAGCTGGTCGATGTCTCCGCAGGCATCGAGATGATCCATATGGCGACTTTGCTGCACGACGATATCATCGACGAGTCACCGACAAGACGTCACAAGCGTTCTGCCTTTGTCGAGTTTGGAATGATGCCCAGCCTGCTCGCTGGAGACTTCCTCCTGGTTCGCGCGTTCGGACTGTGTGCAAAACTCGACCAATTTATCATTGAGCAAACTGAGCGCACCTGCGTTGAGCTGACGGAAGGCGAGATCCTCGAAGGTGTGCTGACCGAGGGAACAACTCGGACGTTCGAAGAATACCTCGATGTGGTTAGCAAGAAAACGGCTTCCCTTTTCGGACTGGCGGGAATGGTTGGCGCCCACCTCTCGACTCATGATGCTGAAATCACCCAGCAGCTGGGACAATTCGGTTATCTTGCCGGAACAGCTTTTCAAATGATTGATGACATCCTGGACGTTACAGCCGACGAAGATTTACTCGGCAAGCCTGCAGGCACCGATCTGCGCCAGCGCACCCCGTCACTGGTAAACATCATCTGGCTGCAAAGCGGCGACCCCTATGCGAAAGAGTTTTTTAGTAAAGATAATATAGAGCATGCAGATGCCGCCGAGGCGTTAAAACACCTCTCTGGCTCCAACCTAATCGCAGAGTGCCAAGGCATTGCGTGCGATTACGCCGCGAAAGCGCGCAGCGTTCTCGAGCAAGCCGCCCATGCAGACACAAATAACAACGCGAAAGAACAGCTCCTCGCAATTATCGATTACACCTTAGAGCGATGTCTGTAGCGCAAATTTCGGGCCGACCACCTGTTCCGACAAAAGTAGAACGCTCAAGCAGCGCAGGCGCTGGAAACGGCCTACATATTCTCTGGTCCGACAATCTCTCAAACTTTTTCGAGAGCGAACTGCTTAGACGCGAATGTCCATGCGCCACTTGCCGAGAACGTGCAGGCGACAGTTCACACGCAAAACCACTAGGAAATGCGGCAAAACCAAAACGCAACCTACTTAATGTCGTCAGTGCTGAAGCAGCGGAGCAGCTCGATTTGGTTCGAGTTTGGCCTGTTGGAAATTACGCTCTTGGCATTCGCTGGGGCGATGGGCACGATAGTGGAATATACTCGTTTGACTACTTACGGCGGCTGCGTGAGCTGTCTGCCCCTGAAGCACCGAAGGACGACACATGAGCGGAGTTCGCAGCGGTTTAGATATTCTGGTCGATTCAAACTTCAAACAGCTCGCCGGCACGAGAGTCGGCTTGATCTGCAACCCTTCAGCAGTAGACAGAAACCTCGAACATGCGGCTGACTTAATGGCTGCGAGCGAGAACTGCAACCTCGTAAAACTCTTTGCTCCTGAGCACGGAATTCGCGGCGCTCTGCAAGACATGGAGCAGGTAAAGACCTTTGAAGATCCAAAGACTCACCTGCCTGTCATTAGCCTCTACGGCAATTCGCTAAAAAGCCTGACGCCAACCAACGAGTCCCTCGATGATGTCGACTGTCTCGTATTCGACATCCAAGACATTGGTGCGAGGTATTATACCTATGCGCAGACACTCGCCTTCTGCATGCTCGCAGCATCGCGACTGAATAAAAAAGTTGTTGTGCTCGACCGTCCTAATCCAATTGACGGAGTCACTATTGAAGGCACTCCGTTAACTGATACTTGCCGGTCTTTCTGCGGACTTTACCCCGTCGCCAATCGCCATGGTCTGACGATCGGAGAAATTGCCAATATGTTTCAGCGAGGAGTCGATGGACTTACGTTTAGCGTAGGCACAATCCCCTGCGACTTAGAAATTATCAAAATGGAAGGCTGGAAGCGCGAAATGAACTTTCTCGACACCGGCCTGCCCTGGGTTCTCCCCTCTCCCAACATGCCAACCCTAGAAGCGGCCCTAACCTACCCGGGCACGTGCTTTTTCGAAGGCACCAATATTTCGGAGGGTCGCGGCACAACCAGACCGTTCACCTTCTTCGGCGCTCCTTATATTGATGGGCACGACTGGCGTGAGCAAATTTTACAGGAAAGCGCTGAGCTTGGGCTGGCTGGCGCTGCACTGCGCCCGATCTCCTTCATTCCGCATTTAAGTAAGTGGAGCGACAAGACCTGCGGCGGAGTAGAACTTCACGTAAACGACCCAGTGGCATTCAAACCGATTAGATGGACCTTGGCGATGATTTGCGCCGCCGCCAAACTCTATCCGGAAAACTTCGGCTGGCGCCAGCAGACTTACGAATTCGTTAAGGAGCATCCCGCAATTGACTTACTTTACGGGAGCAATAACCTGCGTCGCTCGGTCGAAACTAAAAAGTCCGTACAGCCTTTATTGGAAGAGATGAAAGAGTTTGAAAACCACTGGGCTAAAGCAAGGAAAGAGTATCTGCTCTACAGCTAGGACTAATCTGAGCAAAAAAATCAGAGCGTGGAGATAAACCCATAAGACACTTCCTTCCCAACGTACGCGTCAACTGTAAATAT
>JAGRAN010000135.1 GCA_020434585.1 Bdellovibrionales bacterium
AGAAACTCCACTTCGATTGCAGAAACTTTGGCGTTATCAACCAGAGTTTCGAATTCAATATCTAGAAATCCGTCGCTGACATTGGCTACGTAACTTCGAGTAAGGGCCGCGTCTTTCCCTACGAGGCTCCAAATGTCCAGTCCGGGTTCGACCAGCACGCCCTCGATGTAGACATTGAAAACTCGTTTGCCTGAGGTGGTCCAGTAGATCTCAGCGAAATGCAGGCTTATGCTGTGATCGCCATTTTCAACTGGGATGGCGTATGCGAAATCTCCGTAGCGTTCACGCTGATACAAAGTGTCGTCAGTGGTGCCAGAGATGCTGTTGCCGCTGCTGTAGGTAAAGCCACTGACATAATCAGTGTCGGCAACCCAGAGATTCCCTACACTATCTACGTAATCATTGCCGCCGCTGTTAATCAGCACAGCTGCTGATCCTGACGACGACGTGGACGTACTCGAGCTTGAACTTGAAGAACTGCTGGATGAACTGGAACTTGACGAACTGCTAGAGCTGCTACTCGAGGAGCTGCTCGATGAACCTTGAGTTTGCACCAGCTTTGTTACTTCGTTCGAATAACTGCTTTCTTGGCCGCTTGCATTGTAAGCTGTCACGGCGAAGTAATAAGTCATTCCGTCTTGTAGAGAAGGAACGGTGAAGAAGGTTTGATTGCCCGCATCTAGGGAGTAGTCGTAAGCGCCAATGTTGGTGCCGTAGTAAACTTTGTAACCGGCGAGATCGGGTTCGGTGTTTGCGTCCCAAGTGAGGTCGACCGACGCCGATTGAGCATACGCAGGAGCGGGCTGCGTTAGCGCGAGGAGCGCGGCCAGCCAGCAGATACCCAAACAGAACAACCTTCTAAAGATCACGGCAATCCGTGCTTCCTTTCAAAAAAGCGCTTTAAAACCTATCAGTGTGGGCCCTTGATACGAGTAGGGGCCAACACGTACAAAAACGCGCTTTAAGTCAGATGAAGATTACATCGGATCAGGCTAGGAAAAGGTTTAAGGTATAAGAAGCAAATAAATTCATACAGATTAAAACAGATCAATATGTGCTTATTATCAAAGACTTGCGCCTCAACTTTTTTAGAAAAGTTAAAATCCGAGATTTTTTTGCGCGCCAAATTGTTTAGCCACAAATATAAGGAGACGATTTCTTGATTGTCAGCCTGCTGGAACACTCCAGTCAGAGAAGAAGATTTTCGAGAAGGGAAACGGGCGAAAGCCCAAAACGGTATGTCGTATGGGGGCCTTTTAGGCCCCTTTTTTTGTTCGCAATTTACCTAAGCGGCCTAATTTCCTCTAAAAAAGATAATTTTTGAGCGATTATTGAGGTTTTTCGAAAACCGAGGTAAATGATCACCTCCTGATTTCTTAGTGTCGGGTGTGTCGGGATGAATCGATCCAACAAAGTTTGGAACGCAATGTATTGGTGCGTGCTGTTGGCGGCGGTCGTTTGCACCGTAGTCCGCCTGCTCGGCCTCGCTCATTCACTTCCGACTGCCTACCTGAAAGACGATTTCAATCATTACTACGCCACGGCTGTGTTGCTTAGCACGGGTCAAATTCCGTACGGCATTCCTTTGTCCGGACTGCAGCTTGGTGCTGCGTTTAAGTGGAACGAGTTTACGCCGATGGCGACGAACCCGCCGGTGCTCGCAATGCTTACTGAACCTCTTGCGTTTATGGCTCCGAATGCCTCGTGGATGATTTGGGAAAGCTTGGTGATTGTATCGCTGATGCTTTGCTTTGGATTGATGCTGCGCGAGCTGCAGCCCAAGCTGAGCGGTAAGACGATAGTGTTGTTTTGTTTAATGGCCACTTCTTCCGCGGCGGCGGCTAGACTAGTTGAGCATGGCCAAGTTCAATCTATAATTTTGTTAAGTGTAATACTTGGATGGATCGCTGCGCGAAGAAATTCATGGCTTGCTTCTGCTGCGTTGTGGGGCTTTGCCGCGGCTATTAAAATCTACGCTTGGCCGTTGCTGCTTATTCTTCTGCGAAAAGACTTGAAGACGTTTTTCTTCGGTGTTTGTAGTGCAGGAGTGGTGTCAGTTCTTCCAGTCTTCCTTTATGGAACCGGTGTTTATACCGGTTTTGCCGCTAGCGCAATGCCGCTACTTCAGGATGCATTTTA
>JAGRAN010000005.1 GCA_020434585.1 Bdellovibrionales bacterium
CTCCCTGCGGGCAGCCATGTTCATGTCAGCGCGGTATGCGGCACCGGCACAGGCTCGGTGGCCAAGCTGCTGAAGGACCTAGGATTCAAAGTAACGGGAAGCGATAAAGCCTTTTATCCGCCGATGGGCGACGTCGTGCGCGGCTTTCTCGACAAAGTTTACGAAGGCTACTCCGAGAGCAATCTTAGCGAACGACCGGACCTAGTTGTTATCGGCAACAATTTAAGTCGAGGCAATCCGGAAGTAGAGTTCGTGCTGCGAGAAGGAATTCCGTACGCCTCAATGCCGGAAGTATTCGGGGCGCTGCTTGCGGGCAGCCGTGAAGACTGCCCAACCTCCATCATCGCCGCAGGAACCCACGGAAAAACCACGACAAGTGCGATGATTGCCACCATGCTCGAAGTCTCCGGACGCAAGCCGGGTTATTTCGTCGGGGGAGTTCCGACAACGCTGCCCGGCAGCGTTCGCGCAGTAGACAAAAGCATAGCACCTGAAAAGCGCTGTGTAGTTTTTGAAGGAGACGAGTACGACAGCGCCTTTTTTGCAAAGTGGCCGAAATTCCACTCATACAGACCGGACATAGTCGTCTTTACGAGCCTCGAGTTCGATCATGCAGACATTTACGAATGCGAAGACGACATCGCGCTGGAATTCACCCGCTTGATGCAGCGCGTGCCCAAAAGTGGGGCAGTCCTGCTGTGTGATACCTATGAATCCTTAGAAGACCTGGGGGTTGGCTGGGACGATCACGGGATTCTAGACGCCTCGCTATACTGGTACGGCGCGGAGAAGAAATCTGATTTTCGAATCCTCAAGCGTGAGCAGGTCCAAAGCGGTTCGGAGCAGCGCCAGAAACTGAAGCTTAAGCTTAGAAACGGCGAACTTGAAATTCTCACGACCGAAACAGGAGAGCACAATGCTCAGAACATGCTTGCCGCCGCCGCTGTTGGAGAGCTCGTTGGCTTAACGCCGAAGGAAATAAAGCACGGCCTTGAGGCTTACCGTGGCGTGCTGCGTCGTCAGGTCGTAGTCCTTGAGAGCGGCGGCATAACTGTGATTGAAGACTTTGCTCATCATCCTACCGCTGTGAAGCTTACTTTAGAGGGTCTTCGCGAGCGCTACCCTGACTCTAGGCTGATTGCAGTTTACGAACCGCGCTCGAACACCAGCCGTCGAGCATTCTTCCAGGACGCCTACGGCCAAGCATTTAGTGCTGCCGATGTGATTTTAATCAAGAAAGTTGAAGATGCCGGTGGATATAGTGGAACGTCGACTGAAATTGTTGCACTAGATTCGAATAAGCTAATTGCGGCTTACCAGGCAGCTGGAAAATCTGCGTTTACTGGAACCGTTTCGGAGATGCTCGGCCACCTTGAGAAACTAATTCAGCCGAAAGATGTCGTAGTAGTAATGAGCAACGGCGACTTCGAAGGCCTGCTGCCGAAACTGCTTAAGCTCGTTAAGGAAAAATAGGAACTAAAGGAAAGGGACGAAGTTCTGAATCGTCAGTGAGAAGCTGACCACCAAGAACGCCTTTTCGAATAATGTTACCGCCATCATCAAGCCTCCTCTTATATACTTGATGTTATGGCAGGCTCGGACGTCGGTGTGGCATTTTAGCGTGACGATAAATCGGGTAATTGCGGGAGCTTAGCTTACGACGGCAGGAATAAGGTCTTTAGACGTTCTTTAATCAAGTTGCGAACGCGCTCACTGACTCCTTTGTAGTGCTTGACCCTTTCGACCGCCGGAACTTGATGAAGCGGGTCGACCACCGTCAGCGTAACCGATTCGCCGGTTACCTTCTTATACCAGTCGCAGGACGACTCGACCTCCTTCCAAAGATTTAGCGGCCGTGGTGCCTGCTCGCCGGTGTCGTGAATTATCTCTGAAAGCAACAGACCAGTAGCAGCTCGCAGCCGGTGTTTTGTGCCCTTGCCGTGAACTTTGTCGGCCAATGCGGCGATCTCTTCGAGTGTTTTAACGTTAAAAGGCTTAGATAAAAACGCGTGAAATCCGGCCATCATGCCATTGGCGATAATTTCTCTGTCGCGGTGTTTGTCGTCGCAAAGGAGCACGAAGCGAGCGAGCTTTGCGCCTTGGGTTCGCTTGGCATTCTCGATAAACGACGCAAAGGCAATGTTGTCGAATGTTTCGTCTATAAAGACAACGTCGTATTTTCCGCCCGAAACTAACGCGCTGCCGACGCTGTCTAGGTTGTCGTACATATCGACGGACGAGTACATACCCGAAGCATCTGCAATACGCTTGAAGTCGCGCAGCAAACTTCTATTGCGGCTGATAACTACTGCTTTCTGCATCCTAACGCGTCGCTTCCTCCATTTCGGGAAGACGGCTTGGGCAGAAAATTCCTTGATAGTATGGGTTTTTACCGAGAAAAATTTACAGGATTTTAACGACGGTCCAGCCAGCATCGATCAGCTGGCGGCACTTAATTACAGATTCTAACACGAGACGCCTGGCGCGCAGGTGTTAATACATTCTCCTTCCCACACTCAGCCTAATACTAACCCTGAATGATGAGAGGCGACGGAAGGCAAGTTCCGTTAAAAAGAGAGATCGATAGAGACGAATTCACCCACTGGGTGGACTAAGCACGAAGACTTAAGCCAACCAGCGGGTGAAACGCACTGCTCGTCGACCTTAAAAAACCAATTCAAACCTGAAGCCTAAATGCGCCTCTCAAGCGAGCCGCGCGAAGCAGCTCAATGAAACACGCAAAAACCAGTAATTTACTCAAACATACACGCTATTTTTTAAAACTAGATGGGCTCGACCATCTGATCCAAACCTAGCACATGACTTTTTCGTTTAGCAACGGGGGTTTAGATAGGTTTTGTCATCACTGAGTGACAACAGCTCACTACAGCATATCGATCGGATCGACGTCGACTGCGATGCGGATCGAGTCGCCTGGAATCGTAGCCCGCCATTTATTGAGGCTGCCTGCGAGCTGCGAGATGAAGCGCTGCGAATTTGATTTGATGAGAATGTTCCAACGAAAGCGTCCGCGCAGCCGTTCAAGCGGAGCGGTCGATGGACCGAGCAAAGAGTACTCTGTTTCGTCGTTAAGATATTCTTCGCAGTAGTGCTGGCAGGCGGCAGCCGTGTCGTGCGCAGCTCGATAAGATTCGTCTAGGTCGGGGCTCGAGATCACCACACGCAACAGTCTACCCCAGGGCGGGTAGTTGAGACCGTGGCGCTGATCAAGTTCAAAGCGGGCAAACGCCATAAACCTGCCCGTCAGCGTTGCAACAATTGTGGGGTGATTGGGCTGCCTGGTCTGAACGATGACCTTGCCCGGCTCTGTTCCCCGTCCAGCTCTGCCCGCAGCTTGTGTGATCAGCTGAAAGGTCTTTTCGCTCGAACGAAAGTCTGGAAGGTGCAGACCAACATCTGCATCGATAATTCCGACCAGCGTAACGCCGGGAAGGTCATGCCCTTTGGCAATCATTTGCGTCCCAATTAGCACGTCTGATTCACCTGAACGCATACTATCAAGAATCTGCCGGTAGGAATCCTTTGCGCCGACAGTATCTCTGTCCATGCGGGCAATGGTTATCTCAGGGAATAGCGCCTGCATTTCTTCAGCGACGCGCTCGGTTCCCCCACCCCGGTGATGCAGGAGGCCGATCGTATCAGAAGCTTTATGCTCTTCTTCCCGTCTTGTAGTTTTGGGGTTGCAGCAAAACTGGCAGCGCTCAGGAACGTCCACTTTTAAATCGCAGTAGTGGCACAGCAGGGAGTTTCTACGTTTGTGGTAGGTAAAAGCGACGGAACAGTGCGGACAAGACACCACCTCCCCGCAGGAGTCGCATTGTAGATAGCTCGAGAAGCCGCGCCGATTGTAAAGGATTACTGCCTGCGCTTTTTTGTCGAAGGTTTCCTTGAGTGCCTTCGCGAGGTGAGGAGAAATGTTTTCAGACGCCATTTCGCTGCGCTTGATTTGGCGCATGTCTACCACTTCAATTGACGGCATCGGGCGCGATGAAACGCGACTCGGCAATTCGAGCAGCTGATAGCGACCGCGCTTTGCGTTGAGTAGAGTCTCGAACGAAGGAGTGGCCGATCCAAGGACTGCTGGACAATCCGAAAATTTCGCACGCATAACTGCAACGTCTCGAGCGTTATAGCGCAGGCCGTCCGACTGTTTGTATGAAGATTCGTGCTCCTCGTCGACGATGATCAAGCCGAGGTTTTGCAGCGGCGCAAAAATTGCCGACCTTGCGCCGACAGCCACCCTTAACTTTCCTTCGATCAGCGCTGACCATGCGCTCCAGCGTTCAGTCGCACCGACCTTGCTATGCAGCACTGCAAGCGGCTCTTCGATGCGGGATGCGAAGCGGTCTACCAGCTGTGGGGTGAGCGCGATTTCTGGAACGACAACCAGGGCAGACTTGCCGAGAGCCAGCGCTTTCTTAATTGCGCGAATGTAGACTTCGGTCTTACCGCTGCCCGTAACGCCGAACAGCAGCATCGGAGCAAACCGCTCGTCTTCAAGCGACTGGAAAATCTGTTTCACAGCGTTTGACTGGTCGGCGGTCGGCTCAGGCAGGAAAACAGAGCTATCAAGAGGGGGGAGCTTTTCAAAGACACCGCTTCTTTCGGAAAGTTCAAGCAATCCGCGGTCAGCCAAAATTTTTGCGGCCTTAGGAGCAGATTTACTGATAGTGGCGAGGTCCTGGAGTTTTACGGCTTCACTTCCGCTTAGGCGCAGCAGAATTTCAGCTTGAATTGGTGCTTTTCGCCGCACCTCTTCCAGCCACTCTGGTTCCTCAACCAGCTTTTGCCGGGATTCACTGCTCAGAGCCGCAAAAGTCAGTGGTCGGGCGATTGAAACTCGCGGGACGGCATTATCAATGACGTCTGTAAGTTTGGCTCCATAATATGAGGACATCCATTCGAATAGCCGCAGCAGCTCCGGTGTAAACGCCGGCCGCGCCTGCTCGATGCGGCGCAGCGGTCCAGTATCGCTCACTGATTCGGAGCTGAGCAGGGAAAGCTGCTGCTGTTCGGGCTTCTTCAGCGATAATTTCTCGCCGAGAGAAGAAATAGCCTCTTCAAGCAGGTCAAAACCGATAACCCAGCCTTGCCTTGCCGAGCTTCCGATACGGACGTCGACTTGAGCCCCCAAATCTACGGGACCCGAACTCTCGTCGTAAGAATAATAGAGCGGCTCCGCCAATCCAGGGATTAGCACTCGCGCAGCATATTTTTCAGCGTATTGGGTCACTGGGGTGATACTTTAGCCAGCTTGCCTAGCATATTTCTAATTAAAACAGTGGGTTATCTCCCGGCATCCCGCTTGCAGAGATGACGCGGTGTACTCAATGTTTCATGAACGCCATAGTGAAGTTTTATAGTATCTTACCGATAGAGCCTAATAAGGTCTTTTTATAACACGTTTGGAGGAGGCGGACGGAGCCATGCTTTGTAATTTGCTTACGCAGTTGTTTGGCGGCGGTCGGGTTGAAGATTTGGTTAGTATTGATATTGGATCCGCCAATATCAAATTGATGGAAATCGAGTATTCCGGCGACAGCGTGAATCTCAAAAACGCTGCGGTGGCTCCCTCACCAGCCGGAGCAATTAAGAATAACGTCATTGTCCGTCCCGACGAGGTAGCCAACGCAATCAGGGCTTTGGTTGAGGCGAACGGTATTTCGGCCAAACATGTTGTTACAGCGCTGCCCGGCCCCGCTGTCTTCAGCAAGAAAATCAACTTGAACCGCATGTCGGAAAAAGAGCTGCGGCAGAATATCCAGTTCGAAGCGGGAAACTACATCCCCCATAAACTCAACGCTGTTCACCTTGACTATCAAGTACTGTCGTCGACCGATACTTCGATGGAGATATTGCTTGTCGCAGTCAAAAACGAAATTATCGAAAGTTTTATCCAAACCATCGAACTTGCCGGCCTGGTATTGGAAATCGCTGACGTTGATTCCTTTGCGCTCGAGAACATGTTCGAACTTGATTATCCGGAAGACGAGGAACTAACAGTCGCGCTTGTTAATGTCGGGTCGCGCTATTCGAGCATCAACATCCTCTCTCGCGGGGTTTCGCTGTTTACCGGAGACGTGAGTGTCGGAGGAAGACTTTATACGGATGCGTTGTGCGAAACCCTCGACCTTAAGCCACCTGACGCAGAAAAAGCCAAAATGGGTGATATTCCCGAGGGAATGGACGAAAACTTAATTGCCGAAACGATCGATCGTACGACGGAGCACGTAACAGCTGAGCTTCACAGACAACTCGGCTTCTTTTGGACCGCTGCAGCGACGGATAAGCCGATTGAAAAAATCTACCTCTGCGGCGGCGGTTCGCAGCTTCCAGGTCTCTTGGAAGAGCTTAGTGCCAAAACCGGAATCCCCGTCGAACTGGTCGACACCTTCCGCAAGGTTAACTGTGTCCAAAGTTTCGACAAGGAATATTTAAAAGAGATCGGACCGTCGATGAGCGTAAGTGTTGGACTTGCCTTGCGCAGAGACGGCGACAAAGTGCACTCGTTTGAGTAACGACATTACGGACGAAAGACAGCAGAAAGCAGATGATTAAAATAAATCTATTAGGTGAAAAGGTCGACTACAGCGCTGCGATAGCGGGTCACCTGCTTGCCCTATTTCTCGCGGTAGGCATTGCCTTCGGCGGCTCGACTTACTTGCATCTTGACGTTACCGGTCGTCTCGATAAGGCGCAAAAGGAGCACGACGACCTCGAGCGTCAGCTAGTATCGCTCAGAAAGAAAACCGCCAAAGTCGAAGAGCTGGAAAAGAACCGTGCGCTGCTTAAAGAGAAGCTTTCGACGATCGCCAGCTTGAAAGCAAAAAAGCGCGGTCCAGTCCGCGTATTGGATGAACTAAATATTTCCCTTCCCGAACGTGCCTGGGTTGAAAGCATCAAAGAGCGAGACGGCTTTTTGGAAGTTAACGGCATGGCCCTCGACAACCAAACAATCGCAGAATTAATGGGCGAGCTGGGAGCGAAGGAATATTTCGGCGAAGTAAGCCTGATTCACTCACGCCACGTCGTAACTGACGACGCAGCACTCAAAGAGTTTAGACTGCGGGCCCAAATAACAGTTCCGATTAAGAAGCGGATGGATGCGCCTGCGAATCCAGCAGCGACCGGCGAAGCAGAGCAGATGAAGAAAGGAGAGGAGGCATAAATGAACGAGAATGTAGAAGCCGTTCTGGAGATGCCCCTGCTTCACAAAGCTGCGGCGCTGATAGGCATGGTTGTTATTATCTTAGGGGGCTACTGGGGCCTTTTCTATTCAGGCAGCGCGGCTGAGCTGGAGAAAATATCGAAAAAAGTCGAAGGACCGAACGGTCTACGCTTTCAAGTTGCTCAGCAGAGAGGGATCGCTGCGAACCTCGATCAATATACCGAGGAAGTTGAAAAGCTCGAGATCGAACTGAAGAAGGCGCTGCTCGAGCTGCCGGACAAGCAGGAGATCGACAGCCTGCTGGCTAAAGTTTCGAGCGTAGGTCAAGACGCCGGACTAGAAATTCGACTCTTCAAGCCGAAAGACGAAGCGAAAAAAGATTACTACGCTGAAGTGCCGGTAGAGATGGAGGTGTATGGATCGTTTCATCAGGTTGCGACCTTCTTCGATGAAGTCGGTCATCTCGATCGAATCGTGAACCTCGATAACTTCTCGATGGATAATCCGGAACGCAGCAAAGATCAGATAACGCTGCGCACAACGGTCGTCGCGACAACGTTTCGCTTCCTCGATGAGGCGGAGCGTCCGAAGAAACAAGACGAGCAAAACAATCGTAGACGCCGCCGCGGTGCTTCCCGCGCCAAGAAACTTTAAACTTCGGGTAAAATAATTTTACCGCAATAGTTTATGTCCATATCTAGTGTGCACGCAGGGCTAACCGCGTGCACGGTGGCGTTCGGCCAACATTCACCTTGAATGAAGTAAAACGTTTTCCACTAAACAACTGAATAAAAACTAAATGAAGTTAATTAAAGTGTTTTTTCTGCTTTACTCCCGGCGGCCGCACGCGCTATGACTTTTTCGGGAACTTGTGTTAACCACAAACCCGTTGCGAGTAGTAACTTTCTACATCAAGCTTGCTGTTTTACGGGGCAGTGAGGCTAAGTTTTTACCGTCTTGAGGCTGAGGAGAAAACTTCATGAGCGTGCTTAGCAAAGCTGTTAGCGCCGCGTTCCTTATGTCATTGGCGAGCGGTTGTGCCGCTTCTGCAGGGCAAACTGCGGTTCCGGCAGAGTCAACTGATACCGCGCTGTCGGATGCGACGATCATCCAGGAAGAAAGGACGGTTGAAAACAGTCCTGTCGTCAATCAGCTCGCGGATGCTGCGGTCACTGGCGTCGGGGTCAAAATGCTACAACAGGGTGAAGCCACCCAGTTGGTGTTGGACACCGGATCGCAAAATCCAGCGTTCGACGTACTGACAATCGATTCCCCGCCAAGACTCGTCGTCGACGTGCTTGGCCAAAAGGGCATGTCGAACGAGGCGATCGAAGTCGAGCACGACTCGAACCTTCAGCGCGTCCGCTTTGGCATTCACCCAGACCGAACTCGAATTGTCTTCGACTTGAAATCAGCTGAAGCGCTGAATCACAACGTCGATGTTAGAGGCGACCAAATTCTGGTTACTTTTAACGGCAACGGTTCAGAAATCGCACCTGCCACGGTAGCTGCGGTTGAGAAAACCGCTGCTCCGACTGAAGAGGTAGTTGAACTGACTGCGGCACCGGCTGCCCCAGCCCCAGCTTCCGATGCAATCATCGTAGATGCTCTGAGCTTCTCGAAGGGTCAAAAGACAGGTGGTCAAGTAACCATCGAACTGACCCAAGAGTCTGCTTTCGAGCTGATGAAAACCTCTCCAAGCGAATATGTTCTGATGATTCCAGGTGCTGTTGCAGCCGAGCGCACAACGCTCCCGCAAATTGCGCCAGTTAGTCAGGAAGGAATTCGTTCTGCCCGAGCAGTTCAAACTGGTGAGAACGTTCAGATTCGCATGTTCGTAGACGACGGCATTAGCCTAGCTGCGCTCCCGCAAGGCAAGCGCATTTTAGTTCGCCCTGAAGCAGCAGCTCAGCAGCGAAGTGCCCGAGCTCAGATGGCCGACGATACCGAAGAGCCAGAAATGGCTGAGCCAAGTGCTGCATCTGCAGCAGCGGCTTCGGAAGTGCTTTCCGCTGACGGTTCGAAGGTCTACGTTGGTCGACTCATTTCACTCGACTTGCAAGACACTGACATCGATAACGCGCTACGAATTATCGCCGAAGTATCAAACCTCAACATTATCGCCAGTGATGATGTTAGCGGTAAGGTCACCCTGCGCTTGATCGACGTTCCTTGGGACCAAGCTCTGGACGTAATTCTCAAAACTAACGGCCTAGACCAAGTTAAAGAGGGTAACGTTATTCGAATCGCTCCCGTTGAGAAGCTCCGTGCGGAGCGTGAAGCTCTCAAAGAAGCGAAGCGTGCTGCGGAAGAACTCGAAGATCTTCAGGTTCGTTACATCCGTGTAAGCTACGCTCGAGTAGACGACCTTACCGAGCAAGTCGAAACAGTGATGTCAGAACGCGGCTCAGTCACTACAGACGACCGAACCAACCAACTGATCATCAAAGATATCGGCAAGGGTCAGCGCGACGCACTTGAGCTAATCAAGCGCCTCGACTTACGCACACCGCAAGTATTGCTAGAAACACAGATTGTCGAAGCTCAGCGCAATATCCTGCGCGACTTGGGCTTTCAGTGGAACTTCCAATACATTCAGAGCCCCCAAACCGGCAACGCCACGGGATACAACTTCCCGAACAGCATTGCGGTTGGCGGTTCTGCGGATGCTGACAGTCAGACAGCTGTGAACTTCCCGGCAGCAATTACAGACGCAGCCGGCGCAGCTATCAGCGCAGTTCTCGACTCAGCGGACGGAAGTCGTCAATTGTCAGCTCGACTGAGCGCACTCGAAACAGAAGGTAAGGTTCGAGTCGTTAGTCAGCCGCAAGTAGCAACAGTCAACAGCAAAGAAGCCGAAATCAAGAGCGTCGAAACAGTTCGTGTTCGACTCCCGGATTCAGGTTTGTCAGTAGCAACCGGTTCTGGAGCTAACGCTTCAGGCGGCGGAAGCAGTGCTTTCGAAGAAATCGATGTTGGTATCGAGCTTCGCGTAACACCGCACGCTTCTCCTGACTACTATGTCCTGCTCGACATCTGGGCGAAGTCCAGCACTTTCGGCTCGACTGTAGTTGATAACATTCCTTCGACTCTGGATCGTGAGGCAACCTCTACAATCCTAGTTAAGAGCGGCCAAACCTTCGCTCTGGGTGGAGTCTACAGACTCGAAGATACGGACCAAGTTCAGGGCGTACCGTTCCTGAAAGATATTCCGTTCTTGGGTCATGTCTTCCGCAGAACGTTGATTGACAAAGGTGACGAGGAGCTAATTTTCTTCATCACCCCGCACATTGTTGAAGGAAGTTTTGACCCCAGCTTGATGTAGTCGCTCCGCAGTAGCGGATGCGCAGGGCTGTATAGGTGTCGGTTAAGGTAGTTCTAGTAGGTTTTTCAGCGTCGGGTAAGACGACCGTTGGTCGCAAACTCGCAGCGTTGACTGGGTGGAAGTTGGTGGATGTGGACGCACTCGTCGAAAAAAGCGAGGGGCGTCCGATAAAAGAAATTATACGGGTAGATGGCGAAGAGCGTTTTCGGACTTTAGAATCCGACGCGCTTAAGCGAGCTTTTGATTCGGACGCAGGCATCGTTGCTACCGGAGGTGGCATCCTGCTTCGCGATGCGAATCGACAACAAATCGAAAAAGCATCCAACGTAGTTCATTTAGGCGTTGAGGCTGAAGTCGCAGCAAGTAGATTGGCCCAAGATGATCAGGCGGTTCGTCCGCTCTTGTCGCAGGATGACTTGCTAAGTTCAGTAGTAACTCTGATGAGCAAACGGTCGAATCTATACGGCGGGTTTCCGCTGAAAGTTTGGACCGACTGGGCGGATGCCGATCGAATTGCAGAAGCTGTTTTAGCCGAGTTGTCACTCACTTCTAAGCTAAAAGAGCGAACGGTAATTCCATCTCTGGCGGCTAATAAGAGCAGCAAGATTGTGATCGGTGTAGATGCAATTGCCTCATTAGGTGAGCGCATTAAGGACGTGGCACCGAACGCAACCCAAGCTGCCATAATAGTCGATCGCCAGGTTTGGCAGCACCACGCAGAGCGACTCACCACAGCGCTAGCTTCCTCGGACCTTAAACCTCTTCTTATAGAGCTTGAGCCCGGCGAAGCAACGAAAGCACTCAGCACTGTGGAGCGCGCAGCGGAAGCTCTTCTGGCAGCGGACTTTACTAGGAGCGACCTTATTATCGCTCTTGGAGGAGGAGTGGTCGGAGATGCTGCCGGCTTGGTTGCATCGCTGTATATGAGAGGGGTGCCGTTAATCCAGGTCCCAACAACGATTGTGGCTCAAGCTGACGCCGCAATCGGAGGCAAGACAGCGGTAAATCTTAGAAGCGAATCTGCCAGCGGTAAAAACATTCTCGGAACATTTTACCCAGCAGACCTTATAATTAGCGATATCAGTCTTCTGCGAAGCTTACCTGACCGAGCCTATCGCGAAGGTTTAGCCGAAGTCATAAAATACGGCGCAATACACTCGAAAGATTTTCTACTGTGGCTTGAGCAGCATGTAGAGCAAATTATTGCTCGCGATGAATTGCTGCTGCGGGACATAGTAGAATTTAGTTCGAAGGCAAAATTGCGGTTCGTAGTTGGAGACGTCGAAGATCGAACCGGAGTGCGTGCGCATCTTAATTTCGGCCACACACTCGGCCACGCGATTGAACGGCTCCAGGGTTATCAAGGCTATCTCCACGGAGAAGCTGTAGCAGTAGGGATGGTTTTTGCGCTCAGGTTCGGCGAGCACCTAGGAAAGACAGACAAAGGTTTGTCTGTTCAGCTGGGAAATTTGCTCTCACGAATCGGGCTTCCGACGGAAATTCCGACGGAACTGCTTGAGGGAGTGGAGGCGGCCAAGAAAAGCGGATTCCAGCAACGCTGGGAAGAAGCTCTCAAGGTCGATAAGAAGCGGAAGGCAGGGTTAATCGATTTTGTTTTCGTTCGCTCGGCGGGAGCCGCTACTACGTCACCGACAGCCGTAACGGACATAGTAGCTTTTCTTGCAGAGCAAACCATGCAGGAGGACGAGTAAGCTCATTTTCGCCATCTGATAAACCCGTGCGGGAATAAGTAGTTACTTGTATATTTTTATGTTTAGAGAGCGACAAAAAACTGTGGTGCGCTTGGAGGACAACAGAATGTCAATTCTTACTAGAATTGGTCTCGGGATAGCGGCGGTATTAGCTTTAGTGGCCGGAGCCATATCCTGCGGGTCTTCAACCAACAATGACCAGGGAGTTTCATTCCTGGCACTCGGATTCTTTGAAGACGGTGATGGTGAAGCAGGCGACGCAGGTACGGTCGTCTTTATCAGCGAAACCTTCGCGGGCACCAACGGCGGACCGTTCCCACTTTTTATTCCAGTCGACAAGGACCCGGAAGAGCCAGGTCTTCAAGGCGGATTCATCGGACTTCAAAACAACCTGACTGATCAGTTTGTCAGAACGATCCGCATGGACTGCTCTTACGACATTCCGGGCTCTGACCCAGCGCTGCGCATACCGGACGACTCATGGGCGTTCACCACGATCGTCGAAGCGGCCGCAGACCCTGAGAATCCAAGCCAAGCTTTCACTCAAGTTGAAATCGTGTCGCCTGACATTCTCTCGTTTCTTAACGTGAATCAGAACCTGACTCCCGAGCCGCCGTTTAGAATGTTGGCGACTTGCTGGGTAGTTGGTGTTTCTTCCGCAGGAGATACTTTCACAACCAATCCAGTATTGTATCAAGTCCAGTTCACAGATGAACCGACTTGTCGTCAGGCTGGCTTCTGCGTAGGTGAACCGTTTAACCAGGGCGCAGGCGCTGGCGGAACATTCACCGTGTTTGAGGATACTACTGAAACTGCCGGATAAGCAGTGCTGAAGAATTATTTTGAATAATGCGAAAATCGAGGAAGTTTAACGAAGTGTCGCTGTCAGAAGGGAAGGGCAAAATGTTTAGATCGATAGTGCAATTATCCCTTGGGGTGATCGTCGGCGTGCTTACCTTAGGTGCGATGACGCTCGCGGGATGCTCGAAAGGAGATACCGGTGACGCAGGCAGCAATTCCGGGCCGGGAACGCAATTCGTTTCCGACGGCGGCGCTGGCGCGACCCTAAAAATCACGGTCACTGGCGGAAACACTCTGACCACTGGCTCAACGACTGGTTTCAGAGTCACAGCAACTGACCCAAGTGGCCTGGCTCTCGCCTTCATTCAAATCTTCTGTGAGTCCGAACACGGTATCGCAATTATCGAACCTTCATCTAACGGTGTCGCATTCGAGATGACTGACGAATACGGGAACATGAGCGGTGTAATCGGCGCTCTGACTCCCGGCAGCTTCGTTCTCCAGTGCGAAGCTAACAACGGCTTCGGTTTAATTGACCGCGTAAGCATTAAGAACGTCGGCGATATTCCGCCTGGCTTTGCGGGATTCCCGGGCGCTGCTGGTGGAAACCTAGGCGGTGGAGTAATCGTCGAAGACCCAACAGCTGATGTTGCTATCTCAGGCTTTACACTGGTTAGACTAGGCGAAGAGGTAAGCTCCCTTGATACTGAGCGTGCGCTTTGCTTAAGCTCCAGTGGAACTTGCTCTGTAGAGCCGTTCGGTGCAACGAGCTGGTCGCTAACAATCAGCAACACCACGAGAAAGCAGGTTACTAGCGCGACGATCTCGTTCTTGATTTCGGGATCTGCTTCGACTGCTGGACCGTTCTCTGACACAATTTCAATTGCGCCAGGTGGATCGGCAACGATTACTGGCCCAATGTCAACGACAGGTGCCACTTTCGCTATCACCGGAGACCCGGTCCAAACCGGAACCTTCGCTACGCGAGCGACTGTCACATTGTCGTTTGAAGATGGCTCCACAACTACCGACACTACAACAAGGACCTTTACATACGGTCCGGTCAACGGCTGCGCGTCCGGTGAGTCGCTGGCAACTGTTGCGCAGTGCACACCGTAGAACGGGAGTAAATTAAGTTGGGACGGTGCTGTATCGCCGTCCCATTTGAAAAAGCCTGCT
>JAGRAN010000136.1:0-17340 GCA_020434585.1 Bdellovibrionales bacterium
CGGAAACGTAGTATGGGGACCTACAAAAATCGAACCCCCGCTGCGAAGCGGCACTTGGTCGACCGATCCGCACTTTATTACGGTTGGCAATCGCTCTTGGGCCGCTGTGTTTACTGAAGCCGAAAGCGGCGAACACGTAGTCTCTTGGTCGGCCTCCAACTCCCGTGGCTCTGTGAACCTTCCTCCGGACGTGCTGCCGCTTAGCTTCGACTCAGACCTCGAACACGATCTAATAGCGGTCAGCATCGAGCCGGGGCAGGGCGCCGTAGAAGAAGCTTACGCGTCAGTTGTGTTTGTTGTAACCTCAGAGAAGAGTATTGCGGCTCGCTATCACCTACGGTCTGCTTCAACTGCAATTCAATTTCTGGCAAACGGCAGACTCGCCGTCACCGACTCCCTGCCCGATCAAGTCCGCACCACCGTGCTAAATACTGACAGCATTAAGCAATGAATGCCTTAGATTGGTCGATTGTTGCGGCATATCTAATCGCAGTTCTTGCAGTCGGACTTTCCGCGAAAGAAAAAGGGTCCGACGAACGCGACTACTTTTTAGCCGGCGGGCGAATTGCAGCCTGGCTTGCCGCAGTCTCGGTAATAGCAACAGAAACCAGTGCCGCAACATTTATCGGCGGTCCTGATACGGCCTATCGTGGAGATCTAGCTTATCTGCAAACTACAATTGGCGCAGTAGCTTCACGAATCTTTCTTTCTGTGTTTTTTATCGGCGTATTTTACGAACATCGCGTCGTCACCGTTTACGGTTTTCTGCGCCACCGCTTCGGACACGCGACCCAGAAACTCGGTGCAAGTTTATTTATCGTCGGCAGGCTGCTGGCCAGCGGAGCACGATTGTTCATTGCCTCGCTCGCTGTCTCGACCATTGCGGACATCAGTATTTGGAGCGCAATTGCTGCAGCTGGTTCAGTCGCCGTCTGCTATTCTGCGATTGGCGGCCTGCGATCAGTAATTCTAACAGACGTTCTTCAAGCAGCCGTTTTCTTTCTCACAGGCTGCTTCACGATTTGGTTCCTTCTCGACTCGACACTTATTTCAGAACAAGCTGCTCTCGCACTCGCCGCATCTGATAAACTTCGAATCTTTGTCCCAAACTTCAACTTATTGACAGCTGAGTTTTGGGCGAACCCATATACTTTGCTCGGTGGAATTATCGGGGGCTTTTCGCTCGGCATGGCCACTCATGGCACTGACCAAGATATGGTACAGAGACTTCTCGCTTGTAAGGATAGGACGCAGGGCCGACGCGCTCTGATACTTACCGCCGTTATGGAAATCCCAGTAGCCATCGTATTTGTTCTTATCGGCACCGGCTTATGGCTGTTAGTTCAGTCCGGTGCGCTCAGCCACCCACCTGCTAACAGCTCAATCATGCCTCATTTTATCAAGGAAATTGTTCCGAGCGGCTTACGTGGACTGCTTCTCGCGGCGCTTTTAGCAGCGGCAATGTCGAGCCTCGATTCGGCGATTGCTGCCCTTGCATCCGTTTCTAAAACTGACTTTACCCGCGAAAGTCACTCCGCAAAAACAGTTAAAGGTGCGCGCCTGCACGCTCTTTGCTGGGGTGCAGCGTTGATGTTGGTCGCTGCCGTACTTGCTGCGTATCAGGGTTCCTTTGGTGCGCAGAGCCCTTCCAGAGAATCCGAATTGCTTACCCTAGCTTTGGGAATCATGACGATCTTCTACGGTCCGCTGCTCGGTATTTTCCTGCTCGGACTGTTTACCGAGCGCGGCTCGGAGCGAACTATCGCGGCGGGCGCCGCCGCTGGCGTAGCCTGCCTGTTGTTTATTAGATACTACTCAGTTCCGATTGGCTGGACCTGGCACACCGTTATTGGCTGCGCAGTGACCATGTTCATCGCCCCAATTGGGGCAAGGACCGCTAGTTGCCGATAAAACCTTTCGGCATGTACATCAGTGGGGTCGCAGGCATTCGCTTACAAAAAAATTCTAGCTCAAAATCCTGTTCACCCTTTACGCGCTCGACGTGATAGCAGTTCCAGCGCTCTTTCCCTAGCGCGTTGAGCTGCGATTCGATATGGGACGGTTCGGAATTAAGCGGCAGACGAAAAACTCTATATTCAAACTGTCTAAGCTTTTTAACTTCCTCAATAGGAGCATCGGAGTTGTCCATTATTGTGCCTGCAGCCGCTTTTGTTAACTCGGCAGCTTCATCAGTGACTCGTTTCTTATCCGGCAAGTAGTCACAGGCCAGCATCGCCATGGTTAAAAGAAGAACTGCTGCCAAAAAGGTGAGCCTGCAAACAGCTCTTCCCAACGAACTCGCAGATATCATTAGTAAACTCTCCGTCTGCTGCCAGAATTTTTCGTCTTATGATAGCGTACCGCTATGGAAAGCGTGCGAAAAATTATCCATATCGACATGGATGCTTTTTACGCCGCAATCGAGCAGCGAGACAAGCCAGAACTCCGTGGCCGTCCCGTAGTTGTCGGGGGCACCTCGAAACGCGGCGTAGTAGCTACTGCCAGCTACGAGGCAAGAGTATTTGGAATTCACTCGGCTATGCCGAGCAGCCAAGCGTACCGTCTATGTCCGCATGCGATATTTCTGCCTCCCCGATTCGCTATCTATCGTTCTGTATCCCAGCAAATTATGTCGGTTATTAAAGAATACAGTGAGCTTGTCGAACCGCTCTCTCTCGATGAAGCATATGTAGACGCGTCGGAAAACTTAAAAGGTATTCGCTATGCGACGCGTGTTGCTCAAGATATTCGCCGCCGCATACAAGAGGAAACCGGCCTAACTGCTTCTGCGGGAGTAGCTCCGAATAAATTCTTGGCGAAGGTTGCTTCCGACATGAACAAGCCTGACGGATTGAGCGTAATCATTCCGGAAATGGTTGATACTGTCCTGCACCACTTGCCGATAAGAAAAATTCCCGGTATCGGCGCAGTAACTGAAAAAAGACTGCACAAGCTCGGGATCAGAACCGTAGGCGATCTGCGGGCCCTTTCAGAACGGCAGTTAACCGGAACATTTGGGAAAATGGGTTTTTGGTTTTACCGAATCGCTAGAGGTGAAGACAAACGGGCGGTCGTCCCTCAACGAGCGCGAAAATCCATGAGCGTGGAGCGAACCTTTCACGACGACCTAATCAATCGAGAAGAGCTTAATGCTAAACTGTCGCTACTGGCTGAAGAGCTGGACATTCGCCTATGCAAGCGTTCGCTTCGTGGGAAAACCTTTACTCTTAAAATCACTTACAATAATTTCGAAAAGGTTACGCGCAGTGTAACCAGCATCGAAGTAATTGAAGGCGCGCCGGTGTTTATTGAGAAGGCTCTCGGATTACTCGCCAAGACTGAGGCTGGAACTAGGCCGATAAGATTGCTGGGGTTAGGGATAAGCTCTTTTGCGGGAGAGGAGGAGGACTGCAGCCCTCCCCCTCTTGAAACCCAGCTCCCGCTAACTTGGGAATCGCAGCAGTTAGAACCTGCCCCATAGGTATTGGTTCGTAACTTCGTGATGGAACAGAATCTCTTCTGTCTTCACCAGCGTTCCCAGCTCTTTGGGACAGCGGTCAGCCGAAGCCTGCTTGAGCTCGACGAACTTGCTGTGATTGTCTTCGCCAAGCACGTCTTTTACGAAGTCGCTGCCTTTGAAGTGCCGCATTGAATCGTAGATGTTGCCTGGCAGAAAGCGTGTTCGCGTTCTGCGCGACTCGTTGTCTAGCGATTCAGTCATGGCACCTTCTAGACCCGTTCTAATCAAGCTGTACATCAGCATGTATGGGTTTGCATCAGGAGCAACTGTGCGCACTTCAACACGAGCCGACTTATGGTTGCCAAGCGGGATGCGCACCATTGACGTACGGTCAACGGCCGACGACTTAATTTGGTTCGGCGCTTCGAAAGCCGGATCTAAACGTCGGTAAGCGTTTACGCTTGGGTTCATAATCAGACAAATGTCGTTGGCGTTGTTTAACAGACGGTCAACAAACTGCCATGCGAACTCAGATAAGCCATCCTGACCACCTGATTCGTAGAACAGGTTTGTTCCGTCTTTTGAGATCGACATGTTGGTGTGCATGCCGTTGCCGTTGATGTTCTTAACGGGTTTCGGAAGGAAGCACGCTGTCATGTCCATGTTTGCTGCAACCTGGCGAGCAATCAGCTTATAGAGCTGCACCTGGTCCGCCGCAATTCTCGCGTCAGTATAGGAGTAGTTCAGCTCGAACTGCGAAGGAGCAACTTCAGGGTGATCCTTCTCGTTTTCGAAGCCCATCGCACGCTGCGCTTCAGCTACACGGTCAATAAACTGCTTCAGAGGATCTTGGGGCAGAGAATTAAAGTATCCGCCTTTTGAAACGAACTCGAAGCCGTGGCGAGAATTGTAGTTCTGTTCGGCGTTACGGCCCTGGAACAAAAAGCCCTCACACTCGACCGAAACGTTGACTGTCAGCTGATCTTTATCCCACATACGATCGCAGTATTCGAGCAGTCGCCCACGCATGTCGGAAGTATAGCTGATACCGTCTTTGTCCTTAATTAGACCGAAGACAATTACCTTGCCGGGGCCAAAGACATCACTCGGCAGCCAGCGGAAGGAACCCCAATCGATAACCAGTCGAAGATCTGATTCGGTAACGACACTAAAGCCATTAATCGATGAGCCATCAAACGTCAGGTTGTCATGTGACTTAAGCAAAAACTTTTTGTCGTAGTCCAGCGTGTGGAAGCGTCCTTCGAGATCTGAAAAGCAAACGGTGACTGCTTTGAGGTGCTTCTCGTTCGACAAATAGTTCAGGTAGTGTTCTTGAAGTTCTGATTCAGGAGTACGGTCCAAAACTTTTTGTTTCGCCTCGAGGTTTAGTTCCTCAAGCTCGTCATATGAAATCTCTAGGAAATTTCTGATTTGTATCGGCGTCATTTCTCGCTCAATCCAGTTAGGACGCGTTAATAAGATAGAAGATTACGCTAAATATAGCATGATTAAGGCTAGGTCTCTAACTGAGTGCCTTAAAATAATCAATAGTTAAGTTAAATCAGAGTAAATTTATCTTAAGACAAGACATTGCGGGTTTTAACCTATTCCGCTTCCCGATGCGTAGATTTGCAAGACACGACAAAGCGCTATACAATACAAGAATGGCCAAGTATTTAAAATCAATACTCATTTTTGCGAATATCTGCTGTATCCCGCTTGTGGTCTCAGCCGCGGAAGTCCACGAGTGCGATGGCGTTTGGACCAACGAAACCTGTAACGGCTCAATATCAAAGGAATTTTCCGTCTCTCGCTCGGCCGAACCTAGCCCTGAACGAAAGGAACTCAACCAACGCAAGCTCTGGCTTCACGATTTGGAAATGCTGCGGCTTAAGGCAAAGCGGGACTTCGGCCTAAGCGCATCAATTGAGCATGTCCGCGGACAGTGCCTGGACCTCAAGGTAGAAGCTGAAGTGTGCACCAAGCTCGTCGCCGAGCGTGAAAAGGAGATACAGAATCTGATCATCGCCCGCCAAGCCGCTGATGCCGAAAAGGAAAAGGCGGAGAAAACCAGTTCTGACGATTCCCAGAAGGTTGTAATCATCGACAACCGGGGCGACGAGTGGAACAGACGCGGGGTTTACGTCACAGATGGTAGGCGCCGGCCAGGTGTCGACCCCTACAACCGTCACCCTTACGGCAGTGGTCATCACAGACATGAGCACGAATCTACTTCAGCTGGTGTTAGCGTTGGGGTCAGCTCAAGCACGGGAAATGCTAATCTTGGGATAACTACCGGCTCGCGCTCAGGCAGCTCAGCTCGCTCAGCCAAGGGCTTTATTGGATTCTAGCGATCTTTTGCGCTGAAATAACTCCAGGCGATCAAGAACCATGCGTAAGTCAAAACGGCGCTTGTGATGTCCATAACGACAAAGTTGGTTGCCGGAGCAAAGAACCGATCGTGGAACCGCAGCCAGTTCGACGCTCTCTTTCGATCGAACTGATTCCTAACATCGATAACGTAAAATAACTGCCAAGCATTGCGCCTTACGTAACGGCCAATACCTATCCAATCTGACACACATTTACGCAGCCCATTGCCCCACAACAGCTGGTGGATCAGTTTGAAGAACCGTGAAAGTTGCAGCCGATCGCTTTCAGTCTGTGCACGATATATTTCCGGCGCTCGCTCGAAAAACTCTCTCAGATTTATCCGATACAGCGCCATGATCATCGCACTAAGCACCATCCGCCTGGAAAATCCTTCTCGTTCGAATCTCCTAGCCGAAGTCCCCAGCACCCCGGGGAGCGTAATCCATTCGCCCACAATCCGAATTTTTTCAGCCAGTCGCTGGTCCTCCAGAAAGGACAACGACTCATCGAATCCTTCCAGCTCGTTGAAAAACTCACGATACATCAAAAATCCTTGATCGCCGTTATTTGTACCCGGACGGTTGAGGGTCGACTTGGATTCGTAATAACAATACGCAAAATCGTTTCCCGGGTTTTGGCGGTCAAATTTAAGTCCGAAGTGACCCGCGACTCTTTGATTTCCAGAGGTTTGAGCGTACCGCTGTAGAGAACCTACTGCCTTAGCAAGCAAGTTTTCATCCGGTATCAGTGAGTCGGCGTGAAGAAAAAGAATTAAGGGTTTGGAACATGCGGCGGCGCCAGCGTTAAGCTGCGAAGCTCTTCCTCGAGGTGCCCGAACTACCGTCACGCCCGCACGCTCTGCAAGAGCGACCGTTGCATCGCGAGATCCGCCGTCACTTACTACCACCTCAAGAGAAACTCCCCGCTGCCCCTTAAGCTCTCCAAGCAGCCGTCGAAGATTAACTTCCTCATCAAGGGACGGAATAACTACTGAAACTTCCTTGCCGAGGTGCACTAAGCGTCCTCTAGTTCTTCCAATAGCTCGACTGCAAGGTCGACATCGGAATCTGCAACTAGCAATCCAACCCCGCAGTCTATCTGAAGATCTGGAAACTGACCGCCGCTAAGGTCAGTCAAAACGCGAGCGTGCACCCCCGCGGCTTCAAGCTGCGCACAGGCTTCGCGTGCCTCAAGCTCGCTGTTGTATTGACGAATTAGTATCTCTTCCATATCTTCAAGCTAATACTCAAATCCAGCGTGAATCCGTGTCTACTTTTTTAGTCATTCTTGCCGTCATAATCGCAATTCCCTTCTTTGTTGGGGTTGCCATTATCTTTCTACCAACTAGCGCTCTGCATTCGCTGGAAAAATCTCTGCGAAAGAAAGACGACTCTCAATCACCGCCAGACCCGTAGTCGTCACAAGCGGCTAACATTTGCTGCCGAACCTCTTCAATCCTCAGATCAAGATCGTCCATAGTCCACTCGTCGGTTTTTATCGGCGGCAAACAGCGAACCAGCAGCTCTCCCTTAGCAGGGCGGGTTTCACCTCGCGGCAGCAGTGCATACGCGCCGCTAACCACCACTGGATAAACTGGGACTCGTGCCTCCATCGCGATTCGGAAGGGACCCTTCTTAAATTCGCGCATCGCACCGTCTCTAGTTCTGGTTCCTTCCGGGGCCATGATCACGGTCGCTCGATCTTCTACTAAACGCTGCGCAACATTCCTCAAACTTTCGATGGCCTTTTCGTGATCTTTCCGATCGATGAAAATCGATTTTGAACCCCAAATCGCGATGTTGAAGCCAGGTACATACTTCAGTTCTTTTTTCGCCACGATAAACGATCCCGGCGGCGCTATGAGAGGCACCCAAAACAAATCAAGGGCGCTTTGGTGATTAAAGATTAAAACCCTGGCGGTCCGATCCCGCAGCAGCTCGCCATGCTCAATCCGAAACTTCACTCCCAGCAGCGCGAGCATAAATCTGCCCCACAGGTGTGCAGCAGGCACAATTATTTCACTGGCATATTTCCTAAAAGTTAGGACGACCGCGCTTACAACAACAGTCCAGTATACGACCGTGAAAGGCCAACCGATAATATGGATGAGAATAATACGAGCCACTCAATTCAAGCCGTAGACCTATCCCAGAGCAATACTCGCCGCCGCTTTGACTTCGAGCAAAAACAACCATATCCTGGACAGCATTGTTTGCTCAACATCCGAAGGGTTTAGCTAAATGAACACCTCTAATCAAAACATACATTTCAAAGGCGAAAAAACCACGGTCGCAGGACGAGAGCTATCCGTCGGGGACAAACTTCCCGCATTCAAGCTAACCGCAAACGACCTTAGCGATCTCGATTCATCTACCTTTGCTGGTAAAAAGCTGATCGTTTGCTCCGTCCCGAGTCTAGACACTCCGGTTTGCGCAAACGAAACTAAGCGATTTAACTCAGAAGCCGCTTCCTTAGGCAAAGATGTCGCCGTTCTAGTAGTCAGCATGGATCTCCCCTTCGCCCAAAAAAGATGGTGCGGAGCTGAGGGCGCTGACCAAGTCACTACAGCCAGCGATTACAAATACCGCTCCTTCGGGGAAGACTTTGGTGTCGTTTGGCAGGGCCCACAGTTGCTGGCGCGAGCTGTGTTTGTTGCGGACCCCTCCGGAACGTTAAAACATGTCGAGTACGTTGGGGATATTTCTCAAGAACCCGATTACGACGCAGCATTAGCAGCTTTAAAGAATATCTAAACTCTGCTTTAATATCGCTGGATGAAAAAGCTAGCTGCCATACTGTTGGTGCCGGCGATTATTGCCGTGAGCCTGCTGTTGGTGCTGGAAGGCTCGTTGTCGATTCTGCTGAATCACCCCGATACCATTCCATCTTTGGCGCCAACACTGAGACACTTCTACGAATCTCGAGAATGCTACCGCATCCAATCGGACTTACACTGCTCCGTTTTCAATAAAGATCTAGGCTACGTTCTGCGACCCGGCCGGTGCGAGTTCGACAACCGAGAATTTGAATCAAGCGTCTCGGTTAACGAAGAAGGCATCCGAGGCGATAACGAATCATTGGAAAAGCCAGATATCATTGTTATCGGCGATTCCTTTGCGATGGGTTGGGGAGTACAGCAGTACGCCGCATTCCCGGCACAGCTCGAGATCAGCAGCGGTGCTAAAGTCCTAAACGCCGGCTTGCCTGACTACGGAACACCGCGACAGCTCAAAATGCTAAAGCGTCTCGACCACTCGAGTCTGAATTGGCTAATCGTTGAATACTCTTCCAATGCACTTAAGGAAAACCTCGCATTTGCGCAAAGCCCCGAAAGCACCGCCGTGCCTACGGAAGACGATTACCGCCGCGGTGTTATGAACAATCGCACTAGTTCGGCATATTACATTGGCAAATATACATTCGAGCTGCTGCCAGCCCTGCTTAACGAACAAGATGTCGCGACAGAACCAGTCAGCACTGAAGTCGAAGCCGAAGCACTTGCTGCCGCACTTAGCCCAGTGGTCAATCTTATACCCGCCAGAACCAACATAGTTTTGATTGATGTCACCCCTCCCGCCAAAAGGAAAAAAAATCTGCTGAAGCATTTCCGTCAGGTGCTGGCATCCGAACGTTTCAGCGCACTAGAGAAGCGTATTATCGAAGTCGACATTGGTGATCAGCTAGTGGAAAGCATGTATTTTCCTCTCGATCAGCATTTGACCCCTCTCGGCCACCGGTTGATAGCCGACGAACTTTGCAAAATAGTAGGCTGCGAGCCATGAGTCACTCGATCCTCCACTTGGACGACGACCCGGGCTTCCTGACTAGAGTAAGCGAGCTTTTAAACCGCAGCGGATACCGCACCTGTTCCGCTTCGAATGTAGAAGAAGCGAAGCGTTTCATGCAGTCGCATGATATCTCCTGCGCAATAGTCGATCTTTTCTTGGAAGGCGATCGCGGTGATCTGCTGAGCAACAACTTTATTGAGCAGTATCTGGTTAACGTTCCCTACGCCCGATTAACTTCCGCCCCGAAGTTGGTGCCGCCGAAATTTTCGGGCAGCGGAATAGTCCATAAGTATCACTTTTTAGACAACCCCTCGCTGTTACTTAATTTAATAATCGAAATGACTGCCGCGGCAGGCACTTAGGTTTTCTTTGCCGAAGATCTTGGAGTGCTGTAGTATTTTTTTACTATTGCACAGAGGCAAACAATGCAGTTTTTCGTACTTGGCACCCCGCGCAGCGGCACCTCGGTCGTAGCCAGACTACTGACATTGATGGGTGCTGAGTTCGGCCCTCCGCATCAAAGTATCGGCGCAAGCAGCGAAAGTCCACGCGGTATATGGGAACGCAGAGATGTCCGCCGGCTCAATGAAAAAATGATGAGCTTGTGTGGATGCAGCTGGGATCGAGTTGCGACGTTCTCTCGCGAAACACTGAACGCAACCTTAAGCTCCGAAGACCAAGCCTCCGCGAAAGCAATTATTGCTGATTTTAAGCACGACAGACCTTCGATGCTGAAGGATCCTCAATTCTGTTTTTTGCTGGACTTTTGGCTAAGCTCTGCGGCCAATCCAGCCGCGGTGCTGGTTTACAGGCACCCAGTGGCAGTCGCGCGGTCGCTTCAGGTGCAAAACCAGATTCCACTGCATGTTGGCATCGCACTGTGGGAACATTATCTTGTTGCGGCCTTGAATCAAACTCGCCATACGCCTCGACTTCTATTGTCGTTTGATGCACTAGCAGAAAATCCTCTTGAGCAAATGGGACTCTTTCTGTCTGGCTTGGGGAACTTGGGGGAGACCGGCTTTAGTGCTGTACGCAGCGAATCACTCAATGATTATTTCGACCAAAACCTCATCCATCACCACTGTGGTCCGATTGAGGCGATAAGATACTTAGGTGCCTCCCAGCTGGACTTGCACGAAGCAGCAGTTGACGGCTCCATCTTAAACTTGCGCGAAGAGTTGGAGGTTTCTGAAGAGTCTGTCGAAGTGCTTGCAGGGTTTGAAGCGGAGCGGGAATGGCTCGAGTTTTCTCTGGAAGCTGAACGTGAAAGCATCAAGTCCCGACTAGGTGAACTACAGGGCAAGCTGGACAACTTCGACAAAATCTCGCGCCAGCTGCGCCGGAAACGCGACGAAGCATTAATTGCGCTTTCAGAATCTAAAAACGAAGCCGCTGAGTTGAGAAGCGAAACCCGTATCCAAGGCGCAGAACTCCGCTCGACCGCAGCAAGACTTGAGCTTCAGGAAGACAAGCTTAAGATTGCTGCACACTGGCTTGAAAAGGCCTCGGAACACTACGCGGTGTTAACAAAAACACGGCGATGGCGCTTCTTATCACTCGCCGCAAGGTTTACAAAAATGCTTACTGGCCGCGAGTCTCGGTTTGACGCGTCCGTACGGGAAATGAAACAGCTTGAAAACAACCTGCGCGCACTGCTGCCTTCGGTCGGAACAGCTGTGAAAGTGTTGGAGCTTGAATCGGAGCGAACCGCACAAAATTCAAAGCGCGGTGCAGCTTAAGATAAGTTATCGACGTACCAAGCAATGGCACTCTTCAGTCCCTGCGCAAGCTTATGAGAAGGCTTGTATCCCAACAGTTTTTCGGCCGCTGAAATATCTGCCAACGAATGACGCACATCGCCTTCACGAAACTCACTGTAACTAGGAGGCGGAAAGTCGGTTGCCGCCTTTTCGGCTTTTAGCGACTCAACAATAGCTCCATAGAGCTCATTTAAGGAGGTCCGCTCTCCGACGGCGACGTTGTAAACTGATCCAACTGCCTCAGCGTTCTCACAGCAAGCAGCCAAGATATTTGCCTGAACTGCATTATCGATATAGCAGAAGTCGCGAGAAGTCTCTCCATCGCCGTAAATTGAACATTGTTCTCCAGCCACCAACGCCGCCACCCATTTCGGGATCACAGCGGCATACGCACCTTGCGGATCTTGGCGCTTACCAAACACATTAAAGTAGCGCAGTCCAATCAGCTCCATCCCGTATGCAGACTCGAACACAGAAGCGTAGAGTTCGTTAACATATTTCGTCACGGCGTAGGGCGAAAGCTGGCGGCCGATTTGGGACTCGACTTTAGGCAATGCTGGATGATCTCCATAGACAGAACTGGATGATGCGTAAACAAAGCGCGCTACTCCAGCATCTCGGGCGGCAACAAGCATGTTCAGAAATCCGTCGACGTTGCTATGATTGCTGGAAATCGGATCTTTTATCGAACGCGGAACAGAGCCAAGTGCTGCTTGATGCAGAACCAATTCCACACCCTCACAACACTTTACGCAATCGTTGAGATTTACAATGTCGCCTTCATGGAATGTAAAACGACTCCAGGCAGTTCCAACCTCAGACTTAACATCTTCTAAGTTGCGCGCATGACCAGTAGCGAAATTATCAAGCCCTACGACCTTCTGTCCGAGTTTAAGCAGTTGCTCAACTAAGTTAGACCCAATAAATCCCGCTGCACCTGTGACAAGCCAAGTTCGAGGATCTTTGCGCAAGTTTTCTTGGACTTTTGCGTACATCGGCGGTTGCTAAATTTACAAACTCCAATAATGAAGATCGGGGCGAACAGAATCGGCGGTTAAGGCTGACTTAATGTCGATGAACGACGCGCCCTCACGCAATCCGCTGCACAACTTCTCAATCGGCATCTGCAAATAATTCTCGTGAGACACCGCAAAAATTGCTCCGTCTAAGTCCGTCAACTCTTCCCACTTCGACAACGCTATCCCATATTCCTCTTCGACCTCTTCGAATTCAGCGAGGGGATCATGAACTAGCGGAATACAGCCGAACGCATCAAGCTCAGAAATTATATCCGGAACTTTGCTGTTGCGAATATCGGAGACATTTTCCTTAAAGGTAATTCCAAAAACGCCGATTCGAGCACCCTTGATGTGGCTGCCGTTGTTAGCTAGCATTTTAATTAAATGCTGTACGATGAATGCGCCCATTCCGTCGTTAATTCTTCTTCCCGCAAGAATAACTTGGGGATGATAGCCGAGCTGCTCTGCCTTAGTAGTCAGATAGTATGGATCAACGCCGATACAATGACCGCCGACCAAACCAGGTCTAAATGGCAGAAAGTTCCATTTTGTATTCGCCGCAGCCAACACATCTCTGGTTGAGATATTCATCTTTTCAAAGATAATCGCCAATTCGTTCATCAACGCAATATTTAAGTCGCGTTGAGTATTTTCGATAACCTTTGCAGCCTCAGCAACTTTGATCGTAGGTGCCCGATGCACCCCTGCATCAATGATCTGCTCATAGACATCGGCAACGATCTGGAGCGTTGCTTCATCTTCTCCTGAGACCACCTTCGTGATGCGTTCTAGTGTATGTTCCTTATCGCCCGGGTTTATTCGCTCCGGAGAATAGGCCAGCTTAAAATCGATACCCTGTTTGAGCCCAGACGCGTTCTCCAAAACCGGGCCGCAAATATCTTCTGTCACACCCGGATAGACTGTCGATTCGTAAACTACTATATCGCCAGGCTTTAAAACGCTGCCTACGGTATAAGAAGCTTTCTTCAGCGGTGTAAGATCGGGGTTATGATTTTCGTCGACCGGAGTCGGAACAGCTACTACGAAAAAATTCGCGGACTTCAAATCCTCGGGGTTATCGGTCATAACGAGCCCGCAGGACTGAAGATCCTCATCTTCAACACTGCCAATCGGATCCGACCCCTTGCGCAGCTGACTTATGCGCCTGGCAGAAATATCTAGGCCTATCGTTCCGGGGAACTTGCGCGCCAAAGCCACTGCAACCGGAAGGCCAACATAGCCAAGTCCCACCACTGCAATCGAAATATCTGCTTTCATCTAAAGACTTACCTCTGCGCCGTGCCGCGGCAGTTCACAAAATACCAGATTTGCGTGCTTTTTTTATAAGAAGCTCAGCCTTCTGTCGAGCTTGCAGGCTGCAATCGTCCTACGATTACACCAACCTAGCTGTAATAAGGCGGGCGGCCTCGCAAATGTTAGAGGAATTTGCTATTTAAACGTGAGCAAACAGGCCCAGTAGATGGAGGCGAAGGCAGTATAATCATGAGCGTTTTTAAGGATCTAATTCCGGAATCGCTTCAACGCAAGGGCTGCCCCTTTCTGCACCACATCGATCTTGAACCTGATACTTCATCAGCTCCCGGCGTACTGGCTGGCTGGGCTGTCGAAAACAGGGCAGGACTACCCGTCGTCGTGTTTGTTGACGGTGAGGCGGCGCATGAAGTGCCTGCGCTGTTTCCGAGACATGACGTTCAATCGCAGTTCGAAGGTCTGCAAGCCCCCCTCTTCTCTGGGTTCGAAATTCGATTTCCACTAGACGAGTTGAACTGCATTGGACCGGGGAGAGTTGAGCTCTACGCCAAAACCGCTCGAAAACTAGAAAAGATCTGGGATTGGAGAGGCGGTCGAGACTCCGACGATATCGATTCAGCAATCGATTCACTAAAGCGTGAGCTGCCAAGACTTAACCGACGACCTCCCGAAATAAACTCAACGCCTGTTTCCGGAGACGCGGTAGTCCACGTTTTAGTTGAGACCTCGGGGCTCGCCGCGCCGTTAATGAGATCGTTGGACCAGCTTGATCGCATACTAAGCGCCGATGGCATAGAGCCGGCATCTGTGCGAATCCTCAACTCAAGTGTAAAGCCCAATCAGGACATAACCCGGATCGCTGCTACCACTTCGTTGGGCAGGCGCTGCACATTGGCGGTAAATCAAATTGGGCAAAGCCCAGCATGGGCATCTTTTGCAGCCGAACCGCTCGAACCCGGCCAAACGTTCGTATTCTATGTTAGGGACGACATCGATTTAAATTTCGTTTCATGCGCTTCACTGCTTCGCGCTTACAGTGCGCTGCCGTGCGATGGTCTGGTCCAACCCACTCCGTATGGTGGGCAAGGCGCGAGCTTCCCCGATGGAAGAAATTTTGCAGACATCAGCGCAGCAGTAAAGACCTCAAACAAAGAGATACCCGCCTTAGCTGCCTGCGAAAACGCTGGATTGGTGTGGCTTACTTCAGTTCGCTTCCTTAGTCAGTTCGATCGCAAGAAACATTCAATCAGTGGACACGAGTTCCACTGGCCAGTCGCCCGCCCACCCGCAAACCAATTCGTTTATTATTTGGATTTGCGCCAGGCTGTTTCTTACCCAAGCGATTATCAGCTTTTTACGTCACCGTACGAAAGGTGGCGTGTCGAGCGCGCGCTCAGCGATTCTCTTTCGATCCGCGCAGCTGAAACTGCAGCCACAAGCGTACCGATATTTCTCCCTTCCGAATGGAACCCCGCCACACAGCACTCAGGATGGCAGTATCAGGTCCTTGCCCTTGCAGACAAACTAACTAGCGAGGGACTTCGAGTTATCTTCGTAAGCAGCTCCGAAGATCACGCTCGCCAATCAATCGACGGCTGTTCGGTCTATCATTTTTCGGAGTTTTTAAGTTCCGCAAAAGGAATGTCAATAGATTGGTGTGTAGCTACTACCTGGGAAACAATCCCTGCCGCCAACACACTGCGCCGAATTTGCGGTGCTTCCGTCTGCGGTTTCTTCCAATACGCTGAACATCTGAAAGTAGTTCACGAGTCGCCAGAAAACGAGAACTCTGCCCAAAGCGCGATTCGAGGATTGTTTACACCGCTAACTACAAGTCGATGGCTCAAGGAGCACCTTGCTGTTAAAAACTCCTTTCTCGCAGACGGGGTTTTAATTGCTCCCTCAATCAACGCAGAATACTTCCGCTCACTCCCTGTCGAGCGAAACAACAAGTCAATCGTTTTTGTCCTTGATTCGGGAACCTCCGATAATGACGTCGCCTTTGCGGCAAGCTGTATTGGCGAGATACGAGCTCTTCACGCAACAGCTGATATTACAGCTGTCGTGCTTAGCAAACGCAAGTCTCGTTTCAAAACAATTATCGAAGAAGCAGACGTCGTCGTTTTGGAGCCAAGCAGTGCAGAGCTGGCCGAACTTTTCGCTTCAAACGCGCTGGCTTGCTTTCCTGGAGATGTTTGTGGATTTGAACCAATGGTGCTTGAGTCGGCATTCTGCGGCGCCATCCCAATCGTAGTCGACAACACTGCTGTCCGCACTTCACGCCCTGAAGCACTGCCTGCATTTATCTCGGCCAAGGATCCCCACACACTAGCTCAACATATCCACGAACTCTTATGGGACTCTGCTCTTAGTAACCAGATTAAAGAAAAGCTGAACACCTGGATGTCGCGAATGAGCAGCTCCGGCGAAACTGGAGCAGTAAGCGGCGCCATTCGCAAAGCAGAAATTCGCTGCTTAAGAGATTTCGCCTCTAACGGACGGGCGAATTCTTTCTCTGCTATTTTAATCTCCGGCGGAGCATTGGATGCCGACCTGATGACGCTGCGCAGCTTGCTAAAAAACTGCCCTGCCGAAGCAAAAATTCTTTTCGTCAGCAAATTGCAGGACAGAGAAAGGCTCAGCTTACTTGAGTCGTACTGTTCGAAGTTTCCTCAGCGCATCCAGCTGATAGAGCTGGGAGAAGACAGTAACTACGTAAGCCTTAGAGCGGAAGGCATCAAGCGCGCAGATCCCCAGGACGACATAGTCTTGATCAGCTCTGGGGTCGTTTTCAACGAAATGGCGCTGGAGCGTTTACGTGACGCAGCATACTCGCGTCCTATGGCTGCGCTTGCATCACCCTTGAGCAATTCTGCAGATTTCACCAAAATTGAAATCAACAGCGGCGACTCTTTCGCAACAGCCTCCAAACAGATTCGACTACTCTCGCGTCAAGACCGACCTTGCCTGCCTCGTCCTGAACGCTGTGTAACTTACATCAAGCGCTGGGCCCTTGAGCGTTTTGGTTCGCTGGATCAATGCTATCATGGCGGGGCACTTGAGCATGCGGATTTTGGCTTGCGGCTTGCACTTAACGGTGCCGACACCATTTGTGCTGACGACGTATTTGTTTTTAGTGAACAGGACCCAGCAGAACTCACGCACCACCGCCTCAGCGAAGTTCGAAACAACCGGCCTCTTTTCGATGCGAGATGGTCAAGGTTTAATAAGTTTCTAACAGCAGAGTTCAACGAGACTGATCCGCTCGCCGAAGTTAGAGAAGAGTACAAAGCCTTAGCACCGACCATCGCCGGACCGAGCGAGCCATTTTCGCTAACAGGGAAGCAAAAATTATTTCTTGAAAACGACAAAGTCAAAGGCTTTCTTAACCCCGGTGCTCCCGTACTGGCCGATGCCTCAGTTGTGTTTCTATTACCCGGAGTTATTCTCGGGGGCGGCTCCATTTCAGTAATCCAACATGCTAACGAACTTGCCCAGCGAGGAATCGAAACTCGGGTATTAAGTCTGGGACCGGTCAACGTTCGCGACTACACCTGCCTAGCCCCAGTGATTCCTGTGTCACTTGAGCAGCTGTTCTCTCTAGACTGGAACCGCCAAGCGGTTGTTGGGACATTCTGGACCACAGCCTACATAATTAAATCCCT
>JAGRAN010000136.1:17395-26943 GCA_020434585.1 Bdellovibrionales bacterium
CCTTGGTTCTATGCGCACTCTGAAGAGTTTTCGAGAGTCAAAGAAGCAAAAAAGTCTTATGAACTTGGACTGCGCTGTGTTGCGAAGACTCCATTCCTTTCTGAGATTGTTTCAGCGGAGCATGATGTTCCAGTTGAGCTCGTAACTCCCGGATTGGATCACAGCGTGTTTTACCCCGGCTCTCAGGATCGGCATTTCGGCAAGCCTCGTTTGGCAGGCATGCTGAGACTCGCAACGTCTCGACGCGGCGGCAAAGAGACTATTGAATTACTTAGACTGCTGCGGACCAGACTCCCTGAACTTGAAGTGACGATGTTTGGCGACGCTTCATCGCTACCGTCAGACCTGAAGGGTTTTGTTAAGATGACTGGTGAACTTTCGCCGAGAGAGGTTGCCGCAGTTTATCAAGACTCTGATATCGTGGTTGATCTTTCTTACTGGCATGGGTTCGGTCGAACTGGAATTGAAGGTATGTCGTGCGGTGCGGTCCCTGTCATGTCCGCCTCCGGCGGCGTTGCGCGGTACGCACAAGATGGTGAAAACTCGTTCATTGTCGATGGCCAAGATTTAGAAATCGCCGCCGACCGAATTATTAGCCTCGCGGTCAATCGCGAATTGCGTTTAAAGATGAGAACGGCCGGTTTGGTCTCGACCCGCCGCTTTAGCGAAACCCTAGCAGTCGACGACTGGATTGAGCTGCTGGAGGTTAAGAGTGCCCTTAAACCCGAGGACGACCTGTTTTCCACTCGGAATTCAAAAGAGATATCAACAGTTTCTAGCTACGGCAGGCGCGCTGCCCGATAACTCTGCCCCATTGGAACGGGCAAATCTATGTGCTAACGTTTGCCTGCGTAGTTTGGATTAAGACAATCGTAGGTTCCAGCAGCTATGAAATACTTTGCAGCCCTTACCCTCATCGCACTAATTCTCCCGGCTCAAGCAGCGGCAGAAGCGGATATCGTTACTACAAGTTCAGGTCTCCAATATAAAGACACGCAAGTCGGCACAGGGCCGACGGCTGAGTCCGGAATGAACGTTTCCGTTCACTACACCGGCTGGCTTAATCAGGACGGCGACAAGGGAACAAAGTTTGACAGCTCGCTCGATCGCGGCAGACCGTTCGTTTTTCCCCTAGGCAAAGGCCGTGTTATTCGCGGGTGGGACGAAGGTGTAGCTGGCATGAAAGTCGGCGGCAAGCGCACCTTGATGATTCCTTCTAAGCTCGGATACGGTGCACGCGGCGCTGGAGCAGTTATTCCACCGAACGCAGACTTAATTTTTGACGTGGAGCTGCTGGGCGTAAAATAGCTTCTGCTAAATTACGTCGAGAACCTTCCGGCGGTATTCGTAAAGTAGTCCGACGGTCAGCACGACAAGAAACGGTAGCATAACCCAAAAGCCCGGCCAGCCGAGTTCGCGCAGTTGAATCGCCCAAGGGTAGAGAAATACTATCTCCAAATCGAATACAATAAAGGTCATTGCTACCAAGTAGAACTTCACACTATGGCGCTGGGATACGTTGCCTGAACCAACCGTTCCGCACTCAAACGGGTCGTCCTTCATTTCAGTGTGATGCTTTGGACCAAGGACTATCGCCAACAGCAGCATCGTTCCCACAAAGCCCGCGGCGATAAGAATCAAAACTAAAACGGCAAAGTAAGTGTTTATCATGGCATTACACGGTTTTTACGTCCAGCTTAAGTCTATCCAGGGTTAGCCCCGGCCGCAAGCCGCTGATACGAGGCCTATCTTAAACTGAGGACCTGCCCCTCTCGGCGAAGCTGCTGCTGCAGAGCAGGAATATCAATGTCCTGAACTGGTAGTCCTTGCTTGAGTGCTATCACAGCGGCATTTCCTGCACTGTGCCCGAGAATCATATAAACCGGCTCCATGCGCAACGAGCTGTAAGCAACGTGCGACGCTGAAACCGTAACTGGATTAATCAAATTAGTTATTTCACCCCGCTTAGGGACAATCGCCCGATACGGTATTTCATATGGGCTAACTTTGACGACAACGGAACCTTCATTGGCTGCTGTTTTCTTGTTGGTTAGTAGACGCTGAACATGGTGAGACTCTATCGGCATCGACGCCATTCCAATTGAATCGACTTTAGATAAGTTGGTGCGCACATCTGCTTCGGTCATTACGAAATCGCTCACCATTCTCCGTGCTTCACGAACATAGAGCTGAGGCGGCCATCCGCTCGTTTCGACAAATTCGTCTTTGCAGTACCCCCACTTAGACAGTGAACTACGCAGTCGAGCAGGAACTCGGCTGTCGGTCGACAGAAAGTACAGCAAGCCTTGCGTGTAATCCTTGTGCTTCTGCCAAATTTCAGCGCGGCGTTTGTGACTGGCCTGAGGATACTCCCAACTTCCTCCAATTAAATTGGTCGAAACTGGTCCCCGATTATTGACGTCCACTTTGTCGTTTGGCAGCGGAAAAAAATACATTAGCGTGCTAAGTCTTATCTCTGGGCGCAATGCAATATATCTGGCTAGAAGTTCATACGTCTTAGGATCGTAGTTTTCCGGCATTTCAAATGGCAGTTGATTATCCTGATCTTTGCTAAGGCACAGACGAAAATTGTATGCCGGGATTTTCTTGTCTCCCGTGCCTACGTCGGCCCAGCCGTCTCGAGATACTCCAGGCAACGGCTCGCCACCTTCATCCACTGCATTCACAGGAACAGGAAAGATGTGGCGGCGGTTAGCCGTTTGAAATCCCGCGAGCGACTCTTTATATTCAGTTTTATCCTCTCGGCCGAACGTGTAAGACACTCCCGCTCGCGCCATCAGATCACCTTCATAACTGGCATCGATGAACATCTTGCCGCTGATTTGTTCACCACGCACCGAAATCAATGCCTCGATCGTGGTGTTTAACTTTTTTAAATGGTGCACCGGAGAATTACGGTAAACATATACGCCGCTCTCGCTAAGCATCTCCTCAAACACCTGCTCAGCAGCCTTTGGCTCAAATCTATATACGGGTTCTGAGTGGTCGTAATACTCCCCAATGCGGTCGAAAAACTCGCGAGCAAATCCACCTACTGCCGCAACTTCACCGACATCCGACGCTCCAAGTCCGGACGAAACCATTCCGCCGACGATATTTGAATGTGACACAAGCGCCACGGAAACACCTTTGCGCGCTGCAGAGACAGCAGCAGCAACACCTGCTGGAGTGCCGCCATAAACTACCAAGTCATAAGATCTCAACTCCTTTTGCGGCACGCGGTAGCTCTTTGGGGAGCACGACTCCAGCAGCACTAAAAGTACAATCGAAAATACAACTAAAAACTGTCGCGCAAACATGCTTAATGCCCCTGAGATTAACGCCCGCGTCGATGCCGCACTAAATTCCGAACATGGTTGTTATGTTCGCGCAGCGTCTTGGAGAAGATATGCTTCGTCCCGTCTTCCGGGTCTAATACATAATAAAGATTGCCTTCATTCGCGGGACTCAAAACAGCCTTCAGCGACGCAATCGACGGCGAGCCGATTGGACCGGGCGGAAGTCCCAAACGAATTCTTGTATTATATGGATTCGAGGCATCTTTAAGGTGCTTAAAAGTCAAATCACCTTGATAGTCCTGAATACCGTAAATAATTGATGCGTCGAGACCAAGCGGCATCCCGCGCTTGAGTCTGGTCCAAATAACTTCCGAAACAAGTGGGCGCTCCGCGTCAAGCCGAGTCTCTAATTCAATCAGGGAAGCGAACGTCACCGCCTCCACTAACGAGAGACCGAGATCGCGCACACTATTTTCGTAACCCTCGGGCAGCTTACTCCAAAAGGTCGTTACAACTGATACTAAGGCCTCACGAGGGCCTGGAAACTCGCTAAACTGGTAGGTGGCTGGGTACAAAAAGCCCTCAAGTGACTCTGCATCAACTCCTAACTCCATTAAAAAGGACTTATCGCGCACGAGCTGCTCGAAGTCCTCTCGCTTGCCTACGTTTAATTCAACAAGTCGGTCGATGACCTGCTTTTGCGTGAAACCTTCCGGAATGGTGAATTGGAGCACGACCGGTATGTAAACATCACCTCGTATCATCGCCTCCGCAACTTCTCGCGGCCTTACCTGACCTTCGAAGCGATACTGACCAGCTTGATATTTTTCATACGAAGAGAAAAATCGGACCCACGCACGAAACAGAATAGCTCGGTCAATCACCTTTGACTCTTCGAGCAGCGCACCTAGATCCGCCAACTTTGTCCCGCGAGGAAATTCAAAAACACTCGGCTCACTCAAAGTCACCGGCGTTTCGCTCCAAGCCGTCAAATAGCGTTTACCCCACACAGTTAGACCTCCCGCAATAACTGTTGCGAGAAGTGCGCAAATTAATAGAAATTTAATTGCTCGAAACATCGTGGAATAATCTCAGAGACACTGCATTAACCCACTAATAAAACACGACAAAGCCGCGAACAACAATGCTCAACCTAGATAAATATACAAGAATGAGCTATCACGAATCAGTAAATTCCTAGGTAACTCGGTGAATAAATGGCTATCGCGTGTTTTGGCACATACGACGTAGCAAACTACGGCGACTTAATCTTTCCGGAACTTATTAAATTCGAGCTGGGTTCTGCGTTGAAGGATGAGCAGTTCGTTTTCGTCTCGCCTGTAGGGGGTCCGTCCATCGTTTCGGATTCAGTGCCGACAATTACCTTCGATGAAGCCCTTCAAATGCGCAAGGATATCAGCGGTGTAATTGTTGGCGGCGGAAATATTATCGACTGTGCACCCGCGCTGAATCCCGTTTACTCGGAAAGTATTGAATCATCTCTGCTGGCTTATCCGTCGCTGTGGATCGGCGCATCAATGCTTGCTCAGGTGTCTGGTGCTCCTCTTTGCTGGAATGCGCCGGGGGTCCCGGGGAAACTGCCTGAAATCGATATCGAACAGCTACGAACCGCAATCGCTTCTGTCGATTATCTGTCCGTAAGGGACACCACTAGCGCAAAGATCGTTTCCGAATTCGAAGCCTCTGCAAATCCGTGCGTCGTCCCTGACACTGCTGTAGCTTTGTCGCGCGTTTGGACGAAGGAATCGCTGCTTCCCGTCTGGGAAGATAGAATTCAAACCGTAGCTAAGCTGATTCCCAAGTCCGCTCGCACTGCAGTCTTCCATCTAAAAAGCAGATATCTTGGGCCGGATGCTTCGCTTGAAGAATTGTGTTCGCTGATCGGCTCCTTCTGCTCAAGGAACAACCTTTTCCCGATCTTTCTTGCGATCGGACCAATTCATAAAGACGACTTTGTCGTGCGCAAGGTATCAAAGCTGTACAAGGACCCGCATCTTGCTATTTCCGAACTACCTTCCCTAAAAGAAACAACTGCCATTCTGGCCCACGCTGATTTCTATTTTGGCTCTTCCCTTCACGGAGCTATCGTTCATTACGCCTACGGCCGAACACCGGTATGCGTAGCCAGCCCCGAAATACATAAGTTCGCTGATTTCTTTGCACGTATCGGTCACCCTGAGCTGCGAATAGACAATTGGACATCTCTCAATCACGCTGCCGCCGTCGCAGAAACCTTAGACTTACGACCCGCGCTGAATCGTGACTTAGCTGAACTTAACTTGCACTGGAGAAAACTTGCTGAGCTTTTGAGCATGCAAAAGGACACGCCTAAGAAGCGAATGTCCCCTGCTCGAATTAAGGAAACCCTTGTATCAGCTTGTAGTCGACTAGCTCCAGACTTTCTGATTCCGCAACTAAGTCTACATAGACGAAGAGCGGAAGAAGCCCGGCTCAAACAACAAATCCAAGGCCTGCCACTAACGTCTGGAGCACCGCTGCAGCAGGTAATGCAGTCAAACTTAAGTTTGCGTGAAGACTTAGCTGACCTGAGACAGCGCCAAGACAAGACGCTAAGACAAAGTGAAGAGATCAAAAACGACTTAGCAATCTTTGGCAGCCGAATGAAGGATCTTGCTCAGAACCTTAACGACGCCACTTCCCGATTTCAGCGCTTAGACGGCTTCTTATCTGACGCGATGTTTGCCAGTGACAATATCCGCGCAGTATTGGCGCAGCGCAGTGCTGTCGAACAGCTTGAGCGCTTAGATGAACTCGCTCACCTATGCAGAACCGATCTCGTTTCCTTGCATACCATGATTAATTCTAGAACCTTCTTGGCGGGACGCAAGATAGTTGCGCTAGGTCGTCGTTTGCGCGGCTCAGCGAACCTTATAGACGGCCCATGGGTGCCCGATAGATATGACGGACTAGAAGCCGAACTTCGACGCTGCGAGTCCACAGCGCGCGCAATTCGAAGCCAAATCGCCGACGCTGGCAGTTTAACCGGCGGAATAGATCCAGACTCATTCCTAAATGCCAGCCAGGAGATCTCGCAGTGCGCTTCGGCACTTCACTCACTAAGAGCAGAGCTGCTGAATTGTATAAACAGCGTGCAGTCCTCCAAAAGTTTCAAACTTGGCCTATCTACAGTTGGCAGCGTCGGTGCTATCTTTCAGCAGCCTGGCGCTATGAAGCTTCGTGCGGCAATAAATGATCACCCTACCGCACTCCCATCAAGGTTGGCTCTAAGCACGTTCACCGTGAACCCAAACTGGGCTGCGCAAGGAACTGTAAGACCTGAGCGGGACCGTTTGAACGATGGCACGGTCGAGCCCCAAGGAACAATCGCAATTTGTGTTCATAACGCTTTCGACGACGTTCGCGTATGCCTAGAGTCAGTGCTAGCCAATACAAACTTGAATATCCATCGTTTGGTGATTATTGACGATGGCAGCGACTTCGAGACAGCCGACTTTTTGAGAAGATTGTCGGTCGATTCTAGAATTATGCTCATTCGCAACGATCAAGCTCGCGGCTATACCAAGGCTGCAAATCAGGGGATCGAGGCCAGCACAGGCGATTTCGTTGTTCTACTAAATTCAGATGTAATCGTCCCCTGGGGTTGGCTTGAACGACTCACAAGTTGCGCGTTTTCTAGACCAGGGATTGGTGTTGTCGGCCCTCTTTCAAACGCAGCGAGCTGGCAGTCGATACCGGAGCTGCGAACTCCGGACGGAAAATGGGCTGTAAATACTGTGCCAAATGGCATGACGCTGGAAGATTTTTCGCACGAGCTGGCCGCAACCTCTCAACGGCTTTACCCACAGGTAAGTTTGGTTAACGGATTTTGCTATTTGATAACACGTGCCGCGGTCGATTCAGTTGGAAAGCTCGATGAAGCCGCTTTCCCAATGGGCTATGGTGAGGAAGATGACTTCTCACTGCGAGCCCAGAAAGCCGGGTTTGTCCATCTCATCGCCGACGACTGCTACGTCTTCCACGCCAAGTCAAAAAGCTTCGGAACCGGACGTAGAACGAAGCTCGCCCAAGCCGGAGCCGAAGCGCTTAACGCGAAGCATCCCGGAGGCCAAGTCCGAGATGCTGTGATTAAAATGCAGCAGAACGACAGTTTGACGGTTGCCAGGCACTACGCATGTCAGCCGAACAAACGAGAGGCCGAAACAGTTACCCCAACCATCAAGCAAGACGCTCCGCTCTCAATTGGATGGGTCAAACCGCATCTCGGTCAAGTTGGCGGTGTTAGACGAACAATCGAAATGACCAATCGACTTTACGCCAAGGGTCATAAGGTAACAGTCTTTACCCCCGACGGTGAAAAGGCCGATTGGATGCCGATGTGGGCCGAGTGTGCCGCCTTTGATGATATTGACGACTCGTCTATCGATATACTGATAGTTTCAGATCCAGATGTAATTGAACCGTTTCTCCGCGCCGACGCCGCAGTTAAAATAGTTTATCATCTTGCGGCGTATATGTTGTACCGAGATGAGTCGAATAATTTAGCACGCTACTATCAAGAGACTAAATCATTCCATCATATCGCAAATTCCAAATGGACGGCGGATCATGTTTATTCGCACTGTGGTGTCCGCTGCGATGCCGTGTTCGAGGGTGCGATCAATCGTACAATGTTCGCGCCGCGTCGAGAGAAGAAAATTTATGACGCTGCATGCTATGGCTCTTCCCGCCCCCACAAGGGAACTGACACAATCGAAGAGGCAGCAGAAGGGTTGAATCTGTTAAAAATTTCCGAACAGTCGCCGTCGCAAATCGAAATTTCTCATCTTATATCCTCTGCGTCAGTTTTCGTTTCTGCATGCTGGCACGAGGGATTCAGTTTTTGCCCGCTTGAAGCTATGGCCTGCGGTGTTCCTGTCGTCATGACTGACGACGGCGGCTCTAGAGAATACGCGCGAAACGGCGAAAACGCTCTTGTGTCCGAACCAAAAGATGCTGATGCTCTGCGTGCAAATATCGAAAAAGTACTTAACGACGCTGAACTCAGATCACATTTGATTAGAAACGGACTTGAGACGGCAGGTAGGTTCTCTTGGAACTCGTTAGTTTCTCGATTTGACGACTATCTTTGCAAATTGGCTCAGCCTAACTTGCAAGCTGCCTCTACAAAAAAAGCGGACGCAGCTGCTAACGATGCTGCTCGGGCATAGCGAGATCTCTGATATGCCCAGCAGCAGAGACACCAGATTTTTGCAGGAGTAGTCGCACATCTGGCGTTACGTAGGTAACGCACTTAAAGGTGTTGAGCATATTTGCAAAGATAACGGTCTCGCCTTGAAAGTCATGCGCATGAATTCCGCCAGGAATCCCAGCCTTCCAGTAGTGACTATGGTCCTCATCAGCGAACATCGTAAACCCTGTCACCAGCATTTCTGAAGGCTTCAGTACACGCTGAATCAGCTGCAAACCGTACGTCCCCGTTGTCAATCCCGCTTTATGAGCAGAGTCAGGAACTGTTACCAAGTCGGGACAATAGGTAAACAATACTGGATGATCTTCAAGCCAATCTGAGAATATTTTTCTGTCCCCCCTTCTGGTTTGGGAGGCAATTACCAGCACCATTTCGGCGCGCTGCCCGTCTAGAATTCTACGTGAACGGGTTTCAGCATATGGATTGGCGATTAAGATCGAGGTCCGACTTCCTATGTGCTCCTCAAAGCCGACCGTAGTGCATTCGTTAAATCTTATGATGTAATCAAAGTCATCGATAGCTTGGCCAATTGGATACTCAAGTGTCGACGGAGCATTGCCAACAACAGCTACTCGCTTACCCTCGGAGTACCGTTCGACAAAATCAAATGGGGTGAGAATTTCCACACGCAATTCCCTCGACTAAATTCCGCACTCTAGCTGAGCACTCCGCTACAGCTTCACTCGGCGCAGCTAAAGATTCAAATCCGAGCATCGCACCGTTTTGAATATGCTTTAGAAACTCATCATGAGCATAGCACGGCAGTCGGTCCTCGCCGAGTTCGGCCAGCGTGCCTTCTATTTTCCAAGTGTTGGAAGGCAGAGCAATAAACGGCACACCTGCAAGCATGCAAAATATGTTTACATGATGCCGCCCGCTGACTACGACCTTGTACTGCTGAAGCATGGACAAAAGTTGAGCAAGATTTTGCGTGTCCGCGGAAATTTCTTCAACGCCATTTTCGCGGCAAATTCTCAAAAAATCTTCATTCTCAGCTT
>JAGRAN010000137.1 GCA_020434585.1 Bdellovibrionales bacterium
GAAAGCGTGGCGTATTCGGCTGGGGTAGCGTGAATTACTTTAATGCCGCTGATGTTTTTCAGTCCAAACGCATCCGGCCCAGGTTCGATCGGCGAAACCAGCAGCACGGCAGACTCGGCGGCAGCATCAACGCTGGTCCAAGCTTGGTTATCCGCTGCGAGCGCATCGTCGGCGCCAGTTTCGATTTCAACTCTGAATGAGCGCATCGATTTAGCAGAATCTGGAACTGGAATCTGCACTTCACGCGAAGAGTCGCTGTTTAACTCAAGGCGTGTCGTGTCGAGCAGAGAATAATCCGAACTTCCACCGGAAGTCCCGGAGAGGCGGACGGTAACCTCGCGCCGCTCACCGCCTGACTGGGCTATTCGACTGACGATGGCTCGCTTCTCGTTGCGCACCCCTGAAGTTTCCACGCCGATTGAGCTGAGATAAAGATTTGATTGCGCGCTTCCAACCGTAAGGCTGCGCACCTCGGTTGTTGAATCAGAAGACAAGGCGTCTTCACGCAGGGATTCAGCTTCACGAATATCTCGGTCACTGACGACAACAATTTGATCGAACGAACCGCTTTCACCGAGCTGCTCGATGCTTGAGGCAATACTGTCAGAAGTTAATGTCGGCGCTAGGTCTGCCAGGTAAGATTCAATAGTGCCGGACGAAACGGCGGATTCCCCAATCTTGCGCAGTGTAGGCGAGGAAGTAAACAGAGTGTAGCTATTGCCGGAAGGCTGCTCGTCCATCCAGCCTAGAGTTTTGCGCACAGCTTCTGCAAAGAGGGTGGGTTTGGTGCTGCCCTTTGCGCTCATACTGAGCGTGTTGTCGAGAATGATGGCAGTTCGACTTCCCGAACCTTCGTAGAGCGGATAGCCGGCAGCAGCGGCGAGGGCCAAAAGCGCCAGTAGTTCAAGCCAGAAATTTGGCGGCAGCTTAACTTTCTTGCGAATGATGCTGTGTTTAGGAAGTTTGCGCAGCAGAATGATGCTGGACACCTTGCGAGCGTCGCGGGTTTGCTTGCGCGTGTATGCCAAGATCAGCAGCGGGGCAGCTAGGCCGAGCGCTAAAAATGCAGCAGAAGCAAACTGAAATGGCATTCAATAATTCCTATGACAGTAGTCCGAGCGCCGGCAAGCGCGCCAGAACAACATCGGATACATCTTCATCACTTGAAACCAGCACGTGGCGAATTCCGTGTTTCTGGCAGTAATGCTCAAGTGCCTGAATGTGAGCCGCAAGAATTTTCGCGTATTCCTTTCTCGAGACGTCGCTTAGTGCAATTTCGACTTCTTCATTAGTCTCAGAGTCAATAATCTGGTAGCTGCCGGCGTCCATCCCCAGCCGAAGTTCACTTGGTGCAAGGACTTGTATTACCGAAGCATCGAAATTTCGGTAGCGCAGCACATCGAGCGCGGCAAATTGTTCATCCTCTTCGAAAAGAAAATCAGAAATAATAAACGCTTTACCAGGAATCTTCTGACGCGCGATGCGGTTGCGAATTTCAGCGGCGAAGTTCACATGGCCTTCCGGTTCGGTTTTGTAAAGAAAAGCATGTGCCCGCGTCAGAGCCTTTGGACCTCGGTAGTTCGGCGAAGAACCGCTGCCGAGCAGGCTAAAGTTAACTAAATCTCCGTCAGTCAGCGCGACATAGCCGAGAGCAAGCGCCAGGTTACGGGCCATTTCAAACTTGCCCTCTCCTTCGGGGCCGCTCATCGAAGCACTAGTGTCGAGCATTATGCTGACGTTGAGGTCACGCTCTTCGCGAAACTGCCGCACGTAAAGTCTGTCGGTTCGCGCGTAGACGCCCCAGTCGATGTGGCGGAAATCGTCACCGGGAGTGTAGACGCGGAAATCGGAGAACTCGAGCCCGTGGCCACGTCTGGTCGAGCGGTGGATACCCTGGCGTGATCCAAGGAACGCGCGGCGCGTATGGATCTTAAGCTGCTGCAGGCGGCGAAAAAAACCAGGGGTAAACGGTTCTAACATACGAAACACCGAATACGTTGCCCGACACCAGTTCACCCGGCGCCGTGAAAAACTCTATGCTACGGTCTTAATTACCTCGGCGATAATGTCGTCGGAGGTAACGCCTTCGGCTTCGGCCTGATAATTGAGAATCAATCGATGCCGCAGCGCCGGAACAATCGTTTGTTTAATGTCGTCGTAAGAAAGGTTAACTCGCTTATCGAGCAGCGCATAAACCTTTGCTGACAGCAGCACCGACTGTGCTCCGCGTGGTCCGGGGCCGTAGCGGACATACTCATTAACTATATCAAGACTCGATGGACTGCCTGGTGTGAGCGAGAAGACAAGACCAACCAGCACGTCTTCCAGCGGCGGAGCAATTACAACTCGGCGCACCAAATTGCGCATGCCGATAATCGCCTGCGCGGTTGCTTCCGGCGGCATAATTGGCTTCAGTTCAACTGAGGACTCACCGGTTGTACGCGCTAGAATTTCCTTTAACTCGCCGGCACTCGGTGGGTCGAGCAGCAGCTTAAACACGAAGCGGTCGAGCTGAGCTTCTGGCAGCGGATAAGTGCCTTCGAGTTCTACGGGGTTCTGGGTAGCTAGGACAAAGAAGGGGCTAGGCAGTTTGTGGGTTGTGCCGACAATACTGACCTGCTTCTCTTCCATCGCTTCGAGCAGCGCAGACTGGGTTTTCGGTCCGGCGCGGTTCACTTCATCGGCGAGAATGATGTTTGCGAAAATCGGGCCGCCGCGAAACTCGAATTGTCTGCGGCCGTGCTCGTCTTCTGTCAAAACCTGCGTGCCGGTAATGTCGCTCGGCATCAAGTCGGAAGTGAACTGAATACGCTGAAAGCTAAGTCCCATCGTTTTGGCGATGGATTTTACTAGTAGAGTTTTTCCGAGCCCCGGTGCTCCTTCAAGCAGAACGTGACCTCCAGAAAAAATTGCTGCCAGAGTTTGGCGAATGATTGATTTATTGCCGACAATAATTTTGGCGAGTTCGTGCTCGATGCCTTCAAAGTTTGCGGCGAACGCTTCCACCTCGGCCATCGTCTGCGATAAGCCTCCGGCGCTGCTTACTCCAACATCAGGTGATAGATTGTACGGCTCGAGGGGTCGTCGCATGGCCTCAAATTCTCAAAAACAGCAGTTAACGATTTTTATCGTAACAAATCTCGGTATTCCACAGGAATAGGCTGCGATTGCCTCGACTGCTCTGCTTCCGGTTTTTGGAACTGGTCGGTCCCCAGGGCAGTTTTGGCTTGAGAGCCAGACTTGTTTTTATAGAGTTTTTTATCACTTGCGCCGAGTGATCGAACAACGATTTTTTCCTCAAGCGGAACTTCGACCTTAGTTGTTTGTTGAGCTGGATCATCGAGTAATCCCTCTTCACCGCCGCTAAATGGTCCAAATCGCTGCGCCTGGCTTGAAGCACTGATGTGCTGAGGAGTTTGAGTTTTATTACCTTTCTTGGCTTCAATCTGACCGTCTGCATCAGGATTAGACTTGCCTTTGCTGCCCGGTTCTTGAGGTTCTTTACCACCATCACTGCGGGAATTCGCTCCTTTCTTGCCTGACTGGTCTTTGTTGTCGGAGCTGGTTTGCTTTTCACCAGAGCCCTGTGGATTCTTTTGCCCACCTGGCTGTTCCCCGGATTGCTGCTTTCCGGCCTGCTGCTGATTCTGCTGTTGTTGTCCCTGGCCCTGTTTCTGACCCTGCCCTTGCTGGTTTTGCTGCTGCTGACCGCCTTGTTGGTTTCGCTGCTGTTGGGCCTGCTCCTGCTGTTGTTGCTGGTTAGCTTCTTGTTCGATCTTCTGCTGCAGTTTTTCTAGCTGCTCTTTAACGGCCTCCTTCTGTTGTTCACCGTTTTGCTGCTGCTGCTCCCCACTCTGTTGTTGCTGCTGCTCGCCGCTTTGCTGCTGTTCTTTGCCCTGCCCTTTGCCGGATTTTTTGCCGGAGTTGTTTTTATCGCCGTCTTTCTGCGCGTTAGCCTGCTGCTGATTTTCGCCCTGTTTGTCGCCTTTTTCGGAGGCTTGCTGATCGGACGAGCTGCTGGAGTCGCCGGACTCGTTTTCAGCTTTTCCGTCTTTGGCGGACTTTTCATCGGAGCCCGACTGCGATTGGCCTTTTTGCTCTTTGTCGTCTTGCTTGCCGGAGCGGGATTTTCCGTCGCCTAGACCTGTTTCGTCTTTCTTAGAATCTTGGCCCTTCTTACCGGTGGTCGACTCCCCGCCTTTTTCACCCTGCTCGCCGCCGGATTTGGAGTCGGCTTGATTTGCGGAGTCTTTGCCACTTTCGCCGCCCTGGTTTTCCTGCTGCTTGGCTTGCTCGCCGTCTTTACTCTCGCCGCTGCCTTCACCGGACTGCTGGCCGTCGTCGCCTTTTTCCTGCTGTTCGCCCTGGCC